>DXHJ01000154.1 GCA_019113475.1 Candidatus Dorea intestinavium | reverse complement strand
ATAGAAAAGGGAAATCCGCTTATTGAATTAAACCTTTCTGTTCCTTCTAAAGCCGAAGCCGAAAAAGTCGCCAATAACTGGACTGAAAAAAATGAAGAACTCTATACAATAATAATGGAAAAGCTATTATCTTAGCTTTTCCATTTTTCATAATATATAATATCTTCTAATTCTTTTCTAGGTTTTTCTTCTGGTTCTTCTTTTCCATAGCCTAAAGCCATAATACTTACTACATATTGATCTTCAGGAATTTCCAGTAAAGGTCTTACATCTAATTGTTGATACCAAGCAGTGATGCAAGAAGCAAGTCCTTGATTTTCCGCCTCTATTGCCATTTGCATAATGGCCATAGAAGTATCGCGAATCACTCTTTTAAGCCCCATAAACTCCGCTTCTTCATGGACGTAGATAGGCTGACCCCCAATCCAAACCGTCGGATTAGCCACGCACACCAGTAAAATCGGGGCCTCCTCTAGCCAATACTGCTCATGATCAACAAACGCTAGGCCTTTTTTCATTTCTTTGTCTTTTACAACGATAAATTTCCAAGGTTGTAGGTTTTGCTCAGAAGGTGCTATGCTACCAGCTTTTAAAACTTCTCGTAGCTTTTCTTCTTCCACTTCTTTTGTCGAATCATAACTTGTTACACTTCTTCTATTTTTTATTGCTTCTAGCATCTTTATTCCTCCTAAAATAAGAATTCACTTAACACATAATTACTAAGATCTATTCCTTTTTCGGTTAGAGCGATATATCCCTTGGATTCCCTAATTAATTTTTTGTGTTTTAAATCTTTAAGCACCTTACCATAAACATGATGAATTTCCTTATTAAAGGTTTTATAAAACTCACGGCTCGATATGCCGACCATTTTTCGTAGTCCCAAAAACATAAACTCTTCCATCTGATTTTTGATGGTCAGAACTTCTGCTTCTTCTCCTTCAACAAACCTTTTGTTATTGATTAAAGAGGCTGCCTGATAACCTAGTCCTAAATATTCTTTTCTTTCCCAGTAACCTAAGTTATGTTGGCACTCATAACCTTCCTTGGCATAATTTGATATTTCATACCGGTGATAGCCATACTCCTTTAAAATAATATTAGTTTCCTTATACATTCTTCGCTCATCTTCTTCATTTGGTAAGTTTAACAAATGTTTTTGTTCCATTTCATAAAACGGCGTTCCTTCTTCCACAATCAAACTATAAGCGGAAATATGCTCTGGTGCAATTCTGGCAATGTGCTTTAGTGACTGAATCCAAGAAGCGATTGTCTGTTCTGGTATGGCACTCATTAAATCTACATTAATATTATCAAATCCCACTTCCCTGGCCTCTTTAAACGTCCGCAGAAAATCTTCATAAGTATGAATTCTGCCAAGCTTTAATAATTCTAAGTCATTGGTACTTTGTAACCCCAAACTTAAGCGATTAATACCCATTTTTTTAAGTTCTTTTAGATAGGTTAAGTTTCCCGTGCCCGGATTCATTTCCGTGGTAATTTCTGCCTTTTTATTAACCTTAAAAACAGCAAAAACTTTTTCAAAGATTTGATCCAATAAGGAAGTTGCCAAAATAGTTGGAGTACCACCTCCAACAAAGATGGTACTTACCTCATAATCTTTAGCAAAGTCACGTTTATCTTCTATTTTTTTAATTAACTGCTTAACATATTCTTCCTGGACTTTTTTGGTACTGGGTCCGGAAGGAAAGTCACAATAGTTACATTTTTTTACACAAAAAGGAATGTGTAAATATAGCTCTAACTCTTTTTTCATTATTTATCATCTAATTTCAAAACGCTCATAAAGGCTTTTTGAGGAATTTCTACATTTCCCACCTGCCTCATCCGTTTTTTACCTTCTTTTTGCTTCTCTAAAAGTTTTCTTTTTCTTGAGATGTCACCACCATAGCATTTAGCTAGTACATCTTTTCGCATCGCTTTTACCGTTTCTCTGGCTACTACTTTACTACCAATGGCTGCCTGGATGGGAATCTCAAAGAGTTGCCTTGGAATTTCTTCTTTTAGTTTTTCACACATTTTACGACCACGTTCATACGCAGTATCTGCATGAACAATAAAAGAAAGTGCATCCACTTCTTCTTTATTAATTAAAATGTCCAATTTAACCAGATTTGACTTTTGGTAGCCATCCATTTCGTAGTCAAAGGAAGCGTAACCTCTCGATCTTGATTTAAGAGCATCAAAGAAATCATAAATAATTTCATTTAAAGGCAATTGGTAGCGAAGAACTGCTCTGGTTTCCTCGATATATTCCATCCCCTCATAGATTCCTCTTCTTTCTTGACAAAGATCCATAATAGAACCTATAAATTCTGCCGTTACCATAATTTCCGCCTTAACAATTGGCTCTTCCATATAATCAATTTCTGTTGGTTCTGGCATATTAGAAGGATTGGTAAGTTCCATCACTTCCCCATTCGTTTTATAAATTTTATAAACAACGCCTGGTGCTGTTGTTACTAAGTCTAAGTTATATTCTCGTTCTAATCTTTCTTGAATAATTTCTAAGTGTAATAACCCCAGAAAACCACAACGGAAACCAAAACCTAAAGCAATAGAGGTTTCTGGTTCAAATTGCAACGCTGCATCGTTTAATTGTAATTTTTCTAAGGCATCTCTTAGGTCTTGATATTTTGCGCCGTCTGCTGGATACATCCCGCAATAAACCATTGGATTTACTTTTTTATAGCCTGGTAATGGTTTTTCACAGGGACGCTCTGAATTTGTGATGGTATCTCCTACTCGCGTGTCCTTGACGTTTTTAAGGCTAGCCGTAACATATCCTACCATGCCCGCACTTAAGGAATCCGACGGAATAAATTGTCCTGCCCCAAAATAGCCTACTTCTACAACCTCTGCTGTAGCTCCAGTAGCCATCATTTTAATTGGTGTTCCCTGTTTAATGGTTCCCTCTTTTATGCGGCAAAAAACAATAACCCCTTTATAAGAATCATAGATAGAGTCAAAGATTAAAGCCTGTAACGGAGCATTAGGATCTCCGATGGGGGCTGGCACTTTGGTAACAATTTGCTCTAACACCTGTTCAACGTTTAAGCCTGTTTTTGCTGAAATAAGTGGGGCGTCATGGGCTTCAATGCCAATAACATCTTCTATTTCTTCAATTACTCGATCTGGATCAGCACTTGGCAGATCCACTTTATTGATTACTGGCATTACATCCAAGTCATGATCAAGAGCCAAGTACACGTTGGCTAACGTCTGTGCCTCCACACCTTGAGCGGCATCCACTACTAAAATGGCACCATCACAGGCGGCCAAACTTCTTGAGACTTCATAGTTAAAATCTACGTGTCCTGGTGTATCAATAAGGTTAAAGATATATTCTTCCCCATCCTTAGCTTTATAGACAGTCCGTACCGTCTGTGCCTTAATTGTGATTCCCCGCTCTCTCTCTAAATCCATATTGTCAAGAACTTGTGCCTGCATCTCACGGTCCGTTAAAAGTCCTGTCATTTGGATGATACGATCAGCAAGTGTTGATTTTCCATGGTCTATATGTGCTATTATACAAAAATTTCTAATATGATCTTGGCTTATTTCCACTTTTTTCTATCCTTTCCATTTACGTTATCTAAGTCAGTATATCACTTAAGAGCTATGTTTTACAATAAATAGTTCTACACTGGTAATATCTTTTAAATCTCCTGTTTTCACTGCTTTTTCCAGATCTAGCGCATCTTCCATGATTTCTTTTAATTTTTTTAGGGAAAATTGATCACTTTGCACCATTGTTTTGCCTACTACAAAAGGATGCATCCCAGCTTTGCTTGCTATTTGGCTCTTAGAATACCCTTCGCTTTTTAATTGTTTTACTTCATAAAGTTGTCTAAATTGGCGTCCTAACATGTAAAGAATTCTCATAGGCGGTTCTTTTAGGGCTAGTAGTTCATTGTAAAGATCTAAGGCTTTTTTTTGTTTTTTTGTAGAAACAGCATCTACCATATCGAAAATATGATTTTGTAAGCGAACGGTGACAATTTCATCAATGTCCTTGATAGTGATTTCTTCTTGATCTAAAGTATAAGAAAACAATTTCTCCAGCTCATTACTTAAGGACTCCATATTGTCTCCTGCTTTTTCAATAAGATAGCGAATTGTACTTTCTTTTACCTTTTTATTTTCTTTTTTTATTAAGGAAGCAATCCATAAAATTAAAGTTCGTTCATCTTGAATTTTTATCTCAATGGCCCGCCCTTTTTTTGCAACTTCTTTATAAACCTTATTTCTTTTATCTATCTCATTTTCCACAAAAACAAGTACGGTGCTCTCTGGTATATTAGCAATATAGCTTCCCATTTCATCTTTTTTCACTTTAAAAAATCCCGAATTTTCAACTACCACCAGTCGTTTTTCGGCTAAAAAGGGCATCGTTTCACAAAGCATGATAATCTCATGCTCGTCTGCTCCTTTCCCCTCAAAATAGGCATAGTTCATGGAGTTATCTTCTGGTAATATTGCTTGTTTTAGTTTTTCTTTATATTGTTTTTTTAAATAGTCCTCTTCTCCATAAAGAAGATAGACATTTTTAAAATCATGTTTTTTTAAATCATCATTTAAATTTTTCATCTATTTCCCTCACATATTCCTTAAGTATAAGGTTTCTCTCTTCATTAATCAATATACTAATAGCTCCTTTAGAAGCAGTATCATAAACCAACGTACCTGCTTCTTTTAAATGATTTAGGGTCTCTTCATGGGGATGCCCATAAGAGTTATTAACACCTGCTGAAATTAGCGCTATCCTTGGCTTAATCTCTTTTAAGAGTTCTTTCGAAGTACTCGTATTAGAACCATGATGGGCGACTTTTAAAATTGCAAATTCTTCCTGGGATTTTTTTAGCATTTCTAGCAATTCTTTTTCTGCCTCTTCTTCTATATCCCCTGTTAGCAAAATCTGGCAACCTTTAAATTCATAGACAAGGATTAAGGAGTCGTTGTTATTTGAGGTGGAAGCAATATGAGGAGATTGGATAACTGTGATTTTTCCCTCTTTGTCTTGAATAAAAGATCCGGTTTTTCCTTCTATTATTGTAATATTTTTGGCTTTCGCTTCTTCTACTAGTTCTAATATCGCTTCATTTTGTACTTCTTTTCTTTGGACCATTAAACTTTTAATTTTAATACCGTTGTAATCGCTACGGTCTAGTAATTCTTTAATTCCGCCATAATGATCAAAATCACCATGACTTATAAAGGCCATATCGATGTTTTTAATTCCTTTATACTTAAGGTAGGATTCTATTCGCTGTCTGCCTACCTCCTTAATCGAAGAACTACCACCATCCACTAAGTAGTTCTTATTATCCACCGTTTGAATAAGCAGACAATCTCCTTGTCCGACATCTAACATCGTTATTTCCGCCCCTCTTCTTGGGGCTTTTATGGTAAATATAAAAATACCAAAAGCCCAAAAAGCCAGAAGAAAAATTCCCTTTTTTATCGTTTTTACTTGTTGCTTTTTTAGTAAGAATAAAAAAAGCAACAACAATAAGTAATAACCTCCTAGCTTCAAAAAAGAAGGTCGACCTAGAACCATTCTAGCTAGTGGTAAAGAAAGATTCCATTCACTAATAAGATTATAAAAATTTACAATAGCATTACAAATAGAAAAGCAAAGGGTACCCATCATGGGACAAATGAGAAAACCCAACCCACCAAGTAAACCAAGCATAAATAACACGCTTAGCAGCGGGATAACAAGAAGGTTTAAAAGGAAAGAATAGGTGGGTATTTCATAGAAGAAAAAAGCCAGAGGCCCTAGTAAAACCAAGTTTAAGCCGATGCTTTTTAGCTTATTTTCCTTAATTATTGAGAAACCAAGAACCGCTCCTAGAGATAAATAAAACCCACCCTGATATAAATAGTCTTGATTATAGATTAAAAGGAGTAGCGCTGCACTCATAAGAGCCGTTCTTGCATCGTATTTTCTACCAAAGATATCCGCGCCAATACGAAACAAATACATGACAAAAGCCCGAATAACTGATAGCGTCACCCCAATCATTAAAATATAAAGAAGCAAAAAGATACTGCCTACTAAGCCACTTCCAAGAAAGGAACCACTTTTCTTTCTCAAGAGCTGATAAAGGCCTTCACCTATAATTGACAAATGCAGACCTGATACAGCTAATAAATGGCCAATACCAACGCTTCGATAAAGTTCCTTCGTGTCTTTATCTAAATTGCCTTTTTCTCCCAATAAAATACCACTTAGGATACTACCATTTTTTACACCACAAATTTCTTGTATTTTATTAGAAAAATTGCTTCTTAGTTTATAAAGTCCTTCTTGTAAACGGTCTTCTTCTCCCTCTATTTTTTCTACTTTATTCAGTTTTATATAGGCTTCTATTTTTTCACTCGTATAATAACGAACAGGATCAAAGTTACCGGGATTTTTGGCAACTTTAAAGAAGGTCATTGTTCCTTTAAAACTTAAAGTCTGACCGATTTTTACTGGCATTATGTCTTTGTCTTCTACCATAATTTTGGAAAATTTAAAAAGATGATTCTGGGATATAATAGAATTGTTTTTAAGATATAAAATTTGTTGATCTGCTTTTAATTCTTTTTTGATTACCGTGCCTTTAACAGGAAGGACTTCATGTTCCTTAAAATATTTCATGGACTGAAAGTAGCTACTTTTTCTATCTTCCTTCCAGCCCATAATATGACTTACATAAATGAATATTATTATGACAAAGGCAAGGTTACATAATATTCGTTTTTTGATCATTCTTTTACCAAATCTTGTCTGCTTGAGAGAGGTCTGTTTAAATCAATAATTCCCTGAAATAAAACATTGGTATCTCCTCCTACCGATAGTTGCACTTTATCAACGGTACTATTTTCGATAATCGAATTAACAATTGAATAGACACAAACTTCTGGGCTTACTTTTAAGGGACTAGTGATAAAGCTTTCACTCAAATTTACATAGCATATCTTATCCTTAACAGTTACATTTAAAACCGTTGTGTCTGCCGGAATAGTGGCTTCTTGCCCTTTCTTTTTCGGTCCTTTTAATAGTTGATCCACAACTAATTTTTCAATTGTTGAATTACTATTATACTTAACACTCTTGCTCGTCTTTACTAGTTTTTCACCTTTTTCATTTCCATAAAACAAGGTTAATTCCGCCGTTAAAGTTGAATGAATGGAACTTCCTATATTTTGGACAAAATCGTTATTTGTCATATTCGTTAGGGTTCTGCCATCTGTATTAACGGCTTCTTCTTCATTTATGGTAAAGGATACGGTGCTAATATTTTCAAATTGAGTCAAAGTTTGTACCAAAGCTGAACGCAGTAAAACTTCTGACGTTATATCCATTTTTCTATATTTAGTATTAAAATCCAAATATAAATTAGTCCTTTCAAAGCTTATGTTTTGTACTTTAACTCCTCCTTGAAAAACACTCTCAAACTCTTCTTTTACTGAACCTTTATTCATCAAATCTAGCACTTCTTTTACCACTTCTTTTGTTGCAAGCCTTGGTAAATCATGTTCTTCTTTTATTAGCCCGTCATTTTGGATATTTTTATACATCACAAAATCTTCAACATCTTGACCATTTTTCTTCGCCGTACATCCAACGAGCAAAGGCAACAGCAAAGCAAAAACCATGATCATTATTTTCTTTCTCATTATTGCCTCCTAGGATGAAATATAATTTAACGGTATGCGAATGTGAAAGATTGTTCCTATACCAATCTCAGATTCTAACTTAATGGCACCTCTATGCATCAAAGTTGCACTTCTGGCAATAGAAAGTCCAAGCCCCGTTCCCCCAATTTCTCTTGAGTGCGATTTATCGACTCGGTAAAACCTTTCAAAGATATGCTCTTGATCTTCTTTAGAAATACCAATTCCGCTATCTGCAATATCGATAGTAAACCATTTATGATCAGCATCTAATGTCACTTTTACCATCCCATTATCCCGATTATATTTAATCGCATTTTCCACCAAGTTCGATAAGGCTAGAGATAGTTTCACTTCATCAACTTCTGCCATAACTTTACGGTAACTTTCAAAGATTAGCTCAATGTTATTTACTGCTGCCACCGGTCTTAATCTTTTTAAAATACGCTCCACTAGCTCATTGATGTTTTCTAATTTAATATTCAAATCTTGCGAAGTCTTATCCATTTTTACCAGAGATAATAAATCATTAATAATCACATTTTCCCGGTCGATTTCTTTTGACATGTCAGTCATAAATTCTTTATAAAGTTCATTTGGTACATTTTCTTGTGACAACAAAGCATCAGAAAGCACTTTCATCGACGTCAGTGGTGTCTTCAGTTCGTGTGAGACATTGGAAACAAATTCTTGACGGGAATCATCAAGAACCTTCATGCGCCCAAGCATTTTGTTAAAAGCGTCGGAAATAACTTCCGTTTCTAAATAAGTGTTAACATGAAGATAATCATCATCATATCCTTCCGTTAAACCTTCAATCGATTGCGTGATTCGCCGGAAAGGCTTAATCATTTGCGAGCCAATTAAAAAGGAAATTAACACCACTAAGGCAACTACCATAATCAGAACCAAATTAGCAGTACGCTCTAAAATAGTGATGGTATCAGCTATAGAGTTGGTGGAAACACTAACTAGCATGACACCAATTACTGTATTTTTCTCCTTATCTAGGATTGGGGATGTAATCTCAATATATTGGTTTACTTTATCGTATTGACTAGCACTAATGCCATTTTCTTTAAAACATTTAATAACATCCGAAGAAATAATCGTCTTTCCCAAATCCAAGTCATAGGTATCTGCTTTTACTTTGTAATGGTTATCTATAAGCATAATACGACCATTATAAAAAGTGGAAAGCTGTTTAATTTCCGCATTAACTACTTCTGAGCTTGTATCTTCTAAATAATTAGACTCACTAATTTGATCACACAAAATCGTAC
>DXHJ01000153.1 GCA_019113475.1 Candidatus Dorea intestinavium | reverse complement strand
ACCGATGTTCATGATTATAAGCATAAAACCAATATTATAGGTAGAGAAAATCTGTCATTGAAGTTAGTCTTTCGCATCATGATGGGCTTAATTATTGTTTCGGCTTTGATGGGAATAGGTTTGTCAATGATTGTTGGTTGGCCATTGTTGGTGATGGGGTTGTATTGCTATTTGGTTGGCATATTTTATTCATCTGGTCCGCGCCCATTATCAAGTTTACCCCTAGGCGAATTTTTCTCTGGTTTTACGATGGGCTTTATGATTTCGCTCATTTGTGTTTATTTAAATGCTTATGATCAGTTTATTTGGAATTTTAGCACCATCGGCTCGATTTTTCTGATTTCATTACCTAATACTTTATGGATTGCTAATTTGATGTTGGCCAATAATATTTGCGATTTAGAAGAAGATGAGAAGAATAATCGTTATACCATCGTTCATTATCTTGGCAAACGACGTGCATTAAACGTATTTGTAAATATGAATCGCTTCGCTTATTTATCTATTGTTGCGACGGTTGCTTTACATTTAGCGCCTGTGATGACTTTATTAAGCTTAGTAAGTCTACCGTTTGTTTGGCAAGAAACACAAAAATTACTCGCCGTTCAAGTGAAGAGCCAAACGTTTATTTGTGCGGTAAAAATTTTAGCAGTAGGTTCATTTGTTCATGTACTGAGTTTTGCATTAGGTATTTTATTACAGTAATAGAGTAACAAAAAAGTCGCGATTACGTTAAGATAATCGCGGCTTTTTTAGATAGAATTTGGATTTTATGCTTAGGCTGCAAACCAGATTGTTAAGTTTGCTAAACCATTGGCACCGTAAGTAGCATCGCAGCTTTGGAAAGTGATTGCTGCACCTTGAGATGTCAAGATATTAAAAGCGTTTTCGTCATTTGCAACGCCAGATATCACGTTAAAGATAGTATAGGTCTGACCGTCTATAGTCACTTGTGATCCAATCCCTAGCTCACGAATAGTCCCGCCAGCCATGCCTGTACGTTCGATTAAGTAGTGGTTTGGCATTTCGCTCCAACGGTAGATATTGCCATCTGCAGGTACATAACCTGAACCAGAGAACCAAGCGATTGGATAGTGGTGACCATTAAAGTTAAAACCACTAGTATCAACTTGTGGTGCGGGTGCCGCTTGGGCAGGAGCACTTTGTTGAACAGGAGCGCTTTGTGGTTGTGTTGCTGGTGCTTGATTGGTATTTGATGTATTTGTCGCTGTACTTTGTGTAACTTCAACACTTTGAGTAGAAGTTGTTGTACTTTCTACTTTTGTTTCTTTTGTTTCTGATTTTGAAGTAGCTGTTTGAGAAGTTTTAGTTTCTTTGACAGTTACTTTTTTTACTTGAGCCTTCTTTTGAGCTTCTTTTTGTGCTTTATCTAAAGTAACTTTAACAGTTTTTGATCCACGAGCGCTATTAATGGTTTTTCCTAAGTGGCTACCTTGTTTTTCAAAAGCAACTAATTTAGTTGGTTCACTGGCTTGAGCATCGTTGTTTTGAAATTGTGGAACAACGAATACGCCACCTAATGAAAAAATTGTCCCGATAACTGCTAATCTGATGAAGTTTTTGTTTCTCATATTTATTTCCCCCTATATACTCAATCATTTTTATATTCTTGAGCATCCCCTAAAAGTAAACTTAATATGTAAAGGTGTAAAGCTTACATATTGTTTTCTTTATTTGCATTATCGGTTATTTCAATAAAAAAATCAAGTGCTTTTTAAAATAATAACACCTATAAAAACGCTATATATCAGCTATTTTTATGTTTGTTAAATAACTTATCACTTAAAATGCCTTTAGAAGTGGTGTTATTATTGAATGTATACATAAGTTGGCATATAAAGGTTGACAAGTTTACATATAAGGTGTTTTAGTTTGGTAATAATTTAAAAGAGGATAATAATAATTTTGATTATTCACAAACAAAAAAACTCGAAAGAATAAACTTCCGAGTTTTAGGATAAGTGGTTTGAGTTGATTAAATTGAATGAATAGCGATAAAACATCCTTTATCGTAGCGGTAACGAATTTCGGATAGTTCAAATGGGCGTCCGTCACCAAAAGTAACGACTTGTTCAATTTCAAGAACTGGATCAAACAATTGACATTCTAAATACTTTTGATCATATCTATCTGACATATCAGCTTTAATCTTACGGATAGCTGAGCCAATTTCATAAGGTGTTTCATTTTCAATATATTGGTATAAAGATTTTTCCAATACAGCAGTGTTTAATTCAGGAAGAGCGGCTACAGGAATTACACTATACTCTATTCTGAAAGGTTGACCATCAAGGTAACGTACACGAATAATGTCATAAACACTATCAATAGGACGGATAGCTAATTTTTCACATTCTTCATCTTCAGGATTACGAACGTGGAAGGAAACCACTTTACTTGTTACGGTTTGGTTAACATTCACTTTTTGTGATAATCCAAGACATTCATTTGAACTTGAGTCTAAGTTAGAAGTTGTTTCATCTAATGTTTTAACGAAAGTCCCAACTCCTTTTTTTGAAGCAATGTATCCTTCAAGTGTTAGTACATTCAATGCTTTTTGCACGGTTACACGACTTGTGTCATAAAAGTTAGCTAATTCTGTTTGTTTTGGTAACTTTTCACCAGGTTTGAAAGTTCCGCGTTGAATTTTATTCATTATATCGTTTGCGATTTTTCTATATCCACCAGTTTTTGTCATGTCCGGCACGTCCTTTCGTTATGATGTATGCTAAATAAGTAAACTTTGTAAACTTGTAAATTTAAAGTTAGATAACAAAAAATGTGAAATGTATTTATATCAATAGTATTACAAACGTAGATGATGTTCTCAATTACATCATTTCTCTTTCTATGTATACAATATACCTTTTTTAGTAAGAAAGCAATTATCATGCATTTGGTATGCTAACGTTTTATTAATCATAACATTAGTAATGTTTAAAAATTATAGTTATTTAAAAATTGATTTTGTTTTTCTTATAAATAACTGTTATTTATTTTATGATATTCTTTATGTTTGATGATTATGGCTGATATATTAATGATAAATAGAATTTTTATATGGTGCTAGTATTTAAATAGAAAACAAAAATAGATTGATTTTGATAAGGGAGGTTTGCTTGAGAGGGTAATTTGATTCATTTTGAATAGAATATATGTACATATCAGACGTTCTTTAAGACAGCGAAACATAAAAAAGAATAGTTTGTAAATTAAAATTGAGAAGAAGTGTATTTGAGTAAAATGGTTCAATAAAATGTTGATATATTAATGTTTTTAGAAGATTGATAAAATGTTTTTTGATTATTAAATGAAAGTTTATATAATATAAAATTTTCACAATCGTAAATGGATATTATAATTATAATTAATCTAAATAAAAACAATAAAATTTAAAATAAAACATTCTATTTTGTTGGCATGTTAAGAAAGGTTTACATAGTGAAGCTAATTATCAGGTAGATTCACAAGTAAGGAAAATAGATTATAATAGGTATAGTTTATAGAAAGTAGGAATTTGATTTATGGATAAGGAGTTCAGCTTAAGAAGGCTATTTTGGTCTACATTTACTTTGAGCGCTTTTACTTTTGGTGGTGGGTATGTCATCGTTATGCTGATGAAGCAAAGATTTGTTCAAAAATACGGTTGGTTAACTGAAAATGAGATGCTTGATTTTGTGGCTATTGCTCAAAGTGCGCCGGGGGCTATGGCAATTAATGGTGCAATCTTGGTAGGTTACAAGTTGGCTGGGGTGATTGGCGTCTTGATAACGGTACTTGCTACTGTTTTACCACCGCTAGGAATTATTACGATTTTAGCCTACCTTTACAATGTTTTTATCAAGATTGTCTGGGTTCAATATTTACTTTCTGGTATGCAAGTAGCTGTGGGGGCTTTAATTTTACAAGTGGTTTTTGATATGTTATTACCTATTATCAGGAAAAAACAAGGAACTGTGATTTTGATCTTTTTATTAGTGCTCGGTGCGAGTCTTTTATTCAATGTTAGTTCGGTTTATTTGATTTTGGCTTGCTTGGCATATGGTATCATTCAAACATGGCGTGGGGTGAGTCGATGATTTATTTACAATTATGGTGGAGTTTTGTGAAAGTAGGCCTATTCAGTTTTGGTGGTGGGTATGCAGCTTTACCTTTGATTCAGCAAGAAGTTTATACACATCATTGGCTTCATGCGACCGAACTAAATCATTTAATTACCTTATCACAAATGACTCCAGGACCAATCGCGATTAATGCGGCGACTTTTGTGGGCGTTAAAAGTGCTGGAATTACCGGGGCAATTGTGGCAACGCTAGGATGTGTAACGCCTTCTTGTTTCATCGTAAGTATCATTGCCTATTATTATATGCGTTATCAAAATTTAACGATTGTCCAAAATGTCTTACAAACTTTAAGACCTGCTGTGATTGCCTTAATTTTGGTTTCGGG
Organism: Candidatus Dorea intestinavium; assembly: GCA_019113475.1. Classification (GTDB taxonomy): domain Bacteria; phylum Bacillota; class Clostridia; order Lachnospirales; family Lachnospiraceae; genus Aequitasia; species Aequitasia intestinavium. The sequence continues at coordinate 1,356 of DXHJ01000153.1, read as the reverse complement.
ATTAGAAATTTTGCGTAATAGTTTTTACGGAAATCATGTGTACAACTGGTTTTTGCTGGATATGTCCAAAGTTGTCCTATTTATTGTAGCGCTTCTTTTATTAAAAAAGCTAAAGAATCGGCCAATCTTAGTGATGCTTGTCATTGGGGGATTGAACATTTTTTATCAAATGTTACTTAATTGATGGCTATATTAATAAAAATTTTGTGAAATAATAATTATATTAGTGTAAATACATAAAGATGAATGCTAGTCTAGTATAGGGCTGGCATTTTTTTGTTTTGTGCCATCTCTGGAACTGGTGTCACAAACTTTGGCACACTTCTTTGTGTCAAACCTGTATTTAGATGTTGTTGAAAGCGGTAATTTATTGGATTAAGATAAAAATGTAAACAATTACAAAAACTTTTGTGGGGTGTGCAGAACCATCCCGCACAGATTAAGAGGAGGAAGTTAAAAATGGAAGCAAACGTGCAGCAAAAGAGTTTAAAAGCAAGAGTGCAACGTTTCGGTAGTTTTCTTTCAGGAATGGTCATGCCAAATATTGGGGCCTTTATTGCTTGGGGTGTAATTACTGCCCTGTTTATTCCAACTGGATGGTGGCCAAATAAAGAATTAAACAATTTAGTTTCACCAATGATTACTTATTTATTGCCATTATTAATCGGTTATACTGGTGGACATACTGTTCATGGCCAACGTGGTGCAGTTGTTGGGGCAATTGCAACAATGGGTGTCTTAGTCGGATCTTCAGTACCAATGTTTATTGGGGCGATGGTGATGGGTCCTTTAGGTGGCTGGTGTATCAAGAAATTTGATGATGCTTTCCAAGATAAAATTGCTGCTGGATTTGAAATGTTAGTCAACAACTTTTCAGCTGGTTTGATTGGATTTGTACTTTCGATTCTAGGATATCTAGGAATTGGTCCAGTCGTTCAATCATTGACCAATGCGATGGCTAGCGGTGTAGATGCGATATTTATTACCATTAGCAAATATCTTCATTGATCCTGCGAAAATTTTATTCTTAAACAATGCCATTAACCACGGTATTTTAACACCACTTGGTACGGAACAATCCTTACAAACTGGTAAATCTATTCTATTCTTATTAGAAACCAATCCTGGTCCTGGTTTAGGTGTGTTATTAGCCTTCATGATTTTTGGTAAAGGTTCTGCCAAATCATCTGCGCCAGGTGCGATTATCATTCAATTCTTAGGTGGTATTCGTGAAATTTACTTCCCATATGTCATGATGAAACCATTATTATTCTTAGCTGTTATGGCTGGTGGGGTATCAGGTACATTTACTTTCCAATTATTAGGTGCTGGTTTACGTGCTGCTGCTTCACCTGG
>DXHJ01000152.1 GCA_019113475.1 Candidatus Dorea intestinavium | reverse complement strand
CTTAACTTCCATTGTCTGTCTATATATAGGGATAGGCTTTGTTCTTAATATTGGCTTACAAGTGAAAAAATAGAGGAAAAGAGGTAAAAGCATGAACATAGGTTTAATTGCTCATGATTCAAAAAAATCTTTAATGCAAAATCTGTGCATTGCTTATAAGGGGATATTAAACAAACATCACCTTTATGCAACAGAAACAACCGGAAGATTAATAGAAGAAGTAACAAATTTAAATATCCATAAGTATTTACCAGGACCATTAGGTGGAAAACAACAGATGGGTGCTCAAATTGCTCAAAATGGCATTGATGCTTTGATTTTTTTAAGAGAACCAACAAATCCAAAGCCACATGATCCGGATGTAAATGATGTCATAAGACTTTGTGATACCTACAATATTCCTATGGCAACAAATTTGGCCACCGCTGAAATTTTAATTTTAGCGCTTGATAGAGGAGACTTAGATTGGCGTGAAATGTATAAATAAAAAAATAAGTAGTCTTTTTATTACTTTATTATTAGTCCTTGCCACCTTTGGCTGTGCTAGCAACAAAAGTGAAACAGAAATAGTTTCCCATTATTTAACAGAGCACTATAATAGAGCAATCGAAGTAAATCAACCGAATTTAGCTAAAGATCTTTGTGTCAGTACGGCAGATGTAAATGAGATTAATTATAGCTTAACGGAAGATGTTAGCGGAGCAGCATTATTTGACTTAGAAAAACAACAAGTTTTATTTGGTCACCATTTATTTGATCAAGTTTATCCGGCTAGCACAACAAAAATTATGACTGCGCTTTTATTATTAGAAAATGTAGACTTAAACGATACTATTACCGTTCCAGCCAAAGCCGTAGATTTACCTTCTTATGCTAGTCTTTGTGGTATTAAGGCAGGAGATGAGATAAGCTATAAAGACCTCTTATACGGACTTCTTTTACCTTCAGGTAATGATGCTGCAGCGGCCATTGCTATTAGTGTCGGAGGAAGCATTGAAGGCTTTGCTGATATGATGAATGAAAAGGCGCAAGATTTAATGGCTACGCATACTCATTTTGTCAATCCTCATGGACTTCATGATAACGAGCACTACACCACGCCTTATGACTTATATCTTATTTTTAATGCTTGTATTAAAAATAGTGATTTTGTAGATTGTATTAGCACGCCTTCTTACGAGTGTGAAGTAACACAAGCTAATGGTGAAAAAAGAAGTTTATCTTTTGAAAATTCTAATTATTATTTAAAAGGTACGAAAACACCTCCGGAAACCATTGTTGTTGAAGGTGGTAAAACAGGTACTACTACAGAAGCTAAAAATTGTTTGATTATGTTAGCTAAGAGTAAGGATGCTAAAACTCCTTATATCTCTATGGTGTTAGGTGCTTCTTCAAGAGATGAAGTTTATGAAAATATGTCGGGAATGTATCAAGACTTATAAAAACAAAAAGAAAGAGTTGTATTGTTTAATACAACTTTTTTCGTGAAGATAAAGAAAGGCCTTTTTATGAGTGATAATATTAGTTATATAGATAAACATCGAAAAAAACCAAAACTTAATATGGGAACCATTGTCTTTGGCTTGATTTTTATCTACATCTTTGCAACTGTCTTGATTTATTTAACCAAAGATAAAACCTCCATTTACGAAGTTCGTGAAGGAAGTCTCTACCGTGATACTGCTTATACGGGAATTATTAAAAGAGATGAACAAGTTATTAATACTGAAGTTCCAGGTTTTGTCAATTATCTTGCCCCAGAAGGCTCACAAGTAGGAGTTAAAACGCGGGTTTATGCCCTATCAGATTCAGAACTTTCCTTTGCCAGTAACGAGACTGATGAACAAATTGGCTTTACGGAAGAAGAAAGTGCAACTTACTACGAAAAAATTCATAATATGAGTGCACAATTTGATCCTAGCAAGTTCGATGAAGTTTATGTTTTAAAAGATGCCATCGCAAGCGCCATGGAAAACAAATCATCCATGAGTCGTTCCGTGCAAATTGATACGATGTTATCTTCTGGCCGAGATGATTTACAAGTTTTTAATGCTCCTTTATTTGGTCTTGTCGCCTATAGTATCGATGGCTATGAAGGGGTTGACGCAAAAGATTTTACCAAAGAAGATATAAGCAAAAAAAATTACAAGAGAACCAATTTAAGCACCAATTCCAAAGTTCAAGTGGGAGATCCTTTATATAAGTTAATTACTGATGATTTATGGACAGTTGCTATTAACTTGGATGAGGAAACAGCTAAGGAGTTAAAAGATCGCCAAAGTGTGCTAGTAAATTTTCCTAAAAAAGATGATACGAAAGTTACAGCTGGGTTAGAAATAGAAGAAAAAGAGGGCGAATACTTTGGTTACTTAAGTTTTGACCAAGGAATGGTAAGATATTTTAAAGATCGTTTTATTGATCTCGAATTAGTCTTAGAAAATGTCTATGGTTATAAGATTCCCAAAACTTCTGTTGTGAAAAAAGACTTTTACGCTGTCCCAGAAGATTTTATCACCTATGGTGGTAATACGAACACCCAAGGCGTATTAATAGAAAATGGGACCGATAATCCTGTTTTTACACCCGTTACAATTTATGGCCGAAACAGTGATGAAGGTCTTGTTTATCTAAACAAAGATGTCTTTGAAAAAACCTCGAAGTTACTTATTCAAACAGACTCTAACGCAAGTTTTCGTCTAGAAGCAGTAGAAAGTGTGGATGGTGTTTATAATATTAACAAAGGTTATGCCGTTTTTAAACGGGTAGAAATTCTTAGCAAAAACGATGATTATTACATCGTGAAAAAGGGGAGTGAATATGGTTTAAGTAATTATGATCATATTGCCCTAGATGGTGCTAAAATAAAGGAAAATGATGTAGTTTTTTAGAAAGAGGCGAGATTATTGTTAAAAGAAAACTTAAAGGTAGTAGAAAGCAACATTGGTGCTGCTTGCAAAAAGGCCAATAGAAAAAGAGAAGATGTGACCTTAATTTCTGTAAGTAAAACAAAACCCGTAGAAGTGCTAATGGAAGCTTATGATTTAGGAGTTCGTGTCTTTGGTGAAAACAAGGTGCAAGAACTAGTTGACAAATATGAATCCATGCCAAAAGATATTTCTTGGCATATGATTGGTCACCTGCAAACTAATAAAGTAAAGTATATTGCTGATAAAGTGGCGCTTATTCACTCGGTGGACTCACTAAAACTAGCAAATACGATTAATAAAGAAGCTAAAAAACATAACCGCGTTATTCCTATTCTCATTGAAGTCAATGTCGCCAAAGAAGAAAGTAAGTTTGGTGTTTATCCTGAAGAATTAGAAGAAATTTTAAGAGAAATTGCTAAACTACAAAACATTTCCATCAAAGGGCTGATGACAATTGCGCCAAATGTGGCAAATCCCGAAGAAAATAGGGCTGTTTTCAGCACTCTTAGGAAATTATTGGTTGACATGAATGACAAAAACATTGATAATATTCATATGCGTTTACTTTCCATGGGAATGACAGGAGATTACCAAGTTGCCATAGAAGAAGGAGCAACCATGATTCGCGTTGGTACTGGCATCTTCGGGGAAAGAAACTATTTTGAAAAAGAAACGATAGGAGATAATTGATTATGGGAGTACTAGACAAGTTCTTAGATATTATAAAGATGACTGATGACGATGATTATGATGATGATTTCTACGATGAAGACGATTTCGAAGATGATGATTATGATGAGAAACCAAAGAAAGGTCTTTTTGGTGGAAGCAAGAAGTCAAAGAAAAAGGATCTTGATGATTTCGATGAAGAACTAGATTTAGACGACGACAAATCAAGTAAAAG
>DXHJ01000017.1 GCA_019113475.1 Candidatus Dorea intestinavium | reverse complement strand
ATTGTTATTTTCTATTTTAAAAAAAGGCTTTTTAAGCATTGCTAGATAAGTTAAGCTACCAAGTGGTCTAAGGGCTTTAATAAATGCATCATCTAGAGGCTTTGATAAGACCAAATCATAAGCATCCCAGCCCGATTCCGTGCAGCGTTCTTTCGAACGTATTGTTTCAATTACTTTCATAGGCCCTCCACACTATCTGCTATATCCGTAATAGCTTCTAAGAAACTAGCGATATCGCTTTCTTTTGTTAAATCCGAAATACTTACGCGAACGGTACCTTTTTCTCCACTGCCTAGATAGTTATGAATAAGAGGAGCGCAGTGCAAACCGGTGCGGGTGATAATTTGATAGGCATTTTGCAAAATATAAGAAACATCAGAAGCGCCAAGGCCCGCAATATTAAAGCTTAAAACAGGACCTAAATTCGTATCATAATTACCGTACACAATTACTTTTTTTAACTTTTCTAAGCCTTCATAGAGCTTTTTCATCTTTGCTCTCTCTTCTTTTTGAATCTGTTCTATACCCTTATCTAATATATAAGAAACTCCTGCATCCAAGTCAATGATACCCGGCATGTTGCCTGTTCCTACTTCAAATTCATAAAAACTCTCATCATATTCTATTCTACTGCTATCATACCCGGTTCCCCCAAACATAAAGGGCTTTAAAGCCAGTGTTTCTTTCACATAATAGCCACCTGTTCCTTGAGAGCCAAATAAGCTTTTGTGCCCTGTAAAGATCAGACCATCTATTCCCCAACGATCCACATCAATGGGGAGGCATCCGGCACTTTGGGAAGCATCAATAATAATAGGAATCCCTTTTTCATGAACAATATTAGTAATTTCTTCTATGTTTTGCACCATTCCTGTAACATTTGAACAGTGATTAACAAAAACTACTTTTACGTCAGTTGTTAAAGATTGTTCAATGTCTTTTGGCTTTACGTAACCATTTTTATCACAGGGAACTACGGTTACAACTCCCTGTTCTCCCCTTAAATTAAAAAGAGGACGTAAAATACTGTTATGCTCCGTAGCGGTTGTCACTACCTGCGTATTCTTTAAATTAAGACCTTGAATAATAGCGTTGGCAGCGGCGGTAGCCCCGGAAGTAAAATAAATTCTCTCTGTATTTTTAATGCCCAATAATTTACCAAGGTTTTTTTTGCACTTGGTAAATAAGTCTTCTGCCCCTACTGTATCCGAAGAACTTCTAAATTGGCCACTTGGTATGATAGATAAAGATTCAGCGTGTGCATTTAACACACGCTGTGGTTTTGGATAACTAGTGGCTGCTTGATTTAAATAAATCATTTTAACCCTCCAATATTTTAAAGCCCATTACCTTTGCAATCTTTTTAATCATTTTTGTATAATCACCAAAGATTAGGACATTGTGATGACCAAATCCTGCTAAATTATGCATATATTCTCTAGCATCATCCATCTTGATGTAATAATAAGGACTGCAATATACATCATCAAACTCTGTTCTGATAACTTCACCGGTTTTTAAAATCATTGTATCACCAGCTGGATTAAATCTACCTAAGGTTACATAATCACTGTCATTTTCCACAAAGTCTACTTGCAGTTTTCCTCCAAATCCTTGGCCTGTAAATGCCCATAATTTGTATTTAAGTGGTTCACTACCATAACCGTTCATGCAAAGTGCTGGCACGGCATGGTGGATACGAAGTAATTCATCTGTTTCGTGATTTGGATTTCCCATGAATGCTGGACGATGAGCACCATATTGCATAATCATCATTGCCATCATTGCGTTTAAATCTTCTTCACAACCGCTTGGTATTCCTTCATCTTTCATTAAGGAATGGCACATACAAGGTGTAAATTTCATATTTTGTGGTATTTCTGAAGTACATAATTCATGACAAGCAGTACTAAACGCATTACATTGGTACACATCCATCATTTTTTTCGCAGCTAAATAATATTTAACATCATTTAGAAACCAAGTAGTATTTACCTTAACATCGGTTGATTCTTTAATAATTTTATCTGCTATGGGTTGTGCTTCTTCATCAGTTATTTCGTTCATATAAGGCACAATAGCGTTATAAGGAAGTTTGATAACTTCAAAACCATATTTTTGACGCAAAATCTCTGGATCTCTAATTAAACTTTGAATACCAAATGTTGGTTGACCACCAGCAGTAAGCACTAGAGCTCTGGTATTAGCAACTGCTTTTCTCACCCAAAGGATATGAGCAATTTCGTTTAGATCTTGCATATCCATTGCTACATAAGCTTCAATGCCAATGTCTCGGCAATAAGCTGCAAAATCGATTCCTTCATTTCCGTTTTGTAAAATAACGATTGGTTTTTTATAACGTTCAAGTTTAGGAATTCTCCAATTCATGCATAAGAAGAAATCAACTTGATCCATATTTTCTTCAATTTGTCCAAACACTTCTCGTGAAACTACGAATTTTTCATCATATCTGGCATCGATAGCAGGTAGTAATTGTACTTCATCAATCACCCCTTTTAGTGTCTCTTTAGCATCTTCAAAAGCCTTGTCTGCTGCCTTTGTTTCGGCCTCCTCTGTCATATCTTCATAATGACCTGCTCGACAAGGTCCTTCCCAAAAATGCGAATGAGTAAGACATCCTATAATAGGTCTAGCTACGATTTTTCCTTCAATTGCTTTTGCTTTCATTTCATACCTCCATTGTTTTCGCTTCGCTTTTAATAACTAAAGTTTAGCATGATAATGAAGGAGACTCTTCTACTATCCTAAGATATTTTTCCACTTTTTTAATATTTTAATCCAACATAATCCGGATAATTTCATTATTCGTTTCTTGCATACCATTTCTGGCAAGTTTACCCACATTTTCTATTGCTTTTTCTACACCCTTTGCCACAATTCCATCTCCAGCGCAAAACTCTTGCCCGGCCTGATACATTTCATAGCCCATAATTCCAGCATGTACTGAAGTAGCTATTTTAGCTGCACAAGAAGCTTTTGCTCCGTCACAAATCATTCCTGATACAACTGCTAAGGTATTAACAATGGTATGCGTGATATCGTCATAAGAGCCACCATTTAGGTAGGCAATTCCGGCTCCTGCTCCAGCTCCTGCACAAACTGCACCGCAATAAGCTGAAAGTTTGCCAATTCCCGTTTTTTCATGGATAACAATTAAATCCGAAAGAAGTAAGGCTCTATATAATTGGTCTTCTTCTACCTTTAGTTCTTGGGCATAAGTAATAACTGGAATAGAAGCGGTAATTCCTTGATTGCCACTGCCTGAGACAATAACAACGGGTAATTCACAACCATCCATTCTAGCATCAGATGCTGCCGCCGCATAGGCACAAGCACGATTTTTTACATTATCTCCCCAAGATTTAAGTAGCACACTGCCGATATTGGCACCATAGTTACTTTCCATTCCTTCTTTTGCTATAGCACAGTTATAGTCAATTTGCCTTTTTAAAACTGCTCTTACATCATCTATATTGACAGCTTGAACAAAGTCCCAAATTCCCTCAACACTCATAAAAGACCTATCAGTTGGGCTTTCTTCGCTGGCCTGACCCGTAAAGTCAAGTAAGACTTGGTCTCCTGATTTTTCATAAGTAATATGTGTATGATAATCGGTGATGCGAACTACCGAGGAGTCCTTTCCTTCTCCCTTAATGGTAATTCTAATATCGAAGATATGTCCTGAATTTAAGACTTCAATTTTGATTGGCACTTCTTTAAGGAAGTCATTAATGGCTTCTTTGTTTTCTTCACTCATAGCCGCAATAACTTCTAGACCTTTGGTTGCATCTCCTCCGATAATTCCTGCCGCTACTGCCACTTCAATCCCTTTCATATGTCCTGTATTAGGCACGACTACACTCTTAACATTTTTAATAATGCTAGGGCTTGCTTCAACTAACACACTAGTTGGCTTGGTTTTTAAAAGGGACATCGCTCTTGCCGCCCCATAAGATAGGGAAATTGGTTCGGTGCATCCCATTGCCGGTATTAGTTCCTCTTCTAATACCTTAATATAACTTTTGTAATCCTCTCTCATTGCTCATACTCCTTCTTTTCCTTTTAATTGTTGCCATAAACACGAGCTATTTCCGCTTTAATCTCTTCAACTGATTGCTCATCCGGGATGGTTACATATAAAGGACCACCGCTGTAAGAATAGCAATACTCACTTGATCCAGATCCGGTTGCTGCTAAGTTCTCGTTTTTCCATCTCAAGATTCCGCCTAGATATCCTCTAATAAATCCTTGCACTTCACTTCTTGACATATTTGTTTGAACCTGCTTTGGTAAATTAGTTAATAATTTATTACCGTGGAGCAAAATAGCCGGTGACATCATTTTTTTCAAAATTCCTTTTATCGCAATTTGTTGATTCTTTCCTCTTTGGTTATCACCATCTTCTAAGTTTTGCCGCTCTCTGGTAAAGGCTAGTGCTTCTTTCCCGTTTAGATGATTTTTCCCTTCTACAATATCGACTACTTCACCGGAATCCGGACTAGTCGTAAAAGCGATTTCTGACTCTACGGTAATTCCCCCTAGTGCATCCACTATATCCATAAAAGAAGAAAAGTTAAACCTAACATTAAAGGGCACTGCTGTTCCATACAAATTAGCCAGGGCATCTGCTGACGCTCCCGCTCCATATAGACCGGCGTGAGTTAGTTTATCCTTATCTTCACCAGATACGCCGGGTATCGTTACATAGTAATCTCTAGGTGTCGTAATAAGAACCATTTGATGAGATTTGGGATTCATATAGGTGAGTAAATTTACATCACTTCTACTTTTTTGCTCGATATCCCCATAAACATCAATTCCACTAATATATAAACCAAAAGGTTCTCTTGTTACCTGCACTCCTTTTGACTCATTTCCTTTGGTAATTTCCGTCATCACCAGATAAGTTCTAACACTATAGAAAGAAATAACCAAGAAAAGCGCAGATAAGATAAGGCTCCACATCCTTGTACCAAAGGCAAATCGTCTATTTTCTATTCTTTTTTTATTTCCCCAAAGAAGCAACAAAGCAATGACTATCAAGATTACTAAAAAAGGTATCGGTAAAATATTTAATAACAGTAAAGAAGCTATAAAAATAACCGTTGTTATTAATTGGATTCCTATAATCAAAGATTTCCTTTTGGGTTTGTGATAGGCCTCTTTATCAGTAACTATTTTCTTTTGGTTGTGATTTTTCTGTGGCTTTCTAGCTTTTACTTTCGCTGGCTTTACTGACCTTGCTGACCTTACTGGTCTTACCGGTTCTTCCTCATAATCAAGATTTTCTGCCGGCAACCTCGCTAATGCATTATCAAGATCATCTGAGTCATCAATATCACTTAGATCTGTAAAACCACTTAAATCCTCATACTCATAATCTTCAACCCGCTTTTCTTCTCGTTTACGTTTCTTAGGACTTTTCTTCTTGGGTGGAAGATACTGTGTTTCTTCTAATTCATAAGCCGGTATATCTTGGTATCTTTTTTTCTCATTTTTCTTTTTTGGTTTCATCAATCTTCCC
>DXHJ01000151.1 GCA_019113475.1 Candidatus Dorea intestinavium | reverse complement strand
ATTCATCGTCATTCCTCCTGCTATCTTTTTCTATTATTCTACCTTATTTGATAGTAGATTTAAAACTTTGCAACAGAACCACATAAACAACAACAAGGAAAAGTTCGAGAGCATTCGAGCATAAGAAAAGTACCCTGCCGACTAAAACTAGGGTGCTTTTTTATGCGTTGCTCACAACTTTGCGACGTCTCAGAGAAGGACAACTATTTCTTTAGTTGCTAAAAGCTCCTTTAAAGCTTGCGAATCTAGTGGGAAAATATCCGACTCTAATACGTGCTTATCTTTCCTCCTCAATCTTCAAACATGCTGCGTCTTAATTCCTCTAACTTAGCTTGTTCTTCTGCTGTAGCACTATGTTTGTACTCTTTTTCTACCCAATCTGGTACATTTGATGTGCTATGTTTAGGCTTGTAAAAGTCATTTTTCTTGTATTTATTGTCTTCCCACTTACCTGTTTTTTCTGGTTTCCATGTAAATTCATAACCCAAAACAGGGTTACCACGCTTATTTGATTTGATAACTTTATATTTAAAATTCAAGAAATAATTTGATAGTTCTTTTTGAATAGGTTCTAGAACTCGTCTCGTTACTTCCCCATTTGAATACGATTCAGGAACGTCTAAAAATACCCTAAGTTCATTAACTCCATATTCTTTTTTACCCACTGTTCGCCACTGCTTGAGTAATCTATACATTGTTTTTGCATAAGTGGAGCGAATATTAGTAAATTCTTCAAGTTCATATTGAGTAAATTGGACTTCTAAACGGTTTAAAATGTACTCAAAATGTTTTGAAACCTCTACTTTAACTGTTTTTTCTTCATAATCAACTTCAAATAAAGAAAATAAAGGCATTACTTTAAATTTTTTTCCGTCATCTTCAAAATATGTAAGCTGTGTAACTTTTCTAGCGGTTGATTTCATCGCCTCTTTCCAACGCTTTTCATCTTTTTGAGTAAAATTGACCAATTTTTTGATCTCATCGGTGTTAAAATGAAGCTCCTTAACCCCTTGATTTCTAGCTTTAGCTATTATTGCAAAGAAAAAGTTCATCTCCTCTGCGGTCCATTTTCGCATAATAACAGTATTTAAATCATTATGATATTTAATAACTTCATTCATTATTTTGTCTCCTGTGAATTATATACATTATAATACCTAAAAAGTTTTATTTTGTCAAAAAATAAAACCGTGCATCATAACACCGCATTTTGTACATCATAACACCGCATTTTGTACATCATAAAACTTGAAAACCCTTGGGGCTCTAAGGCTCATGAAGCGGCTAAACATATATTAAACATTATATAAATATATATAAACACTCAGATTTTGATTTTTTCTGCGAAAAAAATCGTCAATCTGCGAGTTATTTTTTCCATTTTTTAGTTTTCTTTTTTCAGAATCTCCTAAGTAGTGTTTCAAAAGCACTACTTTTTTTGACCTAAAAAGCATCACGTGGTACAATAAGAGTGCTTAAAAGGTTGAAGAAAATAAGCGCATAAGAAAAACACCCTCGGTTGCCGCCAAGGGTGTTTTTTTGTGTCTTGCTCAAGGACACTCAGCCTAATGTTTTTTTGTTTTTGCCGCGTTTGTCTGCTAATCGGATAAGGCATTCCGAAATGAGATTAGCTGATACTTCTATCAGAATCGGTAGCAAGACAAGGTTGAAGAATATACGCATAAGAAGTTCACCTCCCGCTTGCGCAGTATAGTGAATGCGACTTTATTATTATATCAAAACTTTATGCTTCGACAAAGTGTTGGTACTTTGGAACTTAGCTCTTTTAGTACTTACAGTTATTGCTTTAAAAAATAACAAAAAAACTAAAACTAACTGAACTGTAGCTGTTTTTATATTAGTTTCTTTATTGGCGATAATAAACGTTGTCATTTGTTAAAGGTGTCGGTTGAAAACCTGCTTGGATACGGTCTTTTGATGTATCTGAACTATCGCCAAGGTGACTAGTAACTCCTTTAGGGTATAAGAAAAATAAACCTGCTCCTGCTGTTGGTTTGTTAACTTGTAAACCAAGATAAGGTATTGAGCTATTCAATTCAGTATTTAAATCAGGTACAGTTAACGTTGTTATATCAGTTGATGATGTTTGACTAAAGGTAACTGAGTTGTCGTTATTAATAGTGAAGTAGCTACCATCACTTGCCACCCACGTGCCATAAAGCGTTGAAAAGTCGCCGTCTAGGACACTTGCAATATCAATACCATTCGGATAATATCCTATTGCTCGGTATTGTGTTTCAGCTGTTATCCATTTATGCTCCGCAAGTCCAAACATTTCTAACGTGCCGTTAGCAGTAATACGATAGGTGATTTCTTCACCATCTGTTAAAGACCAGCCATAAAGCGTAGCATAGACTAGACCATCATCAGAAGCTGTTACTGTCACGTGGAAGTTAGCTGGTGAAACATTAAGTCCTTTTAAATTGATATAGGAAGCAATTACCCATTCTTCTACTTGGTCTGTCGTAAGTTGCGTTGTATCAACGCTAGAGCTAGTGCTTTCTTCCGTTTCCGTAGAGGAAGTTTCCTCACTAGAGCTAGATGTTTTACCTGATTGCAAGAAAGTATTACTAGCTTGTTTACGATTATCTGTTTCACGTTCATTTGCTTGTTGGTAAATAACAAAAGCTCCTGCTCCTAGTGCTAAAACAAGTACCGCACCGATAACGATTTTAAGTTTTTTATGAACCATTTCCTAATCCTCCATGCCTCATTATAATAAAGATTTATTGCCTCTTTGACACTATCTACTCGCCAATCAGAAAAATATTTTATTATTTGTTCAATTATTGAACTAGAAAGCATTGATTTTGGCAGTAACTCAATAGAATTAAGCATATTAAGGTTATATTCTGAATTCCTTATTTGCCTGTTTGAACCTAGCAACTGATTTTTCGTATGTAATTACTTTATCTTTGATATTCTCTAATTCTGAGATAATCGTAGTTCTATCCATAACGCCACTCCTAATTTAAAACATCAATGCTTTATTTTTTATCCTCTTCAAAGAGCTTCTTCCGTTCCTTCATGAAGTCAATCAATTCTTCACGGAAGGTGGCTTTTTCTTCATCTGTCAGACCATCAGATGCCATACGGAATAAGACTTCTACATTTGCAAGTTCATCTTCTTCAATATTATTATCAAGAAGATTATCAACTGATACATTGAAAATTTTAGCCAACTTTACAAGATTTTCTTGGGTTGGTTTTTTTGTTCCACGTTCCCAGTCCCCATAGGCTGGTTGAGAAATTCCAATTTTTTCAGCAATTTCTTTTTGAGTTAAATTTGCTTGTTTTCTCAATGTTTTTAAGCGTTCCGCAAAATCCATAATAGTTGTCCTTCAAAAAAATTTTAAATCTTTTTCAAAAAACCGTTGACAAATATAACTAATAGTTATATTATATAAACATAGCCAATGGTTATATTTTAGTTAAAAATATAATACCAACATTTTATTGGCACCGTTCATTGATAACTAAATAAAAAGTGCGTCTGACAACCAGAGGACTGACCATCAAACTACACTAAACTTCGTATCTTTATTGTATCTTGTTTGAAAAAGAAAGTCAAGTCCGTTTGTGGTTGAAGTTGAGATAGTAAAACAATTCTAAAAAAATTGTGGGCTCACACGCATTTCGGACTTTCGCACTTTTCCGAATAGTAAAGTGAACTGGCTTCGCCCAAGGGCGTAAGAGAATTATGACAGGCATGATAATGACTACCTGGATGATTGGCTGGGAAAGCGATGGTAATTGACGCAAAGCACCTTGCTAAACGTTGCCACCGTGAAAGGTTTGTCTAGTTCCTAGATAGGTCTTTCAACCAAATAACTCTTTTTCAAACGGACTACTTCTCTTTATTTCACGAGAGTAGTCTATGCTCAAGCTACTGGATGTTTCTAGTAGCTTTTGTTTTTACAATGAAGAAAGGAGGCATTTATGACCTCATATTTTGAACAATGCCTAGAGCGTCACTATCAAAATTATCTCTTTACTCATAAGATATACGCTCACAGCCTAGACTTACAGGCAAGTCTCTTTAGCTCTGCCAAAGAAGAAATTGATACGCTCGTCAAGAAATTCAAGGCAACTGGCTATCCACTTGCTGAATTGACTTATTATAGTCAAATCTACAAAAACAAAATCAATCGCTTTTATTTTGCTCAAGTCAGCCCTGTGATGTGCTGATTTTTTTATTACCCAAATATAGAAACGGAGAACACTTATGATTCCTGAAACACTTGCTATGAAACCAGAATTTATTGGTACTGCTTATTATGAAAAACTTGGTCATGCCCCACGTACCCTCTTTGGAAAAGAAGGCAAATACCAACGTCA
>DXHJ01000150.1 GCA_019113475.1 Candidatus Dorea intestinavium | reverse complement strand
TATATAAATTATCCTCTTTTTATGAGCACCTCATTTTCATATTTTTTTATTTCATTATAGTAGTCTTCTCTTGTTGGTACTTTATTTACTTCACAGAAATAATTCCAGACATCACCAAAAGGATATAATTTTAGTTCTTCTTGCATCACCATAAGCTTAGTAAAGTCTTGGCTATCTTGCATTTCTTTTAAAGCTTTATTAGGAGAAAGTAAGGCTAGCATTAAAGCTTTTTGCATATTTCTCATGCCAACTACCCAAGCAGAAATTCGGTTGATACTAGCATCAAAGAAATCTAGGCCAATTAGGACACGGTCAAGGGCATCATTTCTAACAATTTCTTTGGCAATTTCTTTGGTCTCATCATCTAATAACACGACATGATCACTATCCCAACGTACAGGACGGGTTACATGCAAAGCAATTTTATCGCTAAATAGTAGTAAAGAAGGAATCTTATCGGAAACCATTTCTGTTGGATGATAATGACCATTATCCATTAAAGGTGTGATACCTTTATTCATTACGTAATTCATGGTAAACTCTGCTGAACCTGCAGTATAAGATTCTAAGCCAATACCAAATACTTTTGATTCTAAGCAAACAAACACTTTACTTTTATCGTAATCGATAGCCAAGATTTGATCTAAGGAATCTTTATATCTTTGTCTTGGGCCCATTCTATCCGCTGGCACATCTTTTAAGCCATCAGGAATCCAAATATTCATTAAACAGTGCGTGCCTAGTTCTTCAGCAAAATACTGCGAAATTCGCACGCAAGCTTGACCATGTTCAATCCAGAATTTACGAATTTCTGGATCGGGATGAGTTAAAGTATATTCGGCTGCTTTAGGGTGAGAAAAGAAAGTTGGGTTAAAGTCAATTCCTAGGCCTCTTTCTTTGGCAAATTCCACCCATTTTTTAAAATGTTTTGGTTCCAGTTTGTTGCGATCAACCCATTCTCCCTCTTCGAAAATCGCATAGCTTGCATGGAGGTTGATGCGATGTTTTCCCGGTACTAAAGCTAGGACTTCATCAATATCTGCCATTAGCTCCTCGGGAGTTCTCGCTTTACCCGGATAATTTCCCGTTGCTTGAATGCCACCGCTTAAGGCCCCTTTATTATCAAAACCAGAAACATCGTCGCCTTGCCAGCAATGAAGAGAAATTGGTACATTTTTTAGAGTTTCTAAAACTTCATCGGTATTAACCCCTACACGTTCATAGATTTCTTTTGCTGATTCATATCTTTCTTTTATTGTCATCGTCTTATCCTCCATTAAATTAAGTTTCCACTCTCATCATAGTTTTTTATTGCAAAGGACTTTCCTATACAAGTCCTTGCTTCTTTTAAGTCAGTAAACACCTTATCATAAAGCATTTGTACCGTGATATTACCTATTGCTGTTGCTTCCGTTGGCCCAGCTGATACTTTTTTCTTTGTATACTTTGCTGTTAATTCATTTAAATAAGCAGCATTAGCGCCTCCTCCAACTACATAAATCTTGTCATAAGTAGTACCGGTTATTTTTTCAATTTCGGCCACTGTATCGGCGTAACAAGACGCCAAGCTATTGTAGATTACTGAGGCAATTTCCCCAATAGATTCAGGAACTTGTTGCTTGGTATCACGGCAACAAGCCTTTACTTCTTCGGTCATGTTTTTAGGAGCAAGGAAGCGATCATCATTACAATCAACTAGTGACTTAATGGTTTCTTTCGCCGCTAAAGCGCAAATTTCGCCGTAAGAAAGATCCTTTGCTATTTCTCCTCTGACAGATTGAATCATCCATAGGCCCATAATATTTTTTAAGTAACGATAGCGATGATTATAACCACCTTCGTTGGTAAAATTAGCTTTCATACTCGCCATGGAGCAGTCCGCTTCTTTTCTTTCCACCCCCATTAAAGACCAGGTTCCCGAACTAATATAAACTGCCTGATCATCATTGGTTGGTACGGCTAATACTGCCGAAGCAGTGTCATGACTTCCCGGTAAAACCACCGAAGCATTAAACCCAACTTCTTTCCTTACAGCTTCTGACAACTCACCCACTTTTTCTCCCGGTAGCGAAACCGGTTGAAACATTTTGGCATTAAAGCCTAATTTTTCAATTAATTCATAATCCCAGTCCTTGGTTTCAAGATTAATCAGTTGCCCAGTAGTAGCGATGGTGTATTCATTCTTTTTAACACCCGTTAAAAGAAAATGTAAATAGTCCGGCATCATTAAAAGACTCTTTGCTTCTTTCATGTGTTCCGGCTGATTCTTTTTAACTGCCATTAGTTGATAAATGGTATTAAAAATTTGTTTTTGGATGCCTGTTCGCTGATAAAGATCTTCTTCCGAAATGATTTTATAAACTTCCTGGTCCATGCTTTCCGTTCTATGATCTCTATATCCAACTGTATCTCCTAAAATTTGATCCTCTTTATCCAGTAATACAAAGTCTACACCCCAAGTATCAATGCCAATGGTTGTGGGGATTTTCCCAATTTCTTGGCATTTTTTAAGTCCTGTTATGATTTCTTTAAATAGCCTCTTAATGTCCCAGCAAAGTGTGCCATCTTTATTTTCCATTCCATTAGGAAAGCGATAGACTTCTAAAAGATTCATTTTCCCATCTTCCATAAAAGAAAGCATATGGCGTCC
The DNA here is from genome assembly GCA_019113475.1 of Candidatus Dorea intestinavium. Taxonomy (GTDB): domain Bacteria; phylum Bacillota; class Clostridia; order Lachnospirales; family Lachnospiraceae; genus Aequitasia; species Aequitasia intestinavium. The sequence continues at coordinate 757 of DXHJ01000150.1, read as the reverse complement.
ACTAGAAGCACCAATATCTATGGCTAGGTAATAATTGCTCATTATGGTTATTCTCCTTTTGCTTTATTATGCCTTTATCATACCCAAGATTCGCCCATAAAAAAAGGACTCTATTTACATTTAATAGGGTCCTAATTTGTCACTTTCTTCTCTATATTCATTTGGTGTTTTTTGGTAAGTTTCCTTAAATTTTCGGTAAAAATAACTAGAATTATCATAACCCACCATTTCAATAATACTAGCCACTGGAAGCTTCGTATTTTTTAGCAAATAGCCACTTTGACTTAATCTTTTTTCCATTAATAAATCTTTATAAGTTTTTCCTGTCCTTTTCTTTATCTCTTTGCTAACCCAGTAAATATCCCGCTTTAATAGCCCCGCAAGTTCGGCCAGAGTTCCGTTCTTATAATGATTTTCAATGTAGTTAAAAACCGTAATCGTAAACTCTTTTTCATAAGCATTGGTGCCTGCTTCCATTTTATCCATATAGTTGAGTAGTTGCAGAATCAACAGTCCCATTGTATTTTGATTAATACTTCTTTTATTGGGTTGGTCATTTAAAATACTCCAAACCATATTTTCAACTAAGTTCTGAATCGGTAGCTCGTGGGTTACATGAAACCACAGATAGGAAGTAGAATTACTGCCACCACCTAAACTTTCAATAAGGAAGTCACGCAAATAATTTTTTTCTTCTTTTAACATACTAAAGGCAACTTGAAAAAATTCCGGTAAAATAATAAAGTTGATGGCGATA
>DXHJ01000149.1 GCA_019113475.1 Candidatus Dorea intestinavium | reverse complement strand
TGGGAGAAAGAGTGTCGGTCAAAGGGTAAACGATAATGAAAAACTTGCCCCTGAGAATAATGAGCTTTACCCTATAACAATAAGTAAAGGAATGGAGCTTTTACTATGTTTGTTTTATCCTAATAACTTTTCAATCTCTGCTTCCAGCTGTTCGGGTTTATAAGCAGGAGAGTAGCGGTCATGAACATTACCATCTCGATCAATAAGGAATTTACCGAAGTTCCATTTAATGTCACCTTTTTTAGCTAAAGGTACAAGTGACTTTACTTTTTCTTCAAATGCTTTGGAATCTTCATCCCCCTTATCTTCAGAAGCCTGTTCTTTAAGCCAGATAAAAAGTGGATGAGTATTTTCCCCGTTAACATCAATTTTGGAAAAACGAGGAAAAGTAGTATTATAATTTAAGGTACAAAACTCGGAAATTTCTTCGTCAGTTCCAGGAGCCTGGTTTAGGAACTGATTACAAGGGAAATCCAGAACAACGAAACCTTTGTCCTTATATTTTTGGTATAAAGCTTCTAAAGCTTCATACTGGGGAGTAAGTCCACATTTAGTTGCTGTATTAACGATGAGAAGTACTTTCCCTTTGTATTCTGAGAGTGAGATCATCTCACCTTCATTGGTTTTAGCTGTAAAATTATAAACTGTCATCTTATTATCGCCTCCTATTTTCTGTAATGGTTATTAATGAGTTATCTGTTATAATTGTTATATTAATTATGGGTTGTACAAAGAATTTAGTCAATTAACTGATGATGAAATAAGTATGAACAAAAGATCTTTAGATTTTGGACAAACTTAAAAATAATATAAAAAGGAGATAATAAAGATGGCACTTAACAATCACAATCAGATAATAAATGATAACGAAGGAAGTTTTAATAGAAAAATCGCTTTTTTGGAAAGCAAGATGCGAAAAGATACCTTGCCTCCAGAAGAGATATTAAAAGATTTAGAGATCGGCCCAGATAGTATTATTTTAGATGCTGGCGCCGGTTCCGGGTATTTAACAATTCCAGCTGCAAAACAAACAGATAATTTGGTATTTGCCTTGGATATGGATCCAAGGATGCTAGACGTAATTAAGCAAAAAGCGGAAGCGGCGAATTTAAAAAATATCAAGATAATTAAAGGAGATATTGGGGATATTCCTCTAAAAGATGAGTCTGTTGATATTGTTATAGCATCCTTAATTCTCCACGAGGTTGAATCACTTTCTTTAGTGTTAAAAGAGATTAGAAGAATTTTAAAAAGAGATGGTTATTTCCTTTGCCTAGAATATGAAAAAGAAAGGACGGAAGGGGAGTTGCAGGGACCACCGATGGATAAAAGGATACCTGCTAGTGCTATGGAAAAAGAACTTTTAAAGGTAGGACTAGAAACAATTAAGAAAACAATACATCAGAAACCTGTATATATCTTAAAAGCAAGAAAAATAGAAAAGTAAAATTAAGAATTAAAGGAAAAGAGAATTAAGGAGGAAAAGGAAGTGAAAGTATTTTTAAAAACTATTTTGTTAGGAGTTATGATTTTTAGTTTAAGTGCCTGTGGAAAAGCAGAGGCTACTAAAACAGAGAAAACGGAAACGAAGAAAGAAGAAACTAAAGCAGTAGAGCCAGAAGATAAAAAAGCAGAGGATGTTGTAAGTACACCTTATGGTGAATATCAGATTGAAGGTGAGTGGCAGAAGGATGATTGGACGGATAATATTGCTGATGGGATGATGTGTGGTTATACGAAGCCTGGTGAAATGGTTAGCAATGAAGTCTGGATATCAGAGCTTAAGATTCCTAATGGCCTAACGGAAAAGTCAGTAGATCAAATTAATGAATCCTTTAAGCAAAATTACCAGGAAAATAAAAATAGTATCAGTAGTGAAAGTGATATCAATGTTTTAGTAACACTTTTGGAATATCCACTAGAAAATAATAAAACTGCATATTTATTCCAGATTATGGATGAGAATAATCAGATAATTGGCAATAACTATCATCTTTATCATCAAGATAGGATGATAGTTGTTGAGGATAAACACTCAACTATAGAAGCAACTAGTGAAATGAATGAACAATCAGATAAGGCGGCTAAATCTATAATAGAAAGCTATAAATGGCCGGATGAGTTATAAGAAAATAAATATAATCAAGTAAAGTAGCGATAATAACGCTACTTTTTTTATGTCCAAAGAAGAAATACGAAAGGGTGAATAAAAATGCATTAATTTAATACAATCCGTATTTTTATTGACAATCAGTACTATAAAGTGCTAAAGTTTACCGTGCAATGTGATAAAGCAATAAAAGAAAGGTAAATGATAATAATGGAAAATGTTAAATGGCCACAAGGCAAGAAGAGTGCCGTTATGTTTAGCTTTGACTTAGATGGTGATATTATCTGGCAAAACATGAGTGCTGATGAACCTAATGCTAAAAAACTTATTCGGGCAAGATCAATCGGGCAATATGGTCCGAATCGATGTGTTGATATGATTTTAGATTTATTAAATAAATATAAGGTAAAAGCTACTTTTTATGTACCAGGATATGTAGCAGAACATAATCCAGAAGTGGTGAAACGAATTCACGCTGAAGGTCATGAAATAGGCAATCACGGCTATACTCATGAACGACTGGTAGAAAAAAGTGTGGAAGAACAAAGAGAAATTATTGTAAAAACTCAAAAAATTATTAAAGAATTAACCGGTGAAACCCCAGTTGGATTTCGCACCCCTTCGGGAGATTGGCATGTGAAAACCCCAGCCCTTCTTTCCGAACTTGGCTTTGAATATTCAAGTTCTATGAGAGGTGATGATATTCCTTACTATACAGTTTTAGATGGTGAAGAATCCGATTTAATTGAAATTCCTTCGAAGTGGGAACTAGATGATTATGTCGCTCAAGCTTATAGCGTTTATCCGGCAGAACCGGCAGGTCTTGACCGCATTAGTTGTTATCGTAATGTTCAAGATAACGATCTTCGTGAGTTTGAAGGCTATTATGAGCGCGGTTTATGTATTGCTTATTTGATGCATCCTCAAATTTCCGGCGCACCAGGAAGAAACCTAGTTTTAGAAGAATTATTAAAAACCATAACCTCAAGAGAAGATGTTTGGGTAGCAACCGGAAGTGAGATTGCCAGATACTGGCGTAGCGCTTATCCCAAGAAGAATTAAGGAGGAAGAAAATGTATACAAAAGGTATGAAACTCCCAGCAGGGAAAAAATGTGTAGCCTTTATTACCGTTAACCTATCAGCAGAATTTTTCTGGATTTCCTTAGATAAAAAGGCGATTAATATGCCAAAGACATTGTCACTGGGACAATATGGCATGTCCCACGGGGTACCAAGACTTTTAAATTTATTAGATGATTACGGCATCAAGGCGACTTTTTTCACCCCGGGGAAAACAGCAGAAACCTATCCGGAAATTATTAAAGAAATTGCGGATCGTGGTCACGAAATTGCTTGTCACGGTTATGAATATGAAAATATGTCTCTTTTAAGTAGCACGGAGCAAAGAGTACGAATTAAAAAAGCGGTAGCAGCTATTGAAAAAGCTTGTGGTAAAAAACCAAAAGGTTTTCGCGCTCCAATAGGTGATTTGATGCTAGAAACTCTAGAGATTGCTAGAGAAGAAGGCATGGTTTATAGTAGTGACCTTTTTGATGATGATAGACCGTATTTTATGGAAGTTAATGAAAGCGGCGATAAGATGTTACAAATTCCTATGCAGTGGGCTAACTTTGATTTACCTTACTTTGCTTTTAACTATCGACCAGCTTTTCCAACAGGCCAAGGAAGAATTGCTAATTATAGTAATGTACTCTCTAACTGGAAAGATGAATTCACAGGACACTATAATCATAATCTTTGTTACACTATGCAGCTAGATCCACAAACAACTGGAAGTCCGGGACGTATAAACCTTGTTAAAGAATTTATCGAATATATGAGTGAACACGAAGGCGTCTGGTTTACCACCGGAAGTGAACTATATGAATATAGTTTGCAGAACATATAAAAAGGAGATAGTCTATGGAGACCTTTAAAGCAATTTTAGAAATGCTTAATTCATTTTTTGCCGATATTGTCCCAGTAGGAGATATTTTGTGGACTTTTCCACAAAACTTTGACTGGTATGCAAATATTCCTATTATCGGAAATATACCTTTTGCCATTTGGCTATTAGTAGGAATGGGAGCCTTCTTTTCATTAAAAACTAGGTTTGTCCAATTCCGCTATTTTAAACAAGGAATTAAAGTTTTAACGAGGAAAAAACGAG
>DXHJ01000016.1 GCA_019113475.1 Candidatus Dorea intestinavium | reverse complement strand
TATAAAAATAGATAAAAAAAGAAGAAAGTCCTCCTAGTATCTGAAAAGAGGGTAAATAGAGTAAATTCCAAATAATAATTGCTCCCGCTTCTTTGGTTTTGTTTTGAAAACAAAGATATAACAGTAATATTAATAAAAGTCCATAAATGCCATAATCGGCCTTGACAAAATAGGCTACTACAAAGAAACCCACCAAAGAAAACATCTTATAAGGTTCTCTGACTCTTTCATAAACATAGAGCATTAACAGACCAAGGACAAAAGTAAGTAAAACATTTTGTCTTTTAAGACTCCAATATGTGTCCAAAAAAGCCCAGTCATAAATAGGTTCTGTAATAAGAGCAAAAATAAAGAGTCTTAAAACATACTTTTTAAAGTTATGCGTATGGCGATAACCTTCTACTATTAGAAAGCAAAAAATCGGAAAAGATAAACGTCCGAGAAAACGTAGCCAAAGATGGTCAGGAAAAAGAATGGAGCCAATATGATCAATTAACATGGTAATAATGGCAATCCACTTTAGGGTAAAAGAATTAAAATAACTTTTATTCATTTGCTACTAATACCTTTATACTTCTTTCTTTAACGCTTACGTATTTTTGCTCTTTTAGTAACTCCGGCTTTTCTAAAACGCCCACATTGGTATCCATAACCAGTTGCCATTTTCCTTTGTTGTTAGAAGGTAGGGCAAAGTCATGCTCCATCCAGTGCATATTTAAGGCCAGATAAAGGCTTTTCCCTTGCTTATCTTCATTATGATAATAAATACCTAGGATTCTACTTGCTACGGCAATAGGTGCTTGCCAAGCTTGTTCTCCGTGAAAAGAAATTTCTGGTGCTCCTCCAGGATAATATCCTTGCCTTTTATCACTATTGCCGTTAAAAAGCATAGTACAACTTTTCCGTAAGTGAATTAAATCTTTAACAAATTCTATCTGCTCTTTATTTTTAGTGGCCAGATTCCAGTTTAACCAAGAAATGGCATTATCCTGACAATAGACATTGTTATTGCCCTCTTGAGTATTAGAAAATTCATCACCAGCTAAAAGTGCAACCATACCCTTTGCTAGTAACACGAAAGAAAAGGCATTTCTTATTTGCCGATTACGCAGTTCTAACACCGCTTTTTTCTTGGTCTTTCCTTCTACCCCACAGTTCCAACTATAGTTATAGTCTTCTCCATCCGTGTTATTTTCACCATTGGCTTCATTGTGTTTTCCGTCATAAGAAACTAAATCTTGGAGAGTAAAGCCACTTTGACTCGTAATATAGTGAAAGGTATTTTTATCCTCTCCTCTAGTAGTAAGTTCTTTAATAACCTGGGGAACCATAGCTTCATCCCCTTTTAAGAAGCGACGCAGGGTATTTTGGAAGGTGGTCTCATGATAAAGAATTTTTACACTCTTTAAAAAAGGATCTTTTTCCAGTTCTTTTATGGGCAGGAGTAAAGGATTTACAATAAAGCCGTCTATATGATATTCCAAGACGTAATAGCGCAAACACTCTAACATAAAGCCATAGGAAGCTTCCTCATTAAACGGCATTTCTAGAACCACTTCTATGCCACTTTTATGTAGGGTCTTAACCATTTTCTTTAAAGACAAAGAAGCTCTTTCTTCACCACTATAAGTACCTTTAGGCGCAAAGTAATAGCCTTTACCATACCCCCAGTAATTGGTGTAACCTGGACGATCTAAAAAGTCATAAACTGGCATACAGTGAATCTGATTAATCCCCAGTGCTTTTAAATAATCAAGCTTTTCGATGACTCCTTCAAAGGTGCCTTTATGCTTTACCTTAGAAGAGACATGTCTAGTAAAGCCTCGAACATGTAGGCTATAGGCAATTACTTGATTAAAAGGTAAGTTTGGGTTTTCATCTTCTTCCCAGTTAAACTCTGGCAGTACTAGATAAGCCCTTCTTTTTGTCAAAGTGTCACCTGCGCTAATTTCTTTCGCATAAGGATCTAGTCGCATTTTACCATCCACAAGATAGAGGTATTCCATCTTTTCTGGCTCTTTTAGTTCTTCTAGGTAAAGAGTCCAAATAGCTCCTCTATTTTTATGCATTTTAATCTGTTTAAAGGGAGCCTTCGCTCCCTTTAAATACAGTAGTAATTCACAGCTTTTATTATCATTATCAGCGACAAAGGAAAAGTTGATTCCTTCTCTTGTCACTAGTACCCCTAGTGGTAGCACACTACCTTCTTTTACCCTCATGATTTAACTCCTATTATTTCCAACCGTCAGTTCCATAGACATCAACATTTTCTTCTGTTACTAGGTATACCGGCTCTGTCGATTCACTTTCAAATTCTTTTCCTTCCACAATTGATTCCAACACCGAAAAGGTGGTCTTACCCATGGTAATAGGAGCCTGTGCCACAGTTGCTGTAATCGAACTTTCGGGATTTAAGAGTTCTGCTTTAATAGTTGGTGAACCATCAATACTAAAAATCTTGATTCCTGTGACATTTTTTTCGTTCACAGCACTTTGCACACCAAAGGCCATTTCATCATTACCACAGATGAATACATCAATATCTCCATGGTTAGCTAGCATTTCAAGCGCCGCTGCCTTGGCACTTTCTTGATCGCCACCAGCATCTTTTCGCTCCACCACTTCAAAGCCTTTTTCAGCTTTTGTAAGTCCGGATTCATAACTAGTAATACGACTAACAACAGAGTTTTGTGCTTGGCTTTCTAGAATCGCTACCTTTCCCCCATTGGGAAATCTCTTCATGGTTTCTTCTGCTAGTAACTCTCCAGCCTTGTCATTATCTGACCCTATAAAAGCTTCTACATATTTGGTTTCTTTTACTTTAGAATCCACGTTGATAACTTTTACTTTTGCTTCTTTTAAAGCCTTTAAAGACTCGGTAATCGCTTCATTATCTACTGGGGTTAAAACTAAAACATTGATACCTTCTTGAATCATTTCAGCGATATTAGCTGCTTGAATGTTCGCATCTCCCTTTGAGTCTTTAGAGATAAAAGTATCGCCAGCTCGGTCTGCTTCTTCTTTAATAGAGTTTTCCAAAGCCTTATAAAAAGGATTGGCCATATCAATAACCGAAAAGCCAATCACTGTTTGCTCTTTTTCTTCGGTTTGGGTTTCATCTTCACTTTCTTCTTTTACCGGATTATCTTCTGGTGTGCCAACATTTTTTTTGCAGCCACCAAGGCTAATTCCTAAGATAAAAATCAAAGTTATTATTAAAAATCGTTGTATTTTTTTCATTTTAAACTCCTATTTTTCACGAATATCCTTTTGCCTCATTCTACTACATTATACTTTCTCTTGCAATTTCTTTTATACTTTGCTATTGTTAAAAAAAACAAAGGAGATTGCATATGTCAAGAGAAGATGAAGAGATGCTCGTAACTCTAACCTTAGATAATGATGAAGAGGTTACTTGCGCAGTAATTACAATATTTGATGTAGAAGAAAAAGAATACATCGCCCTACTTCCATTAGATGAAAATGGGGAAAATGAAGATGGTGAAGTATTCTTATATCGTTTTATTGAACAAGACGCTGATGAGCCATTATTAGAAAACATTGAAGAAGACGATGAGTACGAAAAAGTTGCTGACGCCTTTGACGAATGGCTAGATACTATGGAACATGAAGAATTATCTGGAGAGGAATAAATCTCCGATAAAGCGGGAGGGCATCATTGCCTTTCCGCCTTTTTCTTTTACATACGTTAAAATTAGTTTTTTCTTTGCTCTTGTCATTCCTACATAAAATAGTCTTCTCTCTTCTTCAATGCTCGCTAAATTAATGGCTTTAACATGGGGAATAACTTCTTCATTACAGCGAATCATCATAACCTTTTCATATTCCAAGCCTTTGGCACCATGAATGGAAGAAATACAAAGCGCATTGCCACTACCTTTTTTCTGCTTGGCTGTGGTCTTTTTAATTTGTTCTTGCCACTGGGAAAAAGTGCTATAAGGATAAGAAAGTTCTTGTAGTTCTTCTATTTGACTCATCAGCCGCTCAAGATCAGTATTGTTTTTTAAAGCATGGTCTCTTAAATATTCATCATACCCTATTTTATGGCGAATAAAAGAAAGGGCTAAATAAGGATTCTCTCTTTTTCCAAGCTCTCTAAGATCCCACTCTAATTGTCGAATCTTTTCGCACATATAGCTTTTATCTTGATAAAATTCTTTTAGTCTTTCAAAGTCCACACCATTACTACCAAGGGCGTTACGACTAATGTAGCGCAAGGGCTTATTCATAATCGTTAAAAAATCTCTTACTTCAATCGGACCTTTCGAAGCTCTAATATAGGCAAAAACATCTCTTGCTACCGACTGATTATAAATATTAGGGATAAATTCCTTGGTTTCAAAAGGAATGCCTTTTTTAGTTAGCGTTTCAAGTAGGACGGTAGTTTCGGCGCCAGTTCGATAAAGCACAGCAATCTCTTTAAGAGGAATCTGTTCTTTTAGGGCCTTTTCTATTTCTGCTACTACATATTCAGCCTCCTCAAAAGGATTTTTCACTTCTTGCACATGAACCGTTTCTGTCCCTTCTTTAACCGCCTTTATCTCTTTTGCAAAGCGATTCTTGTTTTTAGCAATAATTCTCCCTGCCCCATTAACAATATGCTGCCCTGAACGGTAATTGATTTCTAAGGTAATCTTTTTAGTCTCTGGGTAATCCTTTACAAATCCTTGCATAATTGAAGGGGTAGCACCGCGAAAACCATAAATAGCCTGGTCATCATCTCCTACCACAAAAAGATTATTAAGGGGTGCACTAAGAAGTTTTACGACTTCATATTGAGCTCTATTAATATCTTGAAATTCGTCAATTAAAAGGTAGCGAAATTTGTTTTGCCACTTTTTTAAGATTTCCGGCTCTCTCCTAAAAAGCTTTAGGCATTGTAAAATCATATCTTCAAAATCGATTTTATTCCTCTTGGCTTTTTCCGCTTCATAGGCTAGAAAAATACTTTTGTAGCTTAGACCTTTTATCTTTTTTTCACTATAGTCTTCAATGTCTCTTAAATCGTTTTTTATAACAGCGATTTCTGAGAGGATCGTTTTATTTCTTTCTAGCATCTCTTCGGAAGAAAGATATTCTTTAACTTGGCTTTGTTCTAAAACTTCATTTAAGATTTCATCTTTTTCCATTTCCGAAAGAATACTATCGTTTTTCACTAACCCGGCCCATCTTAAAATACCAAAAAAAACGCCGTGAAAGGTCCCAAAACTTACGCCTTTTACTTTCTGGTTTGTTAAAGCGAAAAATCGTTCCTTCATTTCTAGAGAAGCAGCCTTAGAAAAAGTAATGACCAGAATTTCTTCCGGCCCTACTTGGTAATTCTCTATTAAATTTTTAATACGATTGGTAATGGTATAAGTCTTTCCTGATCCTGGTCCTGCTACCACCAAACACGGACCTTTAAAATGCTCGATAGCGAGCCTTTGTGCTTTATTTACTATCATTAAATTTCCTTACTTAAACGATCAATGGCAATTTTAATACGACTGATAGACTCTTCTTTTCCTAAAATTTCCATAATTTCAGTAGCTCCACCTGGTGTATTTTGTTTGCCAGAAACAGCTGTTCTAACTGGCCACATAATAAAGCCAACCTTATGACCTTTTTCGGTAGCAAAGCCTTTTAACGTAGCAAAAAGTGCATCATTGCTATAATCTTCTTGTGCTTCTAATAAAGGTAGAACTTCTTTTAAAACTTCTAGAGAAGAAGCCTCATCGGTTTTCATTTTTTTATGGCAATACATCGCTAAATCATAATCAGGTAGTGCTTCAAAGAAATCGATTTGCTCTTCAATGTCAGGGAAAATCTCAATTCTCGTCTTAATTAGTTTAGCAATTTTCTTTAAATCATAATTCTTTGTAACAACTTTTTCAATATGTGGTTTTGCTTTTTCAAAGAAAGTATCTTCATCCATTGCCTTTAAATACTCTCCGTTCATCCAGCGTAGTTTTACCATATCAAAAACAGCTGGGGATTTACCCATATGATGATAATCAAAAGCTTCTACAAGTTCTGGTAGAGAAAAGATTTCCCTATTATCTGTGGGTGACCAACCAAGAAGAGCAACGAAGTTTAAAATAGCTTCGGTAATATAGCCTTGATCAATTAAATCTTCATAAGAAGAGTGACCTAGTCTCTTACTTAGTTTTTTATGATTTTCATCGGTAATAAGTGGGCAATGTACATAAGTTGGTACTTCCCAACCAAAATACTCATAGAGCTTGTTATATTTTGGTGCAGATGATAAGTACTCACTTCCTCTAACTACGTGCGTAATTTCCATCAAATGATCATCAATTACATTAGCAAAGTTATAAGTTGGGAAACCATCAGATTTCATTAAAATCATATCATCTAATTCATTATTAGGAACTTCAATATCGCCATAGATTTCATCATGGAAGCTGGTCGTACCTTCTGTTGGCATATTAATACGAACCACATAAGGTTTGCCGGCTTTTAGATTTTCTTCAATTTCTTCTTTTGATAAATGTAGGCAGTGTTTGTCATACATAGTAATTTGCACGCCGCTTTCGGAAACGGTTTTCTTTAAGGAAGCTAGTCTCTCCTCATCGCAAAAGCAATAATAAGCATGACCTTTAGCGATTAATTCTTCGGCATATTTTTTATAAAGACCAGTCTTGTTTCTTTCACTTTGCACGTAGGGGCCAAAGCCGCCATCTTTATCTGGTCCTTCATCATGAACAAGGCCTGTTTCTGCCATAGTATGGTAAATTATATCAAGGGCTCCTTCAGTGAAACGTTCTTGATCGGTATCTTCAATACGAAGAAGGAAGTCTCCCTTTTCATGTTTGGCAATGAGGTAGGCGTATAAAGCGGTTCTTAAATTTCCCACATGCATTCTTCCTGTTGGACTTGGTGCAAATCTTGTTCTTACTTTACTCATGTTTATGTTCTCCTATCTTTGACTTTTTCGGTCTTCTTCTCTTCCAATATTCCACTCTAAACCACTCTCTTGGAATGGCTACAATAAAGACAATGCCAAGGACAATAGCAAAGGCTATTTTAAGGGCTTCAAAGCCACTTTCAGCGGCACTGCTTAAGCGGTTATTAAAAAGGCCAAAGGCCGTATTATATATTTTTGCTCCCGGGATTAACGGGAAAATTCCTGAAACTAAAAAAACAGTAATGGGGCACTTCATTTTAACGGTTAGCATCCTAGAAATTAAGACAACTACCATCGCCCCAAAAAAAGAAGCCATGGCAATGGTGGTAAACTGATAAGTAAAACTATACATTAACCAGCCACCAAGTCCTGCTAAGCCACAAGTAGCATAATACTTATGGGGTACATTAAAAAGTGCGGCAAAAGCCACAGTACCAACCACCGGACACACTACATTCAAAAAAAGGTCATGGATGATATTCATCATAATAAAATACCTCCCATAAAGTTATTGTAAATTGCTAAGGTGACACCTACGCCGATGGCTATATAACCAAAGACTAAAAGGGCGTCAATCATTCGCACAATTCCGGAAATGAAATCACTGTCGGCAATATCACGAATGGCATTAACAAAGGCCAGCCCTGGTACTAGGGGCATAATAGCGCCAATAATCATTCCACCTATTTGCATGCCACTAATGGGTAGATAAGTACAAGCAAGGGCTAAAATCGTAATAATCATCCCGGCAATAATATTGACAATAATCTTAGTAACCCCGTGATTTTTAGCATAGATAACCCAAATATACATCACCATACCAATAAATAAAGCACAAATGCTTTCCTTTAAATTAGCGCCTAAAAGGTAACCAAAAAAAGCACTACCTAAACCTGATGATACAATCAACATTTTGGGATTTGGGCCTTTCCACTTTTCAATCTTATCTAAACTTTCAAAGGCTTCGTCAAGACTTATTTCACCAGACGAGATATTTCTCGATAAGTCGTTAATTGCGGTAACAACGGATAAATCAGCCGCTGCTAAGGGGACGTCACGGACTCTCGTATAAGCATCGTTTTCCCCATTTCTGGCACTAATAAAAATGCCATGACTTAGGACAAAAATATCAATTTTATCCACATAAAAGCGATTGCAGATTCTCGTAATAGTTTCTTCCACACGAAAGATTTCGCCGCCACTTTGCAGAAGCATTTCTCCTGCTTTTAAAGCTAAATCTACCACTCGTTTAACGTTAACTTCCGATTCTAGTAACTTTTTTAAATAAATTACCTTGCCTAATTCCTGAGCTATCACCTTTTCTGCTTGTTCATAGTACTTGGCAAAAAAGCTGGGATTTACATGAGCATTTAAAAATCCTCTTTCGGTATAAAAGCCTAACGCTTTGGGGTTATTAGGACTTGCTACATACATGACGTCACAACTAGAAGAATAAATTTGTGAAACGTATTCAAGCATATACGAGCCATAACCTTGGCCCCTATCTTCTTCTATTGTTACTAGTTCTTTTAATTCGCACTTTCTATTATTTAACATAACCACAATACAAAGAGTTCTTAAAACTTCATCATCATATAAGGCATATAAATCACCTTTATCTAAATACTTCCTTATTTTCTCTTCATTTTCTTCACCAAGAAATAGGATGTCTATAAAATTATCTTTATCTTCTTCAATACGCTCAATTCGCATTTTTTATCTCCTACAATCAAGCTTCTTATTATCATTTCACCTTATTAAGGCAGTCTACTCATTATAACACCCTATTTCCAAAAATTAAACCTAAAAAAAGATGGAAATTCCTGCGAATTTCCACCCTTTTTGCACTATTTTTTATTGAATAAAGCCAGCACTTCTTAGTTCTTTTTCGGCATCTTCTGCCTTTGCTTCACTAACTAAGATAATTGGTCCCGTGCATCCCATACCACTTTCAGCATAGATACCCTTTTTCCATAATGCCTTTACACCGTCTTCTAGATCCATGATCTCGATACCAGCGATTTGGAAAGTAACAACTTCTCTTTTAGGAGCTTCTACTTCCTCATCATCACTATCTTTTTTTCCTTCAGCAGCTTTTCTAGCTTTTAAGATATCAGCAAGTCCCGCTTTATTTGCTGCAGCAAATTCTTTATGAGCGATATCAAAGACTTTACCTCTAACAAGTTCTGCTGCATATTTGATTGCACCAGCGATAACTGGAGCACCTGAGGCACGAGAGATAATCATAACTAGTTTATCATAATTTTCACCGATACCAGGGCCATAGCCATCTCCTGTTGCTTCAAAACTTCCTCCCGTATTAAAGGAAGATAACATTTTAATTAAAATATTACCAGAAAGAGAATCACATACCATAACATCTGGAGTTCCCATTAGAACATCGTTGCCTCTCATTACCAGGCCACCATCTGCTCGTTTGGATTCAGCAAAGTTAATGTCGTATCCACCTTCTTTTAGTTGTTTAAGGGCAATTTCAGTTTGTCTTGCACCATCTACATTTAAAATACCTACTGTCGGATTTTTAATGCCAGTTGCTTTGGCAGCAATAATACCGTAGATACTGTTCTTAATCATACCTTCAATACGATCTGCACTAGAAGTACCTGTTGTAGTAGCAACATACATAGATTTTCCCTTAGCAGGAGTTTGTGTTCTTCCTACGGTAGAAACGCCAATTGGGAAAGGAAAGTGCATGGTTACTGCACCGTCAACTTCTTTTTTATCAAGAAGTTCTTCCATCTTTTTATGACCTTCATCTTCGTTTGCTACTTTAACTGTGGTAACTCCTTCTGCTTCTAAAGTACCGATATAATAAACATCAATTCCACTTTTTGCTGCTTCAATTGCTGCACTCATGGCATTTTCTTCACCATGCTCACTACCCATACCTGTTAGGGCAATTTTAGGTTTTTCCATAAAATTACCGCTTTCAAGTCCTTCTGCCATCTCTAAAAAGGTGTTGGCAATGAGTTTTTTCACATTATCAGCCATTTTTTCCACCTCTATTCTTCTTCTTTTAGAAGACTTCCGGCAAAGTCTTTAAGTGCCTCTGCTACGAGCTTTTTAACTTCTTCTTTAGAAACGCCTGCTTCTTCTTCATTTCCTTCATTTGGTCCAACTACAAAAGAAACGCCGTCAAATAAGTTTGTCATTCTGCCAAGGAATAAGCTTCCTTTACCAATGATCATAGCGTTTTTAACTTCACCTTTTAAGATATCCTCACAGCAATAGCCAAGGTAGGGAACACCTGAAGGAATATGTCCTTGAGTAGGAGCCCAACCAATGAGTCCGTGATTTTTAACGAAATCATTTAGATCTTTAGGTTTCATTTCGCCACGTTTTGCTGCAAGAGCACCAACCATCTTGTAGTTAGCAAGAGGAACATCACCGGCACCGGCAGGAATAGTAATGTCTGGGTTTTGCATCTCTGGTGAATATTTATCAATATCTAGAATGTTCATGCCGTGTTTTTCTAGTCCTTTGGTTACAAGACCAGTCATAACAGCTTGAGGAGAAGATCCTGTTCCTACTGTGTGACGTCCTAACATATCCATTTTAATTTCTGGGTTTACACCATCATTTTCTGTAACGATAACAGCGAATCCACCTAGGCAATCTTCTAAGATTGGTAGGCCTTTTTTGATATGATCTTTGCCGTTCATACCAAGTTTAGCGGTACAACCACCACTTGTTACAGCAACGGTTTTATAAGCACCTGATTTTACAAGAGCTGCTGCTTCAATCATTGCGTGAGTTGGAGCTGCACAAAATCCTCTAATATCAGAACCAGTAGCACTCATAAGGCCAGCGATTTCAGCGGCAGCTTTTGCAAAGTTACCACCACCTCTTTGGTTCATGTCACCACAAGCTTCTTCCGCACAATCAATAACATAATCTACATCATTTTTATCAATTCCTGCGTTTCTTACTGCATAAAGAAGAGCTAGTACACTAGATGCCTTACTCATAAGGTTTTCATGCATAACATGAGCGGAAAGGTTTGTATCTATATCATGAGCACGTTTAACGCAGCCCACTAATTTTCCATCTTGATATAATCCTTCTGCTTCTTCCTCGTTAATAAAGTGTTCAATTTCAGAAATCTCTACACCTTCGTGAAGTCTTTCCACAATATCTTCAGAGATAATAGGATTTTTAGCAAAAGCTTCTTTGTTTGCCTCCACAAATGCTTTTTCAAGTCTAACAACTTCAAACATATCACTTGCTTGTACTAATAAAAGGAATTCGTTTTGTGGCATAATTTCACCAAATTTGCCATAACGATCTGCTCCTTCCATCTTTTTGTCATACCAGGGAAGTTCTACTTCTCTTAACTTATCTGGGTGTACATTTCCAATATAAGTTTGGTTTGGCCAGTAATTAACGGCATCCTCAAATGAACGAAGGTGCTTTGGCACTTCTTTTAAATAATCTGAATCTGGATTAACAATTCTTTCTGTTGTTTGTGTAGTTCCGTTATGAACTACCATATCAGGTGTGTGTACTAGTACATAACTAGCGCCCTTAATAACACTATTCATAGTCGTTTCCTTCCTTCAACAAATAAAATAAGGTGATGGGGACGTCCCCATCACCCATGCTTTCTAAAACTTGGTATATTGTTCACGAATTGATGACATTTCACTAACGATATCGTCAATGTCAAGCACCATTTCCATCATACTAATTTGTTCATCATAAACTTCTTCATCAAATTCAGCTTTGATTTCTGGTTCGCAGCAATGATATACACGAAGTCCAAGCTGGACTCCAGTCAATGGGCCTGCAAAAGTAGGGTCACCTGCTGTAACTGTTTCGGCTGCAAGTCCTGCAGCTTCACCTTCAGCAGCTCCAAGTAATACAACTAAATTCTCAGCGCCGTATTCCTCAGCAAATTCTTTAACTCTCTTTTGGTTCTCTAGGTCCATTGCTCCTGCGCTTGTTCAGACGAAGCATTCCGTTGATGAGAATACAACTTCCGCAGGTGTGGTTTTTACACACTCAGCAATAGCTGGTCCTGGTATTCCATCACGGTCACCTATAATTATAACTTTTTTACTACTATCTAAAATAGCCATAATTAATCTCCTTTCATTTCACATTTTTCTTTTTTGTTGTTAGGCTTAAGCCTTTTATAGAAACACTATTAAGCGTATTTCTTAATCATTTCTTCGATTGCTTCTGGTGTGCAATCATCTTTTACTAACTCTTCTACTTTTTCTCCACCTTTGTAGATTGCCATTACAGGTAAACCAAGTACCTTTTGTCCAATTGCAAGTCTACGAGCTTTGGTAGTATTTAGAGCTGCAAATTTAAGTTTGTCTCCGTAAGTATCAGCGAATTCATGTACTTTTGGCATAAGTGCTTGACATGGCACACAGCCATCTCCGTAGAAATCTACGAATACATATCCTTCTGCTTTTAATACTTCTTCTTCAAAATTATTTTTGTCTAATTCTAACATGATTTATACCTCCATTATGATGTTTTATAGATAACCAGTTGTTTTTCTTTCAATTTGTACAGAAGCGATTGCACCATCAGCTGCTGCTGTAACAACTTGTCTTAGGCTCTTAATTCTTACATCACCTGCTACATAAACATCTTCAACATTTGTATGCATGTTTTCATCAGCTTTAATATAGCCTCTTTCATCCATGTCTACTTTTCCTTTGAATAGTTCTGAGTTAGGGATGGTTCCAATAAAGCCAAAGAGCCCAAACATTCCGTCTTCTTCGTCTGCTTTAATTGTTGTAATTTCGCCAGTTTTAACATTTTTAACTTTCATTTCTGAAAGGATGTCCTCGCCACCGATTTCTTCAACAACGCTGTCCCACATGAAGTCTACTTTTGGATTTGCAAAAGCTTTTTCTTGAATAGATTTTGCAGCTCTTAGTTCATCTCTTCTGTGAATGATTGTAACTTTACGAGCAAATTTTGAAAGGTAAAGTGCTTCTTCAACAGCTGAATCACCACCACCTACCACGTAAACTTCAAAATCTTCAAAGAAGTTCGCATCGCAAGTTGCACAGTAAGATACACCTCTACCAATGTATTCTGCTTCATTTTTGCAGCCGATTGGTCTAGCATAAGCACCTGTAGCGATGATAATGCTTTTAGCTTTGTACTCTTCTTTTGTTGTTTTAACAACTTTAATATCTCCATCAAGAGATACTTCATTAACCGTATCAGAAACTCTATCACAGCCAAACTTTACAGCTTGTTCAGCCATTCTAGCTACTAAAGAAGCTCCTGATTCCCCTTCAACTCTTTGTCCAGGGTAGTTTTCTATTTCATCTGTTATAGCAATTTGTCCACCATCTTGACCTTTTTCAATGATCAAAGTGCTTAGACGACTTCTTCCGGCGTAGAGACCTGCGGATAATCCCGCAGGGCCTGCACCAAGAATAATAACATCATAAATCTTATCCATGTCTATTCTCCTAGTCTTCAAATACTTTTTGACCGTCAACTTCTGTAGTTAAAGCTGTTAATGCTTTTTCTACGATATGATGACGAAGTTCTTTTTCCTCTGCTGCATCTAATGAAGGATTTCCTAGAGGATAAGGAATTGCGATTGCAGGAACAATTCTATTAGCACCAACTGTTAAGGAGATTGGTGTTACTGTACAAATATGTACGACTGGAAGGCCTGCTCTTTCAATTTCTTTAACCATCGTTGCACCGCAACGAGTACAAGTACCTCAAGTGGAGGTTAAGATAACAGCGTCAACGCCGTCAGCGATTAATTTCTTAGCAATTTCTTCAGCAAAAGCTTTTGCTGATGCAACTGCTGTACCATTTCCTACTGTTGTGTAGAATTTATTATGTAATTTACCGATTTTTCCTTCTTTTTCAAGTTCACGAAGAACGTCAACTGGAAGAACACGATCAGCATCTTCATTTGCATAAACTGGATCATATCCGCCATGAGCAGTTTCATAAGTATCTGCTGTTAGGTCCATTACACCGGTAATATCATATTCACCATAGTGTGAAGCTGATGAACTTTCGATGTGATCAGGATTTCCTTTTGGCACAATACCACCACTTGTTACAAGAGCAACAGTTGCTTTTGATAAATCTTTAATGGCTGGAACTGGAGCTACACGGTCAAAGTCTGGCATTGGATACTCTGTTGTATAAGGTTTGCCAGCAAGTTTGTTAAGAAGCATTTTAACAGCTCTTTTTGCTCCTCTTTCATCTTCAAAGAAGTTCTTTCTAATACCATTTGGCATATATCCTTCTTCTGCTGAAGCACCGATTTCTTCTTTTTTACCAAGCTTAATTGCTAAAGGAGCCATTTTAGAAACAGCATCTCTCATACCAACAGCTGAGTTCTTTGTAGAAACCATGTAAACTTTGTCTTTGAACATATCTGCACCTGGGTTTTCCACATACATACCTGTAAGTGAAGGGATACCAAGTTCTTCTTGTACAGCTGCTGCGATAGTACCACAAGCAACACCATATCTTCCTGCGTTAAAAGCAGGACCAGCGATAAATACGTCTGGGTTTTGTTCTTTAACCATTGCAAGAACGTCTGCTTTTGCTTTTTCAAGGTTTTCATTGAAGTAAGAATCACCACAAACAATTGTTGCGATAATTTCTGCTTCATCTTTAAAGTTTGCATTAAATGCAAGTCCTGGTCCCACTGCTTCGCCTACTCTAAGCTCTGCTGGGAAATCAGCCTTTTCTTCTCCGCCGATTTGGGCAAAGAATTGATTTATATAATGTACGACTTTTAATTTAGCCATCTTTATTCCCTCCCTATTTTATCTTGCGCTGAGCTTATTGAAGCCAGTTTCATTAGTTGCGCCAGTGATAACTTGAAGCTCAACTTCAAGAGATCCATCTTCACAAAGTGTCTCTTCTGAAGCACCTGCGATTTTTGTAACATAATCAAGTGTTCCGATTACTTTATCAAGTTTAGGAAGAATGATTACTTGGTTAGCGTTTCCGCCTGTTACTACAGCATCAGCTGCTGCATCAGCATCAGCGAGTGATTGAGATTTCCCATCTCTACCTGCATATTCATCAGTGATGATAACAGTTTTAACGCCTTTAGCTTCGATTTTTTTGCAGTTCATAATAAGGTCAGTATCTGGGTTACCAAATCCTTCTTGAGAAATGATTACCCCATCAAGATCTAACATTTCACATAATTTTGCTGTCCAATCAGATGATCTTTCTTTATCAGCAAGATATACGTTTTCGTTTGTTATAATTTGGCAAACAAAGTTAATTGTTTTTCCGTGTTCTTCAAATAAATCATGAACAACTGGGTTATTTAAGTGATGATAAGTTGTGTTTTTATCACAAGCAGAAACACAGTTTCCGGAGATAATAGCACCATCCATGATTTCTGTTGGATTTAAAATTGTTGGAAGTGTTTGTTTTGCATCAACACCATAAACATAAGTATCATGAAGTAATCCTTGGCTTTGAAGCATTTGAACATAAGCAACTCTTGGTAATTCAGGATATTTTGTCATTCCTTCTTTAATTGTGCTTGTTTCATATACTCTTGTTTCATCAGGTGTAAGAGTTTTAGCTAACTCACCAATAGCTGTTGCTACTTTAAGTCCGGCCATTCTTACTGCTTTTTCATATTGATGTTGTTTAATATCATCAATTGGTTCACAAACCATTACTAAATTTATAAGTTGTGAGAAAGGTGTATATTTAGCGCCTTCTCCAACCATGTCAATGATACCTTCTTGGAATCCAACGATTTTACCAGCGGTGATAACTGACATGCCTTTAAGTGCATAAGTTTTACCACTACCAACTGTTCCTACCTTTGAGATGATTCCCGGGAAGACACCACCATTTCCCTCTACTTTAACTCTTGGCTCGATTACATCCTTAACTGGTGTAATACGTACGCTTTCACCTGGTTTTGCGATGTCAAATGATACTGATTTGATTTTCTCATCTTCCATTACGATTTTCTCGAGCTCTTTTGTTGAAACATACAATGTTCCATCTGAAATTTTTGATTCTTCAGCAAAGACGATGTCTTTGATGAAAATGTGCCCCATTTCTAATTTCACGTTAATTCCCTCCTTTTTTTAATAAATCATTTATCCATTAAGCATCTGCTGATGCTATGGCGCCACTTATTAGGGCCAAATCTACGGCTTGCATATCTTCAAGTGTCTGCTTGTCATTATCATTTTTATAAGCAAACTTAGTGCAAGCATTGAGTGCACTTTCAATCAGTTGTACTGAGCGAAAATCCGTTGGTCCTTTATCAGCCTTGCTAATAAGTACTGATTTGTAATGAGTTTCCAGTGGCTTAACGCTACCGGAAAGTGGATGTGTTAAAAGTTCTTTCCCTTGGTAAACCAAGTCTCTGACAACGGTTAGAATCTCTTTAAAATCAACTTCCCTAAAAAGAACTTCTTTGTCTTTGTGAAAAGTTTCCAACACTTGGGGATTATTGGTCACAATAATATAATCCGCCATTTTCCCTACCTCTTTTCTAAGATTTGTGCAAAAGAAAAAAGGACATCCCACTAATTGTGTTATGTCCTTTCTGTTTATTGTGTTTTGTTAAGGTTTCCCTTAAGCATAACAAAATCCAGAATGTAGTCCTTTTCCCGATCCTTTTGCCTGAAAGTTTCACTAAAAAGCTTACACGGTCTTTTCAGCTTGCCTCTTCGGCGATTCATAATTATGAATTCTCTCCTAGAAAAAATCATCCTACCAATATTTATTAATTTATTATTAATTTCTATAAATATATAACCTATTTCTATAACCTGAATCTATCATAACTGATAACATTTTATATTTCAAGCAATCAGGAAAAGAAATCCAATTTCGGCTTATCTGTCAAATTTTTATCATTTATTTTGTGCATTTTGTCTAAACTTTCACATCTTAAAGACTAATATTTGCCTTGACGCCCAAATCTTTCTTATTTTCTTCAAGCATTTTATCAACACAATTATGCAAATATGAATCCACTTGTTCTTTAGCTCTACCAATGTATTTTGCTGGATCCATGGCTTTTTGTAAATCTTCTTGGGAAAGATTAAAGGTAGGGTCTTGTTCGATTAATTCCAGCAGATTATTATCAAGGCCTTTTTCTTTAACGTTTCTACCTGCTTCCATGGAAAGCTCACGAATTCTTTCGTGTAATTCTTGGCGGTCACCACCCGCTTTTACGGCGTCCATCATAATATTTTCCGTTGCCATAAAAGGTAACTCTGCTCTTAATCTTTTTTCGATAACTTTTGGATAAACGACTAGTCCATCTACTACATTTAAGCAAAGATCTAAAACTCCATCCGTAGCTAAGAAGCCTTCTGGAACACTTAGTCTTTTATTTGCGGAATCATCTAAGGTTCTTTCAAACCACTGGGTGGAAGAAGTAATAGCCGGATTTAACGCATCTACCATAATATAACGACTTAAAGAAGCAATACGTTCACTACGCATTGGATTTCTCTTATAGGCCATAGCTGATGATCCTATTTGTGATTTTTCAAAAGGTTCTTCTACTTCTTTTAAGTGCTGTAAAAGTCTAATATCATTGGACATCTTATGAGCAGAAGCAGCAATTCCTGCTAATACATTAAGAACTCTGGTATCTACTTTACGAGAATAAGTTTGTCCAGAAACAGGATAAGAATCCTTAAAGCCCATTTTCTTCGCAATCAAAGGATCAATCTTGTCAATGGTTTCCTGGTCCCCTTCAAAAAGTTCTAAAAAACTAGCCTGCGTACCGGTAGTCCCCTTAGAGCCTAATAGTTTCAAGCTATTTTTTACATAATCTAAGTCTTCCAAGTCCATCATAAATTCCTGAAGCCAAAGACTCGCTCTTTTTCCCACTGTGGTTGGTTGAGCTGGTTGAAAATGGGTAAAGCCAAGAGTTGGTAAAGCTTTGTATTTATCAGCAAAGTTACGCAATTCATAAATTACATTAATTAATTTTTTACGAACAATACTAAGTGCTTCATCCATTAAAATAATATCGGTATTATCGCCGACGTAACAAGAAGTTGCTCCTAAATGGATAATCCCTTTTGCTTTTGGGCACTGCACACCATAAGCATAAACATGAGCCATAACGTCGTGGCGCACTTCTTTTTCTCTGGCATTTGCTACTTCATAATTAATGTCATCGACATGACTTTTTAATTCGTCGATTTGTTCATCGGTAATAGCAAGGCCTAGTTCCTTTTCTGTCTCTGCTAGAGCCACCCATAATCTTCTCCAAGTTTTAAATTTATTGTCTGGAGAAAACACATATTGCATTTCTTTGCTGGCATAGCGAGCGGATAGTGGACTTTCATATCTGTCTTTACTCATTACTCATTCCCTTTCTTTGTCTATTCAAAAGCTTGAGAGATATCTTTGCCGGGAACTTCCATTGGATAATTTCCCGTAAAGCAGGCGTCACAATAGCCCAAATCTCCAACCATTTCTTTTAATTTATCTACTTCCATATAGCCTAGTGAGTCAGCACCAATTTTCTCTCTAATCTCTTCTGGTGTATTAGAGTGAGCAATTAGTTGTTCATTAGATGGAACATCGGTTCCAAAATAACAAGGATACAAAAATGGTGGCGAAGATATTCGCATGTGAACTTCTGTTGCTCCCGCTTTTTTAAGCATCTTAATTAGATTTGCCGAAGTGGTCCCCCGGACAATAGAATCATCCACTAAGACAATTCTTTTTCCTTTTACCACATCTTCAATTACATTTAATTTAATCCGAACGCTACTTTCTCTTTGGCTTTGTTTTGGCTTAATAAAGGTTCTTCCTACATAACTATTTTTATGAAAAGCTAAGGCCATGGGAATGCCGGAGCCTTCAGAATAGCCTTTAGCCGCTGCCAGACCAGAATCTGGAACACCTACTACTAGGTCTGCTTCAACAGGGTAGGATTTTGCCAGAGCTTTCCCTGCGGTAATTCTCGCTCCATAAACATTAACCCCATCAATATGGCTATCTGTCCTCGCAAAATAGATGTATTCGAAAATACATCTAGCTTCTTTATCTTTAGAAAAAGCCATATCTTTATTGGAAATAATGCTATCTTTGGTAATACTAACAATTTCTCCTGGTTCAACGTCACGGATAAAATCTCCGCCCACTGCTGAAATTGCACAACTTTCTGAAGCTAGGAAATAAGTGTCATCTCTTTTTCCGATACAAAGGGGCTTTAGTCCATAAGGATCACGAACTCCCGTCATTTTTCTTGGTGAATTTACGACCAAGGCATAAGCGCCCTTTACCTTTTTCATAGCATTATATATAGCTGTTTCGACGCTATCTGCTTTAATTCTCTCTCTTGCAATATGGTAAGCAATTACTTCTGAATCAATGGTGGTTTGAAAAATAGCTCCACTATATTCTAGTTCTCTACGAAGTTCAACAGCATTTGTAAGATTACCATTGTGCGCAATTGCTAAAGTGCCTTTAACATAATTAAGTACTAACGGCATGGCATTTTGGACATTCGAAGCTCCTGCTGTTGAATATCTTACATGGCCAACTCCTAGATTTCCTTTTAATGATTCAAGTGTTTCCTCATTAAAAACATCATTAACTAGACCTAATCCTTTAATTGCCTGCACTTTTCTTTCTTTTGAAGTATCTGTTATTGCAATACCACAGCTTTCTTGTCCTCTGTGTTGGAGGGCAAAAAGGCCATAGTAAATTGAAGCTGCTACATCACCGCCAGTTCTATCATAAGCTCCAAAAACGCCGCATTCTTCACCCATTCCGGTGGCTTGTTTTTCAAATGTTCCCATTCATTAACTCCTTATTTAATACCGATTCGTTTAAATACTTCTTGATAAGCATCTTCTACATTGCCCATATCTCTTCTAAATCTATCTTTATCTAATTTTTCTCTTGTTTTAATATCCCAAAGCCTACAGGTATCTGGTGAAACTTCATCAGCTAATAAAATCTCGCCGTGGAAACGACCAAATTCTATTTTAAAGTCAATTAGTTCAATTCCTGCTTCTTTAAAGAATTCTTGTAAAACTCTATTAATTCTAAAGGTGTAGTCGGAAATTTTATCGATTTCTTCTCTCGTAGCAAGACCCATGGCAATAGCATAATAATCATTAATCATTGGATCGCCTAAATCGTCATTTTTATAGCTAAATTCTAAGGTTGGTGCTAAAAGTTTCGTTCCTTCTTCAATGCCTAACTTCTTAGAAAAGCTTCCTGCTGCTACGTTTCTTACAATAACTTCAAGTGGTACAATATCTACTTTTTTTACAGCTGTTTCGCGGTCACTTAGTTCTTCAATAAAGTGAGTGGGTATTCCTTCTTTTTCTTCAATAATCTTGAAAATATAATTAGTCATTCGGTTGTTAATTACACCTTTTCCCACGATGGTACCCTTTTTTTCTCCATTAAAGGCGGTTGCATCGTCTTTGTAATCCACAATAACTACATCCGGATCTTCGGTTTTGAAAACTTTTTTTGCTTTTCCTTCGTATAGCTGTACTAATTTTTCCATCTTACACCTGTCCTTTTCTTTGTTTGATTATCTTAAATTATTGCTCTCATAGTATAATACAAGGCCTAGGGAAAATCAATCTTCCCTAGGCCTTGTTCTTGCATTTATCCATTTTGTCCAAACTTCCCTAAAAAGTTCTTCATCCTTTCGTTAGATGAACCAAAGACTTTTTT
Source organism: Candidatus Dorea intestinavium (assembly GCA_019113475.1). GTDB lineage: Bacteria > Bacillota > Clostridia > Lachnospirales > Lachnospiraceae > Aequitasia > Aequitasia intestinavium. The sequence goes on along the minus strand of DXHJ01000016.1, from coordinate 29,789 downwards.
AGGACTTCCTTGTTCTACTATAATTCCGCCTTCCATAAAGATCACTTGGTCGGCTACATTTTTTGCAAAATTCATTTCATGAGTAACGATTACCATCGTCATGTTTTCAGCGGCTAAATCTTTAATTACCTTTAAAATTTCCCCTGTAAGTTCTGGATCAAGAGCAGAGGTTGGCTCATCAAAAAACAAAATATCTGGATTCATTGCTAGTGCTCTAGCAATGGAAACTCTTTGTGCTTGACCACCTGATAACTGGTAAGGGTAAGCGTCTGCCTTATCTTTTAAACTCATTTTTTCTAATAATCTAAGCGCCTCTTCTTCCACTTCTTGGGGATCTCTTTTTTGTACTTTTATAGGTGCATCACAGATATTTTTCAAAACACTAAAGTGCGGAAATAAGTTGAAATTTTGAAAAACCAAACCAAAGCTCCCGCTATAATCAATACTTCCACCATCTGCTACTTCAAGACCAGTAGCGCAGCGAAGAAGGGTTGATTTTCCTGAGCCTGAGGGTCCAATAATTCCTAACACTTCGCCTTTATTAACAGAAAGAGAAATATCCTTTAACACTTCATTTTCACCAAAGCATTTTTTTAAGTTTTCAATTCGCAGTAAACTCATAATTTCTCCTATCTGTAATAATTTAAATGTTTTTCAATTTTTTCCATCAATATGGCAACTAAAAGGTTAAAGATATAATAAAAGACACCTGCTGCGATAAAGGGAACAACGGAACTTGTCGTTGCCGCTAGCTGTTTTGCTACCGTAAACATCTCAATTACAGCAATACTAAAAGCTAAAGAAGTATCTTTTACTAAAGTAATAACCTCATTGGTAATGGAAGGTAAGATACGCTTAAATACTTGTGGCAAAATAATTCTAAAAAAGGTTTGTCCTTTGGTGTATCCTAGAACCTTTGCTGCTTCATATTGTCCCTTGGGCATGGACTCAATACCACCGCGGTAAATCTCCGCAAAATAAGCAGCATAGTTAATGACAAACCCAATTAAAGCAGCCACTAGCCGATAGGAATCAGAAATTCTAATTCCAAAGATATAGTAAGGGCCAAAATAAACTACCATTAATTGGAGCATTAAAGGGGTTCCCCGCATAATGGAAATATACCCCTTTATTAGAGTACTTACTATTTTATTCTTTGACATTCTTCCAAAGGCTACTAAAAGTCCCAGTGGTAATGAAAAAAGTAATGTTGTGATAAAAATCAGGACAGAAATCAACATTCCGGTACCTAATTCTCTGATAATAATCGCTAAACTCATGTTTCTCCCTACTTACTTTCCAAGGGCTAATGCTCCTGGAATTCCGCTATCTTCATATTTTTCGGCAATTTTTAGAAGTGTTCCATCTTCTGCCATTTCATCTAAAGTCTTTTGTACTTGATCTCTTAGCTCATCATTGCCTTTTTTAAAGCCAATTCCGTATTGTTCACTAGAAATTTCTTCATCTAAAATTGTAAACTTATCGGCTCCTCTAGTATTTACTTGGTGATAAGCAACCCCAATGTCAAGAGCTATTGCTTCACAAGCACCTGACTCTAAATCCATAAAAGCAGTATTATATTCTGGCACTTCTGTTAGTTTTGCAAAACTATCTTTTAAGGCCTTTTGATCCTCGTTTAAAGCGTGTAAGGCCGAAGAGTCTGTTTGGGTCTCTACAATTTTTCCAGCTAAATCGGCAAAAGAAGTAATATTAGCATCCTTCATGGTAACAATAACTTGTTTATTATTAATGTAAGGTTTTGTCCAAGTGTAATCATCTTCTCGGCCATTAATGGTAAAACCATTCCAGATACAATCAATGGTTCCGGAATTAATTTCCATATCTTTAGAATCCCATTCAATAGGTTGTTTCTTTAAAGTCCAGTCATTTCTTTTACATACTTCCTCAGCTAAATCTAAATCAAAGCCGACATACTCACCCGCTTCGTCTTTATAACCAAAGGGTGGGAAAGAAGCATCAAAACCTACGACAAATTCTTTTTCCTTATCCTTACCACCACAAGCTGCAAGCATCGATACTGCCATAATAATTGTTAGTATTACTGCTAATTTTTTCTTCATAAAAGGCCTCCCATTATTCTCATCGATTTTAGTGATTGACTACTTTACTACGCTAAACTAAGAATAGGGTAACATACCTTTTATCTCTTGTCAAACTTTCTGTATTGTTTTTTCCAATTATTAAACTCTTTTTCTATTCCTTTGGCATTAACTTTCTTCTTATCTTCTCGCATTTTATCTTTCATTCGGCGGTCCATACTTAAAAATTCTGCATTTTTTGCTAGCATCTTAACATAGTCCGTTTCCGGATAAGCCATATAACAGCTATAAAGGTAAGCTCTTAAAATACTCGGCTCTTTCATAATGCTATAAGCTTTTTCATAAGCACCAGCTGCCTCTTCATATAAGAACTGGCGGCCATAGCAACTGCCTAAATTAGCATATATTTTTCCATAAAAAAGCTTCCCCACACTATCATCCACTTCGCCAGTAATAATAGCTCGGTAAATTAAGATAGCTGAATCATACTCTTGATTATTAAATAAAGTATCCGCCTTAAATTTTTCTCGTTCGATATCATTGTGGTCTTTTAGTTTTTCTAAAACTTTAATGATATGTTGTATTTCCGCCCCAGTATAGATTTTAGAAGCTTCTAAAATTTCTAAAATAAACTCTTCTGTACTGCCATTTTTAGCTAGAATATCCCGAAGGCTTAAGCTTAGTTCTCGCATCTTAAGCTCTCTTTCAATCCAGCTGCAAAGGCTGTGATTCATTAAAGTATAATCCACCAAAAATAAATGGTTACAAAGATAATAACACAGCTCTTCTATGGTATATATTTTTTTATGTAGTCGAATAATTTCATAGGGGTGCTTTGCCTTTTTATTATGACATAGAATTAAACTGCCCATGAATACCTCCTAAATCAATGAGTTCTAAAGCCTCAAAACCTGTCGATGGGAAGAAGTCACCAAAGCCCATATCTTTTACTATGATCTTACAAGATCTTTCATTTAAAAACATAACTTCTAGAGTTGCACGAATGGAGTAATCATCACGCATTGCTAACCCTTTTAAGGATAAACTTCTTTCTTCATTTTTGTTATCGGTTAAGGATTCGATTTTTATTTTTATTTCTTCTAAGTCATTTACTAATACTTCTAATCTAGCGTCTGACTCATACCAATGGGCTCCCCAATTAACAATGGGGTACCAAATTTCTTTTCCTTCTACCCGAATTTGCACACTAACCCGTTTCATTAACCTGGTCTCATCTAAATAAATCGGTCTAATTGCTTGTCCACTTTCTACTTTTCGGGAATAATAACAAGCTCCTTTACTATAAAGATTGTTTCCCAGAAAAGTTCTTCTACCATTGCATAGTACTTTTAATGATTGTGGATACCATTCTTGTTCAAAGCCTTCGCCGGTTAAAAACACACTAGAAATGACCTTTTTGTCAAAGACTCCTTGAATAAAGACTTTAAATTTTTCATCCGCATCTTTTGCTTTATTTGCTTCAAAAACCGGAAAAATAGCCGATAGCTCTGCCACCGTAGCATTTGCCACTTCGTCAACGGTTACGTAAAGGTCGTTATTTCCACGACCGGTATTAAGCTTTCTTAACATATAAGCTTCAACCCTGTCATCTTCACAGTTAAATAGAGCTGCTTCATATTGCCACAGCTCTTTGGGTTGGTCATACATATAATGACAAAAACTTTCTTTATGATCTTGGATAGCCACCTTTTCTTTCGGAATGGCTAAATGACTGGCAATTCCTTTTAAAAGGTTGCTCATATCTACATCTGTTTTGGGCACCGTAAAAGTGATAAAATCGATTTCTTCAAAATCCTTTAATGTAAGTTCAATAAATTTTGCTAATAGCCAAACGGCATCATAAGTCTTTTCCGTGGTTGTTACTTTTTCTCTTTTTACAGCCTTATCAAAGAAGTCGACAAAGACCAGACTGGAATTCATAATACTTAGCCTTTTCGCCTCTTTTCCATAGACCCAACGATCATTAAAGAAGGCAAGCGCAAGAGGTATTTGTGAATTAACTGTTGCCACCTCTACTGTTACGGGCTCCTCATTATCATAGTCGAAGTAACTAATTTGACCATATTTATTATTTAAATCATAACCAAGGGTAACCTTTTGTCTCATGCCTTCTCCTTATTCCTACCTTTTCTAATTTCTAATAATTTAGATAAAATTCTTTTCCTACAATTTCTTCTTCTTCATAAGAAACCATTAACGCTTTTCTTTCTTCTTCACTGACTTTAATCATTTTGTTAAGCTTGCCAAACTTGCCTGCTTTGTAATCGATGTTTTCTTTTTGTATGGTCATTCTTTCGCTTTCAACGATTTCCTCTTCTTCTACTTCTTTAAAGTAATAGACTAAGGTCTCATCTTCATAAAGCACAAAATCTTTCACATAAAAGCCATCAAAAACTGGCATTAAGGCTTCTTTTCTAAAACTTAGTTCTTCTTTATTACCGCGACGAAGTTTATAGTGTAAAATCACCCGCGAAGTTTTCTTCGTTTGATAAGAAACATAAACTTTATCGTAAATTTGTAATTCTCTTAGCCATCTAGACGGATAATTCATGAAAAATGGTAGCACCATCTTCTTCTCACAAAGCTCAGTCATAACGGCCTTTAAAACTAAGCCCTCATCTTCTTGAAACTCTTTATCGGAGTACCATTTTATGAGCGCGATTTTACAAACATCAGCTAAATCTTCACCATTAAAACATTCTCGTAAAATGATATCAAAGACTCCTTGTTTAAGGAGATGGCAATTTACCAAATATTCTTTTGACACCAACGCAAGATAAGCCTGCTTAATCCGAAAATAGACAGAATCTGAAGTGTAATAATCCAAAAAAATAGGTTCTTCATCTAATATTTCTTCGGAAAAGACCACTTGCGTAATAATCCGCTCTGCTAATTTTATCGGTTGTACTTCGTATTCTTTAACGCTTTGATAAAGTCGCTTCATTTCAAAACTACTACCTAGGTAGAACTCAGCCAAGTAAGTAAGCGTGGCTTTATCATATTGACCTCGATTAAAGAGCTCGATAGCAAAATAAGTAACGGCCTTATCTTCTTTGTAGTCACTTTCTCTAATCACACGACTAATAAAAGAAAGCACTTCTTTTTCATTAAAGGCAGCTATGCCTTTATTATACAAGTTTTCTAAAGTTACGGTTTCCTTCGTTGCTACTTCTTGCCAAGCTCCTGTGGTATAGGCATAGCGCTTACAAAGTTCTAAAAATCTAGGTTCATAAAAGAGCCTTTTTGTATCGTATGCTATGGAATCTGTATAGTAACGGCCTTCTTTTGACTCCCAAATCACTCTAGCTTCTTTATCATAAAGATAAATAATGGCTCCATTTTCTCGGTAAGGAACTCTTTGTTCAATTTCCCCATTTTTTTCAATAACCAGAACTTGGTGCATGCCTTTTACTTTGGTGGTTACCAAATAAGAAAAGCAAATATCGCGCATTGCTTCGATTTGTTCGGAGCTCATTTCTTCTTCTTTTAAAAATCTTTTATAGAGAATTTTTAAAGACTCCGTAATATGTCTTTGCAGAAGTTGTTTTCTGGTAAACTTAACCATTTGTTCTCGGTAAGCAAGATAAAGGTCTCCTGCTTCTTTTTCAAAAGTCACCAAACTAGCATAAAGAAAGGCACATTTTCTAAAATCCAAGTTATTACCATGCATATAATAAAGATAAAGAACTCTTGGTAATGCCTCTGTTAGTACATTTTCATCTACTGTGATCATATAATAATCATAGAGTTTTGCAATTTTAAAATCAGCTTCTACTGCTAGTTTATACCATTTGAAATATTCCGAACCCACCTTATTGCCCTTAATTAATAAGGTGGTGATGGCGTTTAAAATAATGGATTCATCGTAAAGTTCATAGGTTCTTTCCAAGGTTTTAAAGAGTTTTTCGCTATAAAATTTCTGTTGACTAGCAAAGTTTGCCAGGTAAAGAGCCATATCTCTTGTAATTAGCTGGTATTTAGAAGCAAAGTTTAATACTTGCAATTCAAAATCACCTAGTTTTTTTAACAACTCTGGCTTTTCCCGGTAGCATAAAAAGCTTTCCATATAAAAGGTCACCGTATGATTGCCAAAAGCAAAGTGTTGTTCTAGCATGGATAACCTTTTAGTAGGATTTTTATATTTTTTATCAATATCCATAATCATCCAAAGTAGGAACCAGGATTCTTGATGTCTTACATAAGTTTTTTCCAAATCGCCAATGACCCTTTGATAATGAGCGCTATCTTCACTTAAAAGTGCGGTCAAATAAAGATAATAAGCATTGACCATATAATCTTTTACTAAAGCAAAACGATTGTAGTTATAGTTTTCTAATATCCATTTTGCTTCTTCTTCTTGCTTACCACGAATTTTAATATGGGCCGTTAGAAGTTGATACATATCATTTTGAGGTTCTAGTTCTCGTAAAAGCTTTAAATTCTTAAGGGCCATTAATACCCATTCTTTTAAAGAGCCTTTACCGGAACTAAAACGAATGTATCCTTTTAAAATTTGTGCCATATAAAGTTCAGCCATGCGATGGTCTTCGTTATATTTACCATTTTGAATTACTTCTACTTCATAAGTTAAGGTTTCATAAGGGGTCACAAATTTAAGCATGCCAAAGTTACGGCCGCCATGGAGCTTTTCTGGTCTGACAAAATATTCAAACTCATAAGCATTTCCCACAAAGTCATCGGTCGTAATTTCCGTTCTAGCAAGCTTTATAAATTCCCCTTCGGCCTGGATTTTGACCGGCATAAAACCCCAAGTATTTTTCATAATAGTTAGGGTTCCTTTGGTCGCATCCGCCACATCTTCAAAAAGCATCCCTTCTCCTTGTAAAGTTAAAAAGATGCATTCTTTTTGTTTAATGCCTACTAAAAATTCCTCTAAGGATTGCTCACCTAGAGACCATTTTCGCATATTGTCATAAAGATAAAAAATTCTCTCATCTTCATATTTTAAAATTTCATAAAATTCTTTGGATCTAAAAAGTCTTGCTGCTTCCGAAAAATCTTTAATAGCAAGCTTTCTAAAATCCTCTGTACTTTGTACTTTTCCATATGCTGTTGTTACATATGGTTTTTCTGTAATGGCGGTAAAGGCAAGGTCATACTCTCCCACATCACAAACTACGCTAAACTTCCCGTGCTCCACATGTCCTGGAAGTAATCCTCTTCCATCATATGTATATTCAATCCTAACATCCGTACCCTCAAAACCTTGCTCTTTAAAAGAAACACGCAAAGAAGAGGGATAAATTAGCCCTCTTATTCTGTCCGTCGTATTACTTCTAATATGGATACTTCCTTTATATATTTCGCCCTCGCCAATAATGATCACAATATTGGTCTCATCAAAGCTAATTCCCGGCTTTTCTAAGTGAAAGTCACCCTTTGAGAGTCTTTGTATCTTAGCCTTCAATAGCTGTACCTACTTCTTTCATTGCTTTTTTCTTAAAATTAACTATAATAAAGTATATCATTATTCGTTCCTTTTGTAAAAGAATTGTAGATGAAATAGAAAATATTTAATGAGGTGAAAAATGTCCGCTAATAAAACTTTTTTTCATGGTTCTGATATAGAAAATGTAGCAGTAAAGTATGGCTTAAATCAAGCCGAAATTTTAAACTTTGCTTCTAATGTTAATCCTTTGGGAATTTCCCAGAAAGCTCTTCAGGCTTTTAATGAACTTCCCCAAATTATGGCCACTTATCCTGATCGAGACTATACTTCTTTGCGCCAACATTTAAGTTCTTTTTTAAGTGTCGATAAAGAATTCATTACGGTTGGGAATGGCTCAACTGAACTAATCTCGCTTTTAATTGAACTAAAAAAGCCCAAAAATGCCGTGGTGATTCGTCCCACCTACTCAGAATACGAAAGGGAATTGGCCTTAGTAGGTGCTTCTATTATTCCTTATTATTTACAAGAAAAGGATGATTTTAAGCTAAACGTAGCCGATTTCATGTCCTTTTTGCCAGATACTACAGAAATGGTAATTTTATGCAATCCCAATAACCCCACCTCGTCAGCGCTTCTTGATTCTTCTCTAGAAGAAATGATAGCCGGTTGTAAAAAAAGAGGCATTTTCTTATTAATTGATGAAACCTATATGGAGTTTGCACCAAAGGAAATCAAAAGTGCGCTGCCTTTCGTAAAGGCTTATGATAATTTCGTGGTTATTCGGGGAATTTCTAAGTTCTTTTCTTCTCCCGGTCTACGCTTTGGTTATGGTATTACTTCGAATCAACTCTTTCTTGAACACTTAAAAAAATTTCAAAATCCCTGGAGTCTTAACCATGTGGCTGCTTTTCTTGGGGAAAAGATGCTTGAGGATGTCGATTATATTAAAGAAACAAAAGATTTAATCGAAAAAGAAAGACGCCATATTAATGACGCCTTAGTAAAAATAGCAAACCTTAAGTATTACCCTTCCTATGGAAACTTTTATTTAGTTAAGTTAGAAAAGCCTGGTATCACAGCTAGTGATTTCTTTACCCTTGCTATTAAAGAATCTTTAATGATTCGTGATTGCTCTTTGATGGCAGGATTAAAGGGAGAATTCATCCGCTTTGGCATCCTTCTCCCTACTCATAATCAAAAATTATTAGATTTATTAAGCAAAACTTTTAGTTAACAATATTATAATATTCTTTTGCCGTAACACTGTAGACGATAATATAAATGATTACAAAAACCAAAATTGTCACAAGCGTTGTTATGGCAAAGAGTGTAATATTAGTTAAATTAAAGAGCGCTAGTAATCTCGTAACCATCGGGAAAGCTGCTGCCACATGAATAATTGCCATGACTAGTGGAAAGAAAAATACAATTAACACTTGACTCTTAATACTATCTTTTACTTCTTTTTTACTCATTCCCACTTTTTGCATAATCTGATAACGCTTCTTGTCATCGAATCCTTCGGAAATTTGTTTGTAGTAGATAATCAACACCGTGGCCATTAAGAACATGAGACCTAGGTAAATGCCAATAAAGAATAAACTTCCATATAATTCAAAGAAACTACTTTCAACAGTAGACCTAATATCAGTTCTAGTATTTTCTACACCATCAACAATTTCATTTTGGATTTCTTTTTCTACTGCTTTTATCTTCTCTTTATTTCCCACAAAGTTAAAGCCTCTGGTATAACTAAAGCCCTCTTGATTTGTGATGTTCATAATCGTCTCTTTATCTTTACAAATCACTACAAAAGATTTCACAATACTATTTGCTTCCCCTGCCATGCTAAGAGGATCAATCTGTTTTAAAATACTAAATTTCTGACCATTAATAGTGAGCTCTTTTTCATTATAATGCGGATCGGAAGCATATACTAAAATTTCGTTTTCTTTTAACTCTTCATTTTTCCCTTCTAGCTTGTTATACTGCTCTTCATCTAAATAGGCGATAAAAACTAAATCTGCAAACTTTGCTCCCTCTTTGCCGGAGACAAACTCATTATTTTTCATTACCCCCATATCTGTTTTTGATTCATAAGCTACATCATCATCCATGGTTAGCTGGTTTTTCTTTGCTTGTTCTGCAATAATGTTATTTGCTTTGGTAACCGACTCTTTATTACCTCCCGTTACCGTATAATTAAAAGTTCTGGTAAAACGCAAATCTAGCTCATCTTGCATGCCAATATAAAGAGAAAAAGTCGTCGAAACCATTACCAGCATAGCGGTACTTAAGATACAAATATTAGCAAGACCAATGGCGTTTTGCTTCATTCGGTACAAAAGCCCAGAAACGGCGGTAAAGTGATTGGTTTTATAATAGAATTTTTTATTTTTCTTTAAAATCTTTAACAAGGTAATGCTGCCAGCGGTAAATAAAGCATAGGTGCCAAGAATGACACAAAGTACCGCCACAAAAAATAACGTCAAGGCACTAAGGGGCGATTTAGTCGTAATGGCTATATAATAGCCAATTCCTAAAAGTAGTACTCCTACAAGAGTTAATAAGAGTCTGCTTTTTGGTTCTTTTTCTCCTTCGTTAGAGCCATGTAATAATTCAATCGGATTACTTAATTTAATTTGAATTAAGTTATAAACTAAGGTAACGAAAAAGATAATTACAAACAAAATAATCGTTGCTAGCAGAGCTTGGATACTTAGCTCAAAGTCGAAGTTAATATTATAAACTATAATCTTGCGTAAAATCATATACATTAAACGACTAATTACCAAACCACAAATAAGACCGATAATAATACTAGCACCACCAACTATTAAGGTTTCAAGGGCTAACATTTTGCCAATATGGCGCTTTTCCATACCTAAAATATTATAAACACCAATTTCCTTTTGTCTCCTTTTGATTAAAAAACTATTAGTATAAAATAAAAGGATTACAGAAAAAATCGAAATAATGCCCGTGCCCATATTTAAAATAACCGATAAACTTTCGCCGATTTTACTACTTTGAGAAAGGTTTGCCATCATAAAATACATCATAATGGTGAGGGTGGCAGTAATAAAATAAGGGATGTAAGTTTTACGATTGTTGCGTAAGTTCGTTACGGCTAATTTCCCATAAATTTTACTACTCATTTTTTTCACCCCCAGTAGTTAGGGTCGTCAGCGTATCCGCAATCTTTTGATACATTTCTTCATTGCTACTATCCCCTTTATAAAGTTGGTGGAAGACTTGGCCATCTTTAATAAACAAGACTCTCTTGGCACTTGCTGCTGCTTTAACACTATGAGTTACCATGAGAATTGTTTGTCCTTTCTCATTAATCCTTTGAAAGATCTTAAGCAGACTATCCGCCGCTTTAGAATCAAGAGCTCCTGTTGGTTCATCGGCTAAGATAATTCCTGGTTTTGTAATTAATGCTCTCGCAATAGCCACTCTTTGTTTTTGACCACCGGATATTTCGTAAGGATACTTTTCTAGCAAATCATCAATTCCTAGTTCTGTCGTAATAGGATGAATCTTTCCTTCCATTTCTTGATAATTTTCTCCGGCTAGTACTAGAGGTAAAAAGATATTATCTTTTAAAGAAAAGGTATCTAATAAGTTAAAATCTTGAAAAACAAAACCCAAATTTTCTCGACGAAATTTAGAAATATCCTTCTCTTTTACTTTGCTAAGATCAATGTCTCTTAAGCTTACTTTTCCATTGGTTGGTTTATCAAGGGCTGCCAAAATATTTAAAAGTGTGGTTTTCCCGGAACCAGACTCACCCATAATGGCCACATACTCGCCTTCTTCTACCGAAAAGTTGACATTTTTAAGCGCTTCTACCTTATTGCTACCAAGTTTTGAAGTATATATTTTTTTTACATTTTCTACGTTTAATATTCTCATCGCTAATTCCTTTCTTCTGCCTATCATTTTATACTACCATCATACAAAAAAAGATAATGCTTTACCATCTAAATGGCTTACATTATCTTTTTTTATCTTACACTTTTGTAAGGCTTAGTCTCTAAGCTCTAGCCTTTTATTATCAAATTCAATAAAGACTTTGGTACCTTTTCCTTGACTAGAAGTAGCATAGATTTTATGTCCCAGATTTTCAAGGATTCGCTGGCAAAGATATAAGCCAATACCGGTAGATTTTTTATCCATCCGCCCATTATAACCAGTAAAACCTTTTTCAAAAAGTCTTGGTAGGTCTTCACTGCGAATGCCAATTCCGGTATCTTCAATGACTAAAATTGTTTTATCTTCCTTTGCATAAGCAGCAATACTAATGGTTCCCGTCCTTGTATACTTTAAAGCATTAGAAATAATCTGCTTTATCACAAACTCCAGCCATTTTTTGTCCGTTAAAACTCGTTTATTCACCGGGCTATAAGAGAGCGAGAGCTTTTTTAAATTAAAAACCGTAGCAAAAGACTTCACTGCTCTTTTTATGACCTCGTCAAGATCACAAGCTGCGAATAAATAGTCCGTTGCTTCCCCATCTAGCCTTAAATAAGATAAAACCATCTCCACATATTGTTCTACTTTTAAAAGTCCCGCTTTTAACTCACGAATCTTCTGGGCTTCTTCTGCTTCCTCTGGCACAAAGGATTGGAGTAATAAACTCATCGAAGCAATGGGTACTTTAATTTGATGGACCCACATTTCATAATAATCAAGCATCTCTTGAAAGTTTTTTAGATCTTTCGAAATCACTTCTTGTTTTAAATCAAAGAGTTTTTTAATCGCTTCTTGATAATCTTCCTCCACTAAAGACTCCGGCTTTGGCAACTCTGGTAATTGCGCCTCTAGGTCTTTTTGCATTTTCTGTAGCGTTAAATGCTTTTGTCTCGCCTTAATAAAATCAAAAATACCCAGAACAATTCCTAAGAAGATTATTAAGATAAAGCCATAAATTACTGAGGTCATATCGGCATTATTTAAAAACATGACAAAAAATAGCACTAAAATAAAGCCAAGAAAAGTTCCAACTATTTTTAGTTTTCCTTTTAAATAAGGTCCCAGCATTTTAAACCTCCAATAAATAACCAATTCCTTTTTTCGTTTTGATTGCCCCTTCTAGTCCCATTGTTTCTAGCTTTTTACGAAGTCTCGCCACATTGACACTTAAGGTATTATCATCGATGAAATCATCACTTTCCCAAAGTCTATTAATAATTTCATCACGGGAGACAATGTTTCCTGGGTTTTCAATCAGTATTTCTAAGATTTTAAATTCATTTTTTGTCAGCTCCACATTCTCTTCTTCATAAGTAACGCTGGCATCACTTAAATTTAAGATAAGTCCATTGTGAGCTTTAATATTAAGAGAACCCGCAAAGTCGTAGGTTCTCCTAATTAGAGCCTGGACTTTTGCGGTTAGTACATTTAAGTCAAAAGGTTTTTCAATGTAATCATCGCCACCCATGTTCATAGCCATAACGATGGACATGTTATCATTTGCAGAAGATATAAAGACAATGGGCACTTTTGATACTTTTCTTATTTCGCTGCACCAATGAAAACCATTGAAAAAGGGCAGATTAATATCCAAGAGAACTAGGTCTGGCATAAATTTCAAGAATTCTTCCATTACTTTTTCAAAATCTTTGATATAGGTTGCTTGGTATCCCCATTTTTCAAAATGTTCGCTTAAGGTTTTCGCAATGGTTAAATCATCTTCTACAATTAATATCTTATACATTTTCACCTCTTATATTTGCGCAATATCAATAAGTGATAGTTTTCTAATATTCGTATTTTCTAAACTATCAATTAAAGCCTTGGCAGTATCAATTGCCGTTAAAACGTGAACTCCCGTCTCAATGGCATTTCTACGAATAATAAAACCATCACGGCTATGATCCGCCCCTTGTGGTGGTGTGTCAATAACCAAATCAATTTGATGTCCTAAAATTAAGTCTAGGATATTAGGTGATTCTTGTTCTAGCTTCTTAATTGGAATTGCTTTTACTCCGGCATCATTTAGTGCTTTTGCTGTCCCGGTTGTAGAGAAAATTTGATAGCCGATTTTTTCAAATCTTCTACCGATTTCAACAGCCTCTGCTTTATCTTCATCACGAACGGTAATAATCATCTTCTTGTGTTTTGGTAAGCGAATACCGGCACCAAGGAAAGCTTTATAAAGTGCTTCTTCAAACGTTTTTGCAATACCAAGGCATTCACCTGTTGACTTCATTTCTGGTCCTAGATTAATATCAGCCCCACGAATCTTTTCAAAAGAGAAGACCGGTGCTTTCACTGCAAAATACTCTGCTTCTTTTTGTAAACCGGGTGTATAGCCTAAGTCTTTAATTTTTTCGCCAATAATTACCTTTGTAGCAAGAGCCACAATAGGGATACCGGTTACCTTACTTATATAAGGAACGGTTCGACTTGATCTGGGATTTACCTCAATTACATAAACCTGATCATCTGGTGTAACAATAAATTGAATGTTGATAAGGCCTAGTACATGTAGGGATCTAGCTAGTTTTCTTGTATAATCTTCGATGGTCTTTTTTACTTCTGTGGAAATACTTTTAGCCGGATATACCGAGATACTATCACCAGAGTGAATACCAGCTCTTTCAATATGTTCCATAATACCAGGAATTAGAATGTCTTCGCCATCACAAACGGCATCAACTTCGATTTCTTTTCCTTGTAAATATTTATCAACTAGGATTGGGTGCTCCTGTGCAATTTGATTGATAATACCAATAAATTCATCTACATCATGATCATTAATCGCTATTTGCATACCCTGACCACCTAAGACATAGGAAGGTCTTACTAAAACAGGATAGCCTAATTTATTAGCTACTTCTTTGGCTTCTTCGGCGGTAAAAACGGTGCCTCCTGTTGGTCTAGGAATCTGACATTCTTCTAAGATTTGATCAAATAATTCACGGTCTTCAGCGGCATCGACGTCTTTTGCTGAGGTTCCAAAAATAGGAACGCCCATTTTCATTAAACTCTCCGTTAATTTTATAGCCGTTTGTCCACCAAATTGGACTACGGCTCCATCTGGTTTTTCAAGGTCTACTACATTTTTTACATCCTCTGGTGTCAGAGGTTCAAAATAAAGCTTATCAGCTATATCAAAGTCGGTACTTACAGTCTCGGGATTGTTATTAATAATAATGGTCTCATAACCTTCCGCTTCAAAAGCCCAAGTACAGTGAACAGAACAAAAGTCAAATTCGATTCCTTGACCAATACGAATGGGTCCTGACCCTAGAACTAGAATTTTTTTCTTTTTATGACTTTCTTTTACTTCATTTTCACCATCGTAAACGGAGTAATAATAAGGAGTATGGGCTTCAAATTCCGCAGCGCAAGTATCTACCATCTTATAGGCTGCAAGTATATGATATTCATGACGAAGACTACAAACTTCTTCTTCCGTTTTATTGGTTAACTTGGCAATAACATTATCCGGAAAGCCCATTCTTTTTGCTTCATATAAAAGTTCTTTATTTAACTCTTTTTCTTGTAAACTTTTTTCCATTTTAACCAGGTTATCAAATTTACTAATAAACCAACGATCAATTTTAGTTATAGCAAAGATTTCATCATAAGAAAAACCTCTTCTAAGGGCTTCGGCAATTCGCCAAATACGGATGTCATCTACTTTTGCTAATTCTTTTCTTAGCTCTTCTTCTGACAACTTGGTAAAGTCATAAGACATTAATGAATCTACATGTTGCTCTAGTGAACGAATAGCCTTCATAAGAGCCCCCTCAAAGTTTGTAGAAATACTCATTACTTCGCCAGTGGCTTTCATTTGTGTCGTTAAGGTTCTTTTTGCTGTAATAAATTTATCAAAAGGTAAACGAGGAAATTTTACGACGCAATAATCAAGCATCGGTTCAAAGCTTGCGTAAGTTTTCTTCGTTACCGCATTTTTTATTTCGTCAAGGTTATAACCAATGGCAATCTTCGCAGCCACTTTAGCAATCGGATAACCAGTTGCCTTAGAAGCTAGTGCTGAAGATCTACTAACTCTTGGGTTTACTTCAATAACGCAGTATTCAAAAGTATCTGGATTAAGAGCATATTGGACATTACAGCCACCAGTTATTTTAAGTTCATCGATAATATTAAGGGCTGAAGTACGAAGCATTTGGTATTCTTTATCTGCTAAAGTTTGAGAAGGCGCAACGACAATACTATCCCCCGTATGAACGCCTACTGGATCAATATTTTCCATATTACAAACGGTAATACAGTTGCCGGCATTATCTCTCATTACTTCGTATTCAATTTCTTTCCAACCACCGATATATCTTTCCACTAGTACTTGACCGACTCTTGAGAGACGAAGGCCATTTTCTAGGATTTCTCGTAATTCTTCTTCAGTATGGGCAATTCCGCCACCACTACCACCAAGTGTATAAGCTGGTCTTAGTACCACGGGATAATTAATTTTATTGGCAAAAGCGACACCTGCTTCTACATCTTCAACAACCAATGAGGGAGCCACTGGTTCTTTGATTTTTTCCATAGTAGTTTTAAATTCTAGGCGATCTTCCGCCTTTTTAATGGTTTCAGAAGTAGTACCAATGAGACGAACATTGTGTCTTTTTAAGAAACCATCTTCTTCTAATTCCATAGCCAGGTTAAGAGCCGCTTGGCCACCAAGGGTTGGCAAGACACTATCTGGTTGTTCTTTTAAAATTAATTGCTCCACTACTTCTACTGTAAGAGGTTCAATATAAACTTTATCCGCAATATCTTTATCAGTCATAATGGTTGCTGGATTAGAATTTAGTAAAACAACTTCCATCCCTTCTTCTTTAAGAGACCGACAAGCTTGAGTTCCGGCATAGTCAAATTCTGCAGCCTGGCCAATGACAATAGGGCCTGAACCAATTACTAGGATTTTTTTTAATTCATTATTCTTTGGCATTATCTTACTCCTTTCATCATGTCCACAAATTGATCAAAAAGATAGTTTGTATCCTCAGGTCCTGGACATGCTTCTGGGTGGAACTGAACAGTGAAGATGTTTTTTCCTGTATAAGAAAAACCTTCGTTCGTTTTATCATTAACATTGATAAAGGCTTCTGTTGCAACGCTTTCATCAAGTGTTGAAGCATCTACCGCATAACCATGATTTTGTGAAGAAATATAGACTCTTCCTGTTTGCAGATCTTTAACTGGGTGATTGCCACCTCTATGACCATATTTCAATTTATAGGTTTTTGCTCCATTAGCTAAGGCCATCAACTGATGTCCTAGGCAAATTGCAAAAATAGGAATATTCGTTTCATATAATTTCTTGAGTTGTTGGATGATTTCTACGTTTTCAGCAGGATCTCCAGGTCCATTTGTTAACATAATTCCATCTGGATTAGAATCAATAATGACTTGTGCTTTCGTATCGCTTGGATAAACGGTTACTTCGCAGCCTCTTTGAGTTAAAGATTTGATAATATTTGCTTTGGCGCCAAAGTCGTATAAAGCAACCTTAGGACCATTGCCCTTAATTGTATAAGCTTCATCGATGGAAGCGGTTTTAACTACACCTGTTATATGGTAATTTTTAATGCGTGCTAAGCAACTGTCTAGGTCATAGTTTTCATCTGTGGTAATCATGGCATTCATGGTACCGCTTTCACGCAGTTTCTTGGTTAATGCTCTTGTATCAATTTTGCTAATGCCAGGAACGTCTTGTGCTATTAAAAATTCTTCAATACTGCCTGTGCTTCTAAAGTTACTAGGGATGTCAGATAACTCTCTTACTATAAACCCATCTGCCCATGCCCTTTTAGACTCCATGTCAGGAGTAACTCCGTAATTTCCAATTAATGGATATGTCATGACAATTGCCTGTCCTGCATAGGACGGATCGGTTAAAACTTCAAGATAACCGGTCATAGAAGTATTAAAAACAATTTCGCTAATTACTTCTTTATCAGCCCCAATACTATTGCCTTTAAAAACCGTGCCATCTTCTAAAATTAGATACGCTTTTTTCATTATCTGTTTCCTTCCTGTGTTTAAAATAGTTCAATTTATATAAGCCCAAATTGTTAGAATTATACTACAAATAAGCTTATTTTACAACACTAAAACCTTCGTTTTTTTCATAATTTTTCTATATTCTTTACAAAGAGGCCCTATCACTAAATGGACAGGACCTCAAAAAATAATTAGAAAAATACTTTTCTAATATCATTAAACATAACAAAGACCATTAAAACCATTAATAAAATAATGCCAATGGTGTGGACAATTCCTTCTTTTTCCGGCGGAATTTTTTTTCCTCTAATTGCCTCAATAATTAAAAAGACTAGTCTCCCGCCATCAAGAGCTGGAAGCGGCAGCAAGTTCATAACTCCTAGGTTAGCCGAAATTAAAATCGCTAAGTTTAGCATCTCAACAATAACCATTTTAACGCCATAGGCTTTTGATTGTTGATAGGTATTATCTACCACATCCACAATTCCTACCGGCCCCGATAGTTCATTAATACCTACTTGTCCCGTTACTAGCATTTTTAAACTTTCAAAGGTAATTTTTATCCAAAATCGGACTTCATAAGCCCCGTATTTTACGGCATCAAAAAGATTGCCCTTGGTATAACCATTAGAAGCAATACCAAAACGATAATAGCCTCTTTCTTCATCTTTTTGGGGGTGAACGACAATCGTTTCTTCTTGATCCCCTCTTTTAAAAGTAAGAGACATGTCACTACCTTGATGAAGTTGATTGTAGTAACTTAGCTCACGAAAAACTTTAATACTTTTACCATTAATTTTCGTAATGAGATCGCCCTCCTTAAGACCTGCCTCGGCGGCTGGATAACCAGGATCCACTTCGCCTACTACTGGTTTATCAAAACCAATCATCCCTACTAAAATCGTGGCTAAAATAAACGCTAAAATAAAGTTAAACACAGCGCCTGCAACAATAACCGACATCCTCGCCCACACAGATTTATTGTGAAAGCTACCAGGAGCATCCGTTGCTTCTTCATCCTCTCCCATCATGCAAGAACCGCCAAAAGGTAAAAGTTTTAAGCAGTACTTTGTCCCCTTATGCTCTTTTGCTAATAAGATGGGTCCCATACCGACGGAAAATTCCGTAACATCAATGTGGCTTCTCTTTGCTAATAAGAAATGACCTAGTTCGTGGAAAAAAATAATGAATCCAAAAATAAATATTGCTAAAACAATTCCCAAACTTTTCTTACCTCCTGCTGTTAATTCGTTGATAGGTTTCTTGTTCTACTCTTAAGATTTCTTCCACCGTAGGGTTTTCTATTACAGTATGATGTCTTAGACAATCTTCAATAATTTGATAGATTTCTAAGAAAGTAATCTCTTGGTTTAAGAAAAGCTTAACGGCTAGCTCATTAGCAGCATTAAAGACTGTTGGTAAACTGCCGCCTCTGCGACCAGCTATATACGCTAATTTTAACCCATAGAAAGTATCCATGTCGGGGTTATCAAAAACAATGCTTTTAAGGCTTCTAAAATCTAGTCTTTCTTCTTTCATCCTTCTTCTTTCTGGATAAAAAAGTGCATATTGGATGGGAAGTTTCATATCTGGCATACCTAGTTGCGCCATAACTGAACCATCTTGATATTCAATCATGGAGTGAATAATGCTTTGAGGTTGAATAATAACTTCAACCTGATCAATGGGTACGTTAAAAAGCCACTTGGCCTCAATTACTTCTAAACCTTTATTAACCATCGTTGCTGAATCAATCGTAATCTTATGACCCATACTCCAATTGGGATGATTAAGCGCATCACTGACCGTAACAGCTAATAAGTCCTCTTCTTTTTTCCCTCTAAAAGGACCTCCAGAAGCGGTTAACCAGATTTTATCAATCGCCTTTTCTTCATTGCCTCTAAGGGCCTGAAAAATGGCACTATGTTCACTATCTACCGGTAATATTTTAACTCCCTTTTCTTTGGCTAGAGGCATAATTAGATGCCCGGCACAAACCAAAGTTTCTTTATTGGCAAGAGCAATGTCCTTGCCCGCCTCAATAGCCGCAATGGTTGGTCTGATACCAATCATCCCCACAATGGCTGTCACTAAGGTGTCTACTTCTATCATAGTTGCTAAATGCAAAAGTCCTGCCATTCCAGTTTCAATTTTTACTCCAAGGTCTTTTACCTTTTCGCTTAAAACTTTTCCTTTGTCTTCGTCGTAGACAACCGCTAAAGTTGGTCTGTATTTACGAATTTGTTCTTCTAATAAAGTAATATTACTGCCGGCACTAAGCCCCCATACTTTGATGTCCGAAAACTCGTCAACTACGGCTAAAGTCTGCGTTCCGATGGATCCTGTCGATCCTAAAATTGCGATATTTTTCATACTCCACCTCTTCTTTTATAACAAATATAAGGCCATATAATAGATAATAGGCGCCGTAAAAATTACGCTGTCAAAACGATCTAGAATACCGCCATGACCTGGTATTAAAGTTCCATAATCTTTGATTTCATGATTTCGTTTAATAGCGGATGCCGCCAAGTCGCCAATCATAGAGATAACTGCTCCCACTCCACAAATAAGGGCGTAAAGTAAAAGACTATGACTGCCATTTCCCGTTTTGTTTAAGATAAAGGCAAAAAGGCAACCAAGAAGAGCTGCTCCTAAGACACCACCAATACCCCCTTCAACGGATTTTTTCGGACTTAAGATAGGCGCTAACTTTCTTTTTCCCAAAAGCATGCCTACGCAATAAGCACAGGTATCACTGCCCCAAGAACTAATAAAGATAAGGACCGCTAGAGCCACTCCTTCAGCTCCGCTTTTTAACATTCTTGCTTGATAAATATAAGAAATCATTACTGCTACATAGATAAGGCCAAAATAGGAAGTAATAATTTGATTGGCTTCAAATTTGGGAAAACTAAAGACATAAACTGCCATCATAAGAATCAGTGCTAAAACAAGAGAAGCTAACTTTAAGCTTTCCACTTTAAAAAATAAAGAACTATAATAAAGCACGCCACCAAGTAGTGCCACCACTCCTGGTAACTTGTTTTCCACTTTTACTACTTTGTTTAATTCATACATACCAATTAAACTAATAACAAGGGTAAAGGCAAACAAAACATTCCCACCAAAACCAATGACTAGGGCCAGTACAATTACTAGCACAATTCCACTTAATAACCTTGTCTTAAACATTTAGTTGTTCCTCCGTTTTTCCAAATCTGCGATTTCTACTATTGTAATACTCAATCGCCTTTTGCAACTCATCTTTATTAAAATCAGGCCAAAGCACATCGGTAAAATAAAATTCTGTATAAGCTAATTGCCATAATAAAAAGTTAGATAAGCGTAGCTCACCACTGGTTCTAATTAATAAATCCGGATCTGGAATTCCTTTTGTATCTAAATAATTAGCAAATAAGTTCTCGTCAATATTTTCAATTTCTTCTTTTCCCGCTTTGATATCTTTAGTTAAGGCTTTGATGCCGCGAATCATTTCATTACGGCTGCCATAATTAATGGCAATTTGAAATTGTAACCCGGTATTGTCTTTTGTTGCTTCTTCAAGCTTAGCAATGTCCGCTCTTAAATCTTCATCTAGCGCACTCTTATCACCAATTACCCGAACCTTCATATTATTTCGCATAGCCCTTTTAATACTAGTTTTCATATAATTTCTTAATAATTTCATTAAAGCGGCAACTTCTGTATCTGGCCGATTCCAGTTTTCTGTAGAAAAGGCATAGACCGTTAAATAATGGATACCTAAATTAAAGGCATCTTCACAGATCTTTTCAACAACTCTACTTCCCTGGGTATGCCCCACGTTTCTTGGTAAGCCTCTTTTTTTGGCCCATCTTCCATTACCATCTAGAATAATTGCAACATGTTTTGGCGTATTCATTGTGATTTGCCACTCCTTTTCTTAAGTGTAAAAAGGGGAACCTTAAAAGACAGGTTCCCTCATAAATCTTATACAGTCATAACTTCTTCTGATTTAACTTCAACAGCCTTATCAATTTTTTTGATAAACTCATCTGTGAATTTTTGAATTTCCGCTTCAAGATCTTTCATCTCATCTTCAGATACATCCGAGCCTTTTAATTTTTTAATAAAATCATTTCCGTCTCTGCGAATATTTCTAATAGCGATCTTAGCTGCTTCCCCTTTTTTCTTTACATCTTTTACTAAGTCTTTTCTTCTTTCTTCCGTTAATTCAGGAAACGATAATCTAATGTGGGTTCCATCATTAGTTGGGTTAATTCCTAAATCAGAAATTTGAATAGCCTTTTCGATTTCTTTTAACAAGCTCTTTTCCCAAGGAGCAATCTGAATTAGTCGTGCTTCAGGAACGGAAACGTTGGCTACTTGTTGAAGAGGTGTTGGGGTGCCGTAATAATCAACCATGATTTTATTAAGGACATTAGGGTTTGCTCTACCAGCTCTAATACCTGCCAATTCTTCATCTAAATTTATTAGGGTTTTTTCCATTTTTTCTTCGTATATTGCTAATCTCTCACTCATTATAAATCCTCCTTTTATACAGTTACTTTCGTTCCTGTAAATGTTCCAAACATCGTATTTACTATTGACTCTTCTTCATTTAAGCCAAATACTAACATTGGCATTTTATTTTCTAAGCACATCATCGATGCGGTTAAGTCAATGGCCATTAATTTTTTATCAATCATTTCATCAATGGTAATTTCTTCATACTTATGGGCATCTTTATTAATCTTTGGATCGCTATCATAAATACCATCTATGGCCTTTGCTAGTAACATCACATCGGCTTCTATTTCAATGGCTTTTAAAACTGCACCTGTATCAGTTGAGAAATAAGGGTGTCCTGTACCACCGGCAAAGAAGATTACTTTGCCCTTTTCTAAGGCTTCTACTGCTAAATCTTTCGAAAATAAGGTGGTAAATGCGCCACAGACAAAAGGTGTAAAAACTTCTGTTTTCATGCCTACATGACGGAAAATGTCTGATACATAAATACAGTTCATAACAGTTGCAAGCATCCCAATTTGATCAGCCTTGACACGGTCGATGGTTTCACTTGTTCTGCCTCGCCAAAAATTGCCGCCTCCTGTTACGATTGCCACTTCTATTCCTTGATCTACTAACTGTTTTACTTGTTTCGCTACAGCGATACAGGTAGCTTCATCAAAGCCTGTTTTTTTGTCTCCTGCAAGTGCTTCGCCACTTAGCTTTAATAAGACTCTTTTCATTATTCATGCTCCTTTTTACATACTACGAAAATTATAGCATAGACTCCTAAAAAAGAAAATAGCTGAAACCATCAAAAATAGAGGTACAAGCCGCTTGCTTGTACCTCTTCTTTTCTTTAGTAACTCCATTCTCTTTGCTTTGTATGAAGTAGATGATGCGATTTTTCTGATAATGGTTCTCCTAAGAATTCTTTATAAAGGGTTAGTACCTCACTGTTTTCATGAGAATAACGAATGGGCGAATTTTTATCTATCTTATAAAGGATTGCTTCTCTTTCAAGAACTGGTGTCTCACTATCTTTGATGGGTTGACCGCCACCTCCAGCACAACCGCCAGGACAAGCCATGACCTCAACAAAGTCATACTTTGCTTTGCCTTTTTTAATATCCTCAATTAGCTTTCGTGCTTCTGATAAGGAAGAGACAGCCGCACAGCGCACCACATTACCATCAATATCTACTTCTAACTCTCTTCTAGTGGTATAGCCTCTTACCTCTTTAAATGCATCTGGATCGATATTTTCTTTTTTAATTAAATAGTAAGCAGAGCGAAGAGCTGCTTCCATCACACCGCCGGAAGCACCAAAAATTACGCCGGCGCCACTTCCTTCTCCTAAAGGACTATCAAACTCACTTTCTTTTAAATTGGTTAAGTCAATATTATCTATCTTCATAAATTGCAACATTTCTCTAGTAATAAGAACCGCATCTACATCCTTAATGCCTTCTGTTACATTTAATTCTTCCACGTCGCACTCATATTTTTTAGCAGAACAAGGCATAACGGAAATCACAAAAAGTCGCGAAGGATCAACGCCTATTTTATCAGCAAACCAAGTTTTGGTTACTGCCCCAAACATTTGCTGTGGCGATTTAGCGCTGGAAAGCTGATCCACCATATCCGGGTATTCACTTTTCATAAAGCGAACCCAGCCCGGACAACAAGACGTAAACATCGGCCACTGATAATCTTCTTTATGAGAAAGTTTATGAAGAAGCTCACTTCCTTCTTCCATAATGGTTAAATCAGCTGCAAAATTAGTATCAAAAACATAATCAAAGCCTAAATCTTTTAAGGCTGTTACCATTTGTCCCGTGGTTAATTCTTTATTCTTAATTCCTAAGGCCTGAGCAAATCCTGCTCTTACTGCTGGTGCTACTTGCACCACCGTAATAATTTCCGGATTATGTAACGCTTCATACACTCCTTTTGAATCTCTTCTAACTGTTAACGCGCCAACTGGACAGTGGGTTACACATTGTCCACAAGCACTACAATTTGTCTTTGTCATATCCACATTGTTTTTAATACCAACGGTAGTACGATATCCCGTATTTACCACATCCCAAACCCCAAGGGTTTGCACTTTATCACAAATGTTAACACAACGCATGCATTTGATACATTTAGACTTATCTTTAATAATTGGAAAATCAGTGTTGCTTATGCCCGTTTCCAATTCAATATCGAAAGGAACACTCATAAGTCCCATCATTTCTGTTACGTCTTGTAGAGAACAATTACCATTTCTAACGCAAGTTGGACATTGGTTATTGTGCTCCGACAAAATTAATTGAACGTTGGTTCTTCTTATATCTCTAACTCTAGGGCTATTGGTGTGAACAACCATTCCCTCCTCTACTTGATGATTACAAGAGGAGACCACTCGGTCCATTCCCTCTACATCAACGATACAAACACGGCAAGCACCAATTTCATTAATTTCTTTCAAAAAGCAAAGTTTAGGAATCTTGATGCCGATGCTTTCAGCAGCTTCCATAATGGTTGTATTTTCTGGCACCTCTAACTTGTGGCCATCAATTGTAACATTTACCATTTTGCAGCCCTCCCTCCTTTAAGTGATCCAAATCCATGATAATCACAGCGAAGGCATCTAGCTGCCTCTTGTTCCATTTCTTCCACGGTCATGCCTAATTCTACTCCTTCAAAATCACATTTTCTTTCACTTGCTTCTCGCTCTTGTAACTCGATACGTCCACATTGACGCTTGTTACTTAAATGAACGGCAGGAATTTCAATATCATCTTCAATCTCATGATGATAACCTAAATATTCATCAATATTTGCCGCTGCTACTTTTCCTCCTTCAATAGCACGAATAACAGTAGCCGGGCCTGTTACACAATCTCCACCGGCAAAAACGCCCTGATTTTCCGGTACATTCCCGTCATCAAAAGCACCAATTGCGCCGTGTTTTATTTCAATACCTGCTGTTTCAAAATGCGTATATTCAATGTTTTGCCCAATGGCTACTAAAACGGCATCACAGGGAATAATTTCCTCTGGTTTATTGGCATTTCTAGGAGCTGGTCTACCTTTTCTATCACTTAAGCCAATAATTTGTGGTTGTACTAAAAGACCCGCTACTTCACCTTGATCATTTTTTTCAATTCGCAGAGGCACTTGTAGGGTGATCATTTCCACCCCTTCTGCTACGGCGCTTTCTACTTCTGCCGCTAATGCTGGCATATCTTCTTGTCTTCTACGATAAACAACGGAAACTTTTTTAGCACCTAATCTTATGGCTGATCTTGCACAGTCCATGGCCACATTTCCACCGCCTAAGACAGCTACTGTTTTTCCTGTTAAATCTGGCATTTCTTCTTCCCCGATGTGATAGAGAAAATCTACGGCAGAAATCACTCCTTTTGCGTCTTCCCCTTCAATTCCCATCTTCTTATCTGTGTGGGCACCAATAGCAATATAAACAGCATCAAAATCTTTTCTTAGTTTTTCTAACGTTATATCTTTACCAATGCGGGTATTTCTATGAACTTTCACTCCTAATCTTAAAATCGCGTCAATATCTTTTTGTAATCTTTCTCTCGGGAAACGATAAGCCGGAATACCATAACGAAGCATACCACCAAGCTTGGATTTTTCTTCATAAACCTCAACTTCGTGCCCCATTAAAGTTAAATAATAAGCCGCGCTTAAACCACTAGGGCCACCCCCTACGATAGCGACTTTTTTCCCTGTTGGCTCGGCTTTTTCATTGTCTTTTACATCTTCCACAAAATCCACTGCCGCTCTTTTGACGCCTCTAATATTAATAGGCGTGTCAATCATCCGGCGTCTACACTTTCTTTCACAAGGATGTTCACAGACAAAAGCGCAGGTTGTGGGGAAAGGATTATCTCTTTTAATTAAGCGCACTGCATCTTCGTATTTGCCTTCACTCATTAGGGCAATATAACCTGGAATATCCACGTTTGCTGGGCAATCAGCAATACAGGGTACAGAAATAGTAGTAGCACTAATATTTCCACCTTCCTCGATGTATTTTACATATTCATCATAGCATTCATTTACTCCATGATAGACCATTCTCGCTGCTTCATGACCTATGGCACAATCAGCAGATTCATAAATATTCTTGGCCGTGTCCCTAATTAAGTCAATGGTTTTTACCGTTGCTTTATTTGCTAGAACATCTTCCAAAAGCCCTTGTAACTTTTTTAATCCGATTCGACAAGATGTACATTTACCACAAGTTTGGGCATGACACATTTTTAAAAATCCCAAGTGAAAGTCCGCCGGGCATGAATCTACAACTCCCGCTATCATTCTTCGTTCCAGATCTTTATACAAGAAGTCAACACTTTCTTGTACGGCATCTGATCTCTTTACCAATAATCTACTCATTCATTTCCTCCCTTAGAGATTTAATAATAATTTATTATAACATCTGTCATTAATCATTACAATTAAGTTAATTATTTGTCAGTTTTTGATAAATATTGCCTTCTTTGTTGTTATTTGTTTGTCAGTTTATCTAATTTATAAGAATTTATTTTTATAAATTTGTGGAAAATAAAAAAGCTCATAATTAGCTATGAGCTTTCTCCCTTTCTGCTTTTCCTATAGATTTTTACATTTTGCTTCGCAAGTTTGCATTGCTTCTATGATTGCACTTCTAAAGCCCCGTTCTTCTAGCGTTCTAACCGAGGCAATGGTGGCTCCTCCTGGTGAGCAAACCATGTCTTTTAAATCTCCAGGATGGCGATTACTTTCTAGAATCATTTTGGCACTACCTAAAACCGCTTGTGCCGCTAAACGATAAGCTTGTTCCCTAGGGACACCACTATAAACAGCTGAATCTGCCATTGCTTCAATCAGCATAAAAACATAAGCCGGTGAAGAGCCACTGACTGGTACCACGGCATCCATTAAAGATTCAGGAATAACTTCCACCTTGCCAAAGCTTTGTAGAAGATCTAAAATAATCCCTTCTTCCTCCCTCGTAATTTGCTCATTCATCGTAGCAACTGTCATCCCTTCGCCTACCAAAGCCGGAGTGTTAGGCATGGTACGAACTATCTTTTGCTTCTTGTGAAATTTTTCTTCCAGCCATTGCAAGCTTTTTCCCGCTGCAATGGTTACGATAATTTGTTCCTCTTTTATTTTATCTCTAATTTCCTTAATTACTTCATTATAAAGTTGAGGTTTTACAGCTAAGAAAATAATCCTTGCTTTTTCCACAACCTCCAAATTACTATCTGTTACTTCAATTCCGAACTTATCTTTTACTCTTTGTCTGCTTTTTGTAGTCAATGCGGAACCAATAATATCCTTTTGCTTTACTTTGTTTTTCCCTAATATTCCTCCAATTATCGCCGAAGCCATATTACCAGTGCCGATAAATCCTAATTTCATCTTTCTCCTCCTTTAATGATTCCCAACGAAAAAAGGGTCTGTGCCTTTTAGCACAAACCCTTTTTTTATTTATTTAGCCTAATTGAGCTGCAACTTCAGCTGCAAAATCGTCTGATTTCTTTTCTAAGCCTTCGCCTGTTTCGTAACGAACGAATCTCTTAATAGAAAGTTTAGCATTGTTTTCTTTTGCAACTTTTTCGATATATTTTCCAACTGTTAAGTCAGAATCTTGAACATAAACTTGATCTAAAAGACAAACTTCTTTTAGTTCTTTGTTTAAACGGCCAATAATCATTTTTTCAATGATATTATCTGGTTTTTCTGGATTTTCTTCTTTAGCTTGCGCTAATAAGATTCCTTTTTCGTGTTCAATATATTCTGCAGAAACTTCATCCCTAGATACATACTTTGGTGACATAGCTGCGATTTGCATAGCTACATTTCTAAGTGCAAGTTTGATTTCGTCATTAACTACATCAGTATCAGCATCAACTAAAACACCGATTCTTCCACCACCGTGAATGTAAGATACGATAACGCCTTCTGTTTCGATTTTTGTAAATCTTCTGATATTTAAGTTTTCACCAATAACAGAAACTTTTTCTGTTAATGCTTCTTTAACAGTTTTAGAGTCATCAAGTTTCCATGGTTCTTCTAAAAGTGCTTCTACATCAACATTGTTTGTTGCTGCTGTTTGTTCTACAACTGCCTTAACAAAATCTTTGAATTCATCTGTTTGAGAAACAAAATCAGTTTCTGAGTTTACTTCTGCAATTGCTGCTGTTTTATCATCAATAATGTGAGTACCAACAAGACCTTCTGCTGCAATTCTTCCTGCTTTCTTTTCAGCTTTAGCTTGTCCATGCATTCTAAGGAATTCTACTGCTGCTTCAATGTCTCCGTTTGTCTCAGTTAGTGCTTTTTTACAATCTAACATGCCTGCGCCTGTAATTTCACGCAGTTCTTTAACCATACTAGCTGTGATTGCCATGATTATTTCCTCCTATTATATTACCTATTATTATGCTTCTACTTCTTCTGTTTCCTCAACAAACATATCGTCGCCTGTAGCGCCTTGATTTGCTTCGATTACTGCATCTGCCATTTTTGAAACGATAAGTTTTACAGCACGAATAGCATCATCATTTCCTGGAATTACGTAATCAAGTTCTTCAGGATCACAGTTTGTATCAGCAATACCGATTAGTGGGATTCCTAGTGTATGAGCTTCTTGGATACAGATCTTTTCTTTCTTAGGATCTACTACAAAGATAGCATCTGGAAGTTTCTTCATGTCTTTAATACCACCAAGGTTCTTCTCTAATTTATCCCATTCTTTTCTAAGTTGGATAACTTCTTTTTTAGGTAATAATTCGAAAGTTCCATCTTCTGACATTCTTTCAATTTCTTTTAATCTTTCAACACGGCTCTTAATTGTCTTGAAGTTTGTAAGCATTCCGCCAAGCCATCTTTCATTTACATAGTACATTCCACAACGAGATGCTTCTGCTTTAATAGCATCTTGAGCTTGTTTTTTAGTACCAACAAATAAAATTGAGCCACCATCTGCTGCGATATCAGAAATTGCTTTATATGCTTCATCAACCTTACCAACTGATTTTTGAAGATCGATGATATAAATTCCATTTCTTTCTGTGTAGATATAAGGAGCCATTTTAGGGTTCCATCTTCTTGTTTGATGTCCAAAGTGAACACCTGCTTCTAATAGTTGTTTCATTGAAATAACACTCATTTGTATTTCCTCCATTTGGTTTTTTCTTCCGTAAAAACATATTTCCTCAGAGACCAAAAACTTTGGCACCTTCTCAGGCTATTTTTACGTGTTTTTTGCGACTTTAAAAGAATAACATAAAACCCTCTAAAGTGCAAGTCGTTTCTGCTCTTTAGAAGGTTTCAATTTACCTTTAATTCTACCAATATCTGCGAACCCCTAAAACCGTTCTAAAAGTAATAGGAGAAGTTGTTTTTACTCCACCAATGGGATAATCTCCCGGTTGAGAAGCATGTACTATCGTATTGTTGCCAATATAAATCCCTACATGTCCGACGTAACAAATCACGTCTCCTGGTTGCATATTAGCAAAAGAAACGGCCTTTCCTCCTGCTAGTAAAGAAGCGGATTGTCTAGGAGTTGTAATTCCTAGTTGTCGATGAATCTGATAAACAAAACCGGAACAGTCAATTCCTGTTTCCAAACTATTCCCACCATATACATAAGGAGCTCCTATATATTGAAGTCCTCTGGAAGCAATGGCTGCTCCAAGGGCACTATTGCCACCTGGATTCACCTCTGGTTCTGGGGTGGGTGTTGGTGTCGGTGTGGGCGCCGGTGTCGGTGTGGGTGTTGGTGTCGGTGTGGGCGCCGGTGTCGGTGTGGG
>DXHJ01000148.1 GCA_019113475.1 Candidatus Dorea intestinavium | reverse complement strand
CTTATTCATGGCTCTTTAGCGAAGTTACCATATCAATCTTTTTTAATTTAAAAAACATCACTAAGTTCACAATAACCGAAAAACCAATGGTTAAAAGGATGCTATAGAGATAACTTGGTTTATTAATGCTTCTTCCAAACATCACCATTTCGACTTCTAAAGTTTGGATAACAAACTGGTGCAGTCCGACGCCAAAGCCAATACCCGCTAGGGCCCCCACAAAAGTTAAAATAATATTTTCCCGATAAACATAAGCACTAACTTCCCGGTCATAAAAACCTAAGACTTTTAGAGTGGCCAGTTCTCTTTTTCTCTCTTCAATATTTACGATATTTAAGTTATAAAGAACCACAAACGCTAGCAATCCGGCCGAGATAATTAAAACTACAATTACCATATTTAAAGAGCCAATCATATCGTCCATTTGTCGTTTCATATCTTTGGCATAAGAGACACTAATAATCCCCTCTTGATCAATTAATTTTTCGCCCACCTCTTCTATTTTTTCATCTTTACTGCTAGTCGTGTTAAACAAGACTCCATTATAGGCTGGCTCTTTGCCATAAGTCTCCTTGTAAAGTTCTTGGGTCATATAGATATAATGAGCCATATAGTTTTCACAAATATTTTGCACTCTAACGGACTTATTTCCCTCTTTCAAGGTAATCTTATCTCCCCTTTCAATACCTAATTCCTTGGCTAATTTCTCCGTTACAATAACACCATTATTATCTAATTTATAATTTTTATGGCTGCTTCGGTCTCTAAAGATTAAAAAGTCGCTAAGATTTTTTCCCGTTTTCGGCACCTCAATATAAACATTTTGACCAAGACTCTTATCCTCCTTCCCCAAAACCTTCGTCTTTTTAAAATAGATAGGAACAAAAGATTTAATCTGTTTGTTAGTAGATAGAAATTTATTAATTTCTTTTTCTTCGTTTTCGTTAATATTTTCTTGATAAATTCCTTGTCCTTGGTATTTTTGTAAGTCACTGTATTGAATGCCCGTTATGTCAAAGACCGAATCTCTAATTCCAAATCCCGTTAATAACAGCCCCATACAAGTGCCAATACCAAACACCGTCATAAAAAATCTCTTTTTATATCGGAAAAGATTCCTTATGGTGGATTTCCACAAAAAGCTTAGCCGCTTCCATATAAAAGGGACATACTCTAGTAACACCCTTTTACCCTTTTTCGGTGCCGGTGGTCTCATGAGTGAAGCCGGCGTTTCTCTAAGTTCTCTGCCGGCGGAAATCAGAGTTGCTATTAAAATGCTGCCAACCGCGATACCTTGCGCATAAAGAGCAAGGGACCACTGATAAGGAATCCGAATAGTATCCATTCCTTTATACATCATGCCATAAGCATGAATAATAATATAAGGAAAGATTTTTTTCTCCAACTAATGCCCCTAAAACAGCACCACTTAGCGAAGCAATTAAACCATAGCCAATGTATTTCATGGCAATACTAAAGCGCGTATACCCTAAGGCTTTAAAGGTTCCAATTTGGGTTCTTTGTTCTTCCACTAGCCTGGTCATGGTGGTTAAGCTCACTAGTGCGGCGACTAAAAAGAAAATAGCCGGAAAGACCTTTCCTACTTTTCCGATTCTATTCGCATTATCTTTAAAGCCGAGATAATCCGGAAAGGTGCTTCGATCTTCAACTTCCCATTTAGGAGTTCCTATTTCTTGCGCCTTTTCTTTTGCCTGGGTAATTTTGTCCTCTCCTTCTTCCATTTCCTCTTCTAGAGTCTTCTCACCTTTTAAAAGTTCTTGTTCGTTAACAACTAATTCTTCTGTTGCCTTTTCCAGTTCCTTAGCATTAGCTGTCCATTGCCTTCTTCCTTCATCGATAGCTGTTTGACCACTAACTAAGGTATCTTTTGTTGTCGCTAGTTTATCTTCATTAGCTTTAAGCTCTTCTTCCGTTTGTGAAAGCGTCACTTTTGCTGCCTCTAGTTGCGTCTTTCCTGCTTCTAATTCCTTACGAACTACTGAAGCTCTCTCGCTATTTTCCTGGTACTGTTCCTCTAGATTATCTAACTGGCTTGTTAAAACTTTTATTTCTTCGGACTCTGGATTGGTTTCTGCTAAGATTGCTACTTGTTCTCTAAGTCCCGAAATATTTTCTTCCAACTTCGCTATTCCTGCTTTTAATTCTTCTTCGTCTTTTCTCCCACTTTCATACTCTAATAGTTTTGCTTGGTAAGTCTTTTTACCTTCTTCATAGGCGGCTTTTCCTGCTTCTAACTTTTGAGCGGCAGCATCATATTCGATAAAGCCACTATCAACTTCTTCTTGCTTTTTATCCAAAGCTTCTTTTGCTTCTTGTAGTGCCCTTTGGCTTTCTGCTAATGTTTGCTTTCCTTCTAGCAATGCTGTTTTTCCTAACTCTAACTTCTTTCTTGCTTCTTCACTTTTCTCATCTAAATTTTGCCGGGCTTTGCCCACTTCTTCTAAAGCCTCTTCTTTTAGATCCTCTTGTCTTTCTCTCCCCAGTAACTTGGTCTTACTCTTTACTTCTTTTATTTGATTTTTTACTAACTCATCATAACCTTTTGTATAAGCCGTTTCTTTTTTTGCATCTTTTAGGGTCAAATACACCTCTGTATAAACTTTCATATTGAAAGTATCTTCTGTTACAGCACAAAAGCCGTTGATATTACCCGTTCCAATATTGGTATTACCTCTTAAAAAACCAATGTAAAAAGCACTTTCACCAATGCCAACAACTTTTAATTTATCCGTATTTAAAGTGTTTTTTATTTCGCCATCTTTTCCGGCTTTTAAAGAAATCTCATCCCAAATTTGATAGCCTAGGCTTTTATCTACCACGCATTCTCCCGACTTTTCCGGCAGACGTCCTTCTACTATATTTAGTTCATTCATTCCTTTTGTTAAAGAATGAATTCTAATGACTTTTTGGCTATCTTCATTGGTTGTCAAATAATCACCAAAGTAAGCACCTTGCGCTTTTTCTATTCCTTTCAAAGATTTAAGGCTCTCTACTTCTTCTTTTGTAATGCCATAGTTACTAACTGCCTTGAGGTCTGCCAGATTAGCTCGGTCATAATAGGCATCGGCTGTGTAATACATATCATTTTTGGCTGAACGAATTCCTGAGAAAAAAGCCACCCCTAAGGCCACAATAAAAAAGATAGATAAAAACCTACCTGGCGTATTTTTAATTTCTCTGAAAAAATCTTTTCTAACTGCTTTCATTTTTCACCTTAATAAGAATTAATTGAATTTTACTTAAATATTGTTATAATAGTATACTATACTTTAAAGATAACAAAAAGAAGAGGGATAAAATAATGGATAAATTAATGATACTGCCAGCAACTTATGATGGTGATCTAAACACCATTGCTGAACTTGCCGAAGATATTTGGAATGAGCATTATACGGAAATAATCGGCGTTGAGCAAGTAAATTATATGATTAACAAGTTCCAATCCTACGAAGCACTCGTAGATCAAACAGTTAATAAAGGCTTTCATTATTTTATTATTTATTATGATAATCTAGTCGTTGGTTACTTTGGTGTGCTTTATCATGAAGACCATTTATTTTTAAGTAAATTTTATTTACTTAAAGAAGCCAGAGGCCACGGTATTGCGACCAAAACTTTTGAATATATCAAAAAATTAAGTAAAGACAATCAATTAAGTGAAATTCGCTTGACTTGTAATAAATACAATCAAAACTCTCTGGCTTTCTATCACCATCTTGGTTTTATTAAGATAGGTAGTGAAATCAGCGACATCGGAAATGGTTTTGTCATGGATGATTTTATCCTGTCCTATAATTTGTAAAACAAAATCTTTCATGAAACACCTTATAATTTCGGGCCAAAAGTGATATACTATAGTAGTAGACGAAGTTGACCGAATAGTAAGGAAGTGTAAAATGTTTGATTTGAATGAATTAGTAGTATACGGAAACTCCGGACTATGTGTGGTAAGTGATATCGGTGCTCTAGCAATGGATGCTGCCGATAAAGACAAAATTTACTATACTCTCACACCTGTCGCAAAACGCAACGCCCATATCTATGCGCCCATTGACAGTTCAAAAGTTGTGCTTAGAAGTATAAACACAGAATCTGAGTGCCGGCAATTAATCAAAGACATCCCCTTTATTAAGCCTAGCGATATTGATGGGGATAAAGACCGCGAGAAGAAGTACAAAGGTATTATTAGATCTTGTGATCTCGAATGCATTGTAGGTCTTATTAAGCTCTTATACCTAAGACGTACGAATGCCGAAGAACAAGGAAAAAAACTTAATAATACTGACAAAAATTATCTTAGTCAGGCAGAAGAAGCTTTATTTAGTGAACTCACCACCGTACTGGAAGTCCCAGCAAGTGATGTCAAGAGGTTGATTTTAGAACATGTTAAAGGATAATATGTAAATGAAAGAGCGCATCGAATTCGATGCGCTTTATTTAAACCTTATTTTAAGAGTTCTTTTAACATAGCATTGACTATTTGCGGATTTCCTTTTCCTTTTAACGCCTTCATTGTTTGTCCTACTAAAAAGCCAAAGGCTCTTTCTTTTCCTCCTTTGTAGTCCTCTACAGACTTTTCATTCTCCTTAATAACTTCTAAAACCATTTCTCTAATTAGCTTTTCATCACTAATAGACTTTAATCCCTTTTCTTGGATATAGGAAATTGGCTCAACATTATCAAGAAAAGTCTGCTCAAACACTTCTTTTGCCACCTTATTATTAATCTCACCCGCAGTTATTAGGTTAATTAGGGCTGCTAAGTTTTGCGGCGTTCCCTTTATTTCTTGTATCTCTATGCCTTTCTCTTTAAGAAGTCGCATTCCTTCCCCCATCAAATAATTAGAAACTAACTTTGGCTCCTGGGCTTTTTTTGCTGTTTCTTCAAATAAATTAGCAAGAAAAAGATCTTCTGTTAAAAGACTACTATCATATTCCGGTAAATTATATTCTTTCATAAAGCGAATTACTTTCTCATTTCTAAGTTCTGGTAATTCCTTTTTCTTTTGCTTAATCCACTCTTCCTTTATATAAAGTGCGGGTAAATCCGGCTCCTTAAAATAGCGGTAATCCATAACTTCTTCTTTTGATCTTAGGGAAACTGAAGTTTCTAGATTTTCATCCCACCTTCTGGTTTCTCTAATTACTTTCTCACCCGCTTCTAAAAGTGCAATTTGTCTCTTACTTTCGTTTTCAATTGCCTTTCTTACCGCTTTAAACGAGCTTAGATTCTTCATCTCTGTGCGTACGCCAAGCAATTCATCACCTTTTTTAGCAACTGAAAGATTTACATCAACGCGCATTTGTCCTTCTTCTAACTTGCAGTCAGATACTTTCAAATAGCGAATTATATCGCGTAGCGCTTCTACATAGGCAACGGCTTCGGCCGCATTTTTCAAATCAGGTTCTGAGACAATCTCAATCAAAGGCACTCCACTACGATTATAATCCACCTTAGTCAATGCTCTTTTTTCGTCATGAATTAATTTACCAGCATCTTCCTCCATGTGCATTTCATTAATTCTTATTTTCTTTCTTTTCTCTTCTACCTTTATTTCAACAAACCCTTTTGTAGCAATAGGCGCATAGAGTTGTGAAATTTGATAGTTCTGTGGATTGTCAGGATAAAAGTAATTTTTACGATCAAAAGTCGTCACTCTCGTAATATCACAATGAGTGGCTAGTCCAAGACTTAGAGCATCTTCCACTACCTCTTGATTAAGCAATGGTAGTGTCCCTGGCATTCCCAGACAAATGGGACAGGTATTTTCATTTGGTGCTGCCGCAAAACTAGTAGAGCAACTGCAAAATATTTTACTCTTGGTATTTAACTCCACATGAACTTCTAAACCTATCGTTGTCTTATATTCATTTAACATCTTTTCCCCTCCTAATCGTTTCAAAGGTATAAGAGGCTTGTATCAATTGATCTTCTCTGCCACTGGCACTTAAAAGTTGAATGCCTATCGGTAACCCCGTTTTGCTTACTCCTGCCGGCACACTTATTGCCGGTATTCCGGTTAAATTAGCCCCAATAGTGTAATTATCATTAACATATTTTGTCAGAGAATGATCAAATGCTCGACCCAGGAGAGGCGCCGTTTCGGCTGCTACCGGAGTCAAAATTAAATCATAATATTCAAAAGCTTTTTGGTATTCGTTTTTTATGAGCGTCCTTACTTTTTGCGCTTTCGCATAATAGTCTTCATAATAACTTGAGCTAAGGGCAAATGTTCCTAACAGAATCCTCTTTTTTACTTCTTCGCCAAAGCCTAAAGAACGACTTGCTTTTAACATCTCTTCAAGATCTTGATAATTAGAAGCCCGAAAGCCATATTTTACGCCATCAAATCTTGATAAATTAGAACTTGCCTGTGCACTTGCTATAATATAATAAGTAGATAATTCATAGTTTGTTAGCGCAAAATCAACTGCCGAAACACTGGCTCCGGCACGCTCTAGTAACCTTATGCTTTCTAAAAATGTACGTTCTACATCTTTATCCATCACTCCTTTTAGAGCCTGTCTTTGGATGCCTATTTTCATTCCTTTTATGTCATTAATCAGATATTGGGTGAAATTTTTAGCTGTTCTTTTTTTCGAAGTACTATCTTTTTCATCATAATCTGTAATTGTATCCAGTAACATAACACAATCCTTGACATTACTAGCAATAGGGCCTATTTGATCAAAAGAAGAGGCATAGGAAATCAGGCCATACCTAGAGACACTACCATAACTTGGCTTCATGCCAACCACTTGACAGTGACTTGCCGGTTGCCTAATAGAGCCACCCGTATCACTTCCTAGAGCCAAGGCACACTCCTGTGCTCTTACAGCGGCACAAGAGCCACCTGAAGATCCCCCCGGCACATGTTTTGGATTGATGGGGTTTTTAGTTACGCCATAATAAGAGGTCTCCGTGGTACTGCCCATGGCAAATTCATCAGTATTGGTCTTTCCTAGCATGATAAGGCCGGCTTCTTCTAATCTGTCCATCACTGTGGCATTATAAGTTGGTACAAAATTTTCCAACATCTTTGAACCACAAGTGGTCTTGACCCCTTTTGTAATAATATTATCCTTAATGGCTATTGGTACACCCGCTAGAGGATGACATGGTTCACCACGATTTATTTTTCGTTGCACCTCTTCTCCTTTTTGATAGGCTTTTTCTTTCGTTAAGGTAATGAAGGCATTGATTTCTTTTTCTTCTTTTTCTATTTGGGCAAAATAGGCATCTAGAACCTCTTTGCTAGAAATACGCTTATTTTTTATTTCTTTTCCTAATTCTACTGCACTAAAATTTAAAATATCCATGGTTCTCTCCTACTTTATCGTTTTAGGGACAATGACATAATCATCTTCTTTACGGGGTGCGTTAAGTAAGGCCGCCTCTTGACCATTGTTCCCCGAAGCGAGGTCTTTACGAAAAGGAAAAGATTCTTCTCTTTCTTCTTTCGTTTCTTCCACCATATTAGAAGTATCAATTTCATCTAAAACTGCGAAATAATTAAGCATCTCTTCAAGTTCTGCCTTTATTTCCTTTGCTTCATCCTTTTCATATTGTAATTGAGATAGCTCATAGAGATGTTTTATCAATTCATCCGAAATCGTCTTTAGCATAATACCCTCCCAAATCTAATCTTCTTCCTCAACTTTATCACAAAAGGAAATAAATTGACACGTTCTTATCCACTTTGTTATAGTTAGTTATAAACTATGTTTGTTAGGGGGAATTTAGTTATGGATTGGAATCGCAAACGCTTTAAAATAGATGCTAAAGTGACATTAAAAAACAATTACCGTATTTTACTTGTTGTCTGTATTCTTTTAATGTTAATTTCCAATGATTTTTCAGAGACAAAAGAACAGTTAACTGGTTTCCTAAAAACCACCACTGAAGAAACCGATAACCTTAACCGCCTGAATACCAATGGTAATAAAAGAGCCTTAAATGATTTCTTAGAGGGACTTGACCGCGCCAATAGGGCTAAAGATCATTTGGTTGACAAAGTTGAGACTTATCATCCAACCAGAGGCGTTTTTGCTAGTGTCTTTAATAGTGCTACCGGTGCAGGTGGGCTTTCAGAAAGTGTTTTAAACTCTGCCAATCAAATCTTTTTTAAAGGGAAAATAGGTGCCGGCCTCATTATCATCTTAGCCAGCATACTAAAGTTAGCTGCCTTTACTTTCATCGGTGATGTCATATTAGTCGGTGGCCGACGAATCTTTTTGGAGTCCAGGCGTTATTATGATACAGACATTAGCCGAATCTTCTTTCCTTACCAGATTAAGAGGGCCCTTAAAGTAGGGCTTGCCATGCTTCGTAAGTCTATTTATGAAACGCTGTGGCTGTTAACAATTGTCGGTTTTATTATAAAAAAATACTCTTATGCCATGGTTCCTTTTATCTTGGCCGAAAATCCTGATATTGGTGGTAAAGGTGCCATTGAACTTTCGCGCCGACTAATGAATGGCTATAAATGGAAATTATTTGTGCTAGACTTAACCTTTCTTGGTTGGACGTTACTATCGGCTCTTACCTTTGGCCTTGTTGGCATTTGTTTTTTAAATCCTTATCAAACTGCCACCTATGCCGAAGTCTATATGGAACTGCGAAAAAATGCCAAAATAAATAAGATACCACTGAGTGAGTTCTTTAATGACCATGCACTTGAAGTAAGTGAAGCAACTACTAGCTCCTATCCTGTAGCAAGTTATCCTATTCAAGTAC
Organism: Candidatus Dorea intestinavium; assembly: GCA_019113475.1. Classification (GTDB taxonomy): domain Bacteria; phylum Bacillota; class Clostridia; order Lachnospirales; family Lachnospiraceae; genus Aequitasia; species Aequitasia intestinavium. The sequence continues at coordinate 18,329 of DXHJ01000148.1, read as the reverse complement.
CTAAGAGTCGTAAATGGATTAATGTCGATTACAAAAAGAATTACTCCGTCTTGCATCTTATCTTACTCTTTTTTACTTTTTCCTTTATTGGTTGGCTCTGGGAAGTAAGCCTTCACTTATTAAAGGATGGAGTCTTTGTCAATAGAGGAGTTTTATTAGGCCCTTGGCTTCCTATTTACGGAGTTGGTTCTCTTTTGGTTATTATTCTCTTAAAACCCTTTAGAGACCGCAGGCTAGTGACTTTCCTTTTAGCCATCGTTTTATGTGGTGTAGTAGAATATGTCAGCAGCTGGTACTTACAAGTCAGCCATGGCATGAAATGGTGGGATTACTCAGGCTATTTCTTAAACATTAATGGACGCATCTGTGCTGAGAGTTTATTAACCTTTGGTCTAGGTTGTTATGCTATTATCTACATTGTAGCTCCCTTATTTGATAATTTATTTGATAAGATTCCCAAAAAGACCGGTATGATAGTCGCCATTGCTTTACTTATTTTATTTACTGCAGATGGTATTCATTCAAAGTCACACCCCAATACCGGAAAAGGCATCACTGATTATAAGAGCTTTAACAACATTGGTATTACAAATATGGCTCGCTATCAATAAAAAATCACAAAAATAGCAGGTTTTCCTCTGAAAGGATACCTGCTATTTTTTCTCTTATAATAATTTAATTCCGTGTTCTTTACTTGCTTTCTTAGTTTCTTCATCCCAAAGAGAGGTTTGTACTTCACCAATGTGGGCTTTTTTTAGAATCAACATACAAAGTCTTGATTGGCCAATACCACCACCAATAGTAAGAGGTAATTCACCGTTTAATAAATGTTTATGAAAGGTTAGTTCTCTTCTGTCATTACAATGAGCTTTATTAAGTTGTTCATCAAGAGCCACTTCATCGACACGAATTCCCATCGAAGAAATTTCAAAAGCTTTTCCCAAAACATCATTCCAAAAAAGGATATCGCCATTTAATTTCCAATCATCATAATCGGGAGCACGTCCATCATGAGGCTCTCCATTACTTAATTTATCTCCAATTTGCATTAAGAACACCGTTTTATACTCTTTCGTAATGAGGTTCTCTCTTTCTTTAGGGGTTTTATCTGGATATAAATCCAAGAGTTCTTGAGAAGTTATAAATTTAACTTCTCTTTTAATAGAAGGCGTTAAAGTATGATACATACTAGCAATTTCTTCTTCCGTATCGCAGATTACGTCAACGATTTTCTTTACCGTTTCTTCTAGGTAAGCAACATTTCTTTCTTCTTTCGTAATAACTTTTTCCCAATCCCATTGATCTACATAAACAGAGTGAATGTTAGATAATTCTTCATCTCTTCTGATAGCATTCATATTCGTATATAAACCATTTCCGGGATAAAAATCATAATCTTTTAACGCTTGTCTTTTCCACTTAGCAAGAGAATGAACAACCTGAGCAGTCTTTTTGGTATCTTTCATCTCAAAAGCGACAGGACGTTCTACACCACTTAAATCATCATTAAGTCCGGTGGCTGGATCAACAAAAAGTGGGGCTGAAACTCTTTTTAAACTTAACGCTTTGCCAAGTTTGTCTTCAAAAATTGTATGAATCTTTCCAATTGCCACCTGAGTTTCGTATAAATCAAGGGCTGATTGATAGTTTTCAGGTATCATTATTTTGCTCATATTCTTCTATTCTCCTAACCTATTATTTCATATCATAATGAATATTCTTATAATAATAAGCTATCGCCCCTTGATAGTCAAATAGATTATTAATAAATATGCACCAAATCTCCTGAATCACTAAATATTTATTACACCAAAATCTTAGCTTTTATTAAAATATTAAGCAAAAAAGAAACTAAATAATTTTTTATGGTTAATTTTAGTTTCTTTTTTTATGTTTACCATTATTATGAACAGATAAGATTATTAGACGCCACTTTACTTGTTTAATTCATTAATATGTTCCAGTAGACCCCTGCAACCTTTGACAACATCCTCATAAGTTTTTTCAAATTTATTCGTATACCAAGGATCATCAATGTCTCTTGCTTCTTCGGTAAAATCCAAAAGTTTATAAACTTTTTTCTTAGCATCTTCCCCTACTATTTTATGGATATTTCTTATATTATAACTGTCCATACCAATGAGGTAATCATAATTGTCATAGTCCACTCTTGTAAGTTGCGTGGCAAAGTGAGTGCCTATAGGTACCCCGTGTTCTTTAAGAACGTGAATCGTTCCTTTATGCGGGGGATTTCCTATTTCCTCCCTGCTAGTTCCGGCCGAATTAATATAAAACTCAGCTTCTCTTCCTTCCTTTTTCACCATATCTTGTAACACAAATTCTGCCATAGTTGAACGACAGATGTTGCCGTGGCAAATCATTAGTATTTTAATCATATTATTCTCCTATTATCTTATGCCAATTTATATTCTTATCTATAAGAGCATAGAGCCACTCTAGTTTCACCAGATGTATTATTTATCTAACTATATATACATCCCTTCATTTATAAAATTATACCATAGGACCAAAGAGACTGCATTAAAAAAGGGCCAGACTAAACTGCCCCTCTAATTAATTTTCATCATGTCTTTAATTATTTTCGTTATTTATTTTCCACAATAAACTTGAATAGCTTTGGTTACAAACTCTGCTGTGCCCTTACCGCCAACTGCATCAATATTTTCTGTGAATTCTCCACCAGCAACATACATCTTACCTAAACTATCTAAGATTTCATCTGTGCAATGATAAAAATTAGCACTTATAAAATCTTGCAACTTTTTAACTTCTTTTTGTGGTCCTTCACTTGCCGGATTAAGCTCTTTCATTTCACCAAATGATGCGAAAAATTGCATCATATCATGCGCTGCTTTTTTATCCTCTTCTTTGGTTTTATTTTTTGTCTTTTCTGCAAATTCCTTATATGCCGGCGTTTCTCCCCATTGGTCTTTTGCTTGCCTTTTATACTCCTCTATTTTACTATTATCAAACACTGAAAAATCCATATTTTTTTCTCCTAACATTTTTATTTCACGAGCTAAATTAATCAAATTATCTAAGTGTTCTTTTTTTAATGCTAGTAATTCTATTTGTTGCTCTAGTGCACGTTTTCTATCAAAATTAGCACTTAAAATAATCTTTTTAATTTCTTTTAGAGAAAATTCTAATTCACGAAATAGTAAGATTTGTTGTAAAGTTTCTAAGGCCCCATCGTCATACAACCTATAACCACTCTTTGTATATGTAGTTGGAAGTAGCAAACCAATCTTGTCATAATATTGAAGCGTGCGGATACTCACTCCTGTTAATTCACTTACCTCTTTTACCGTTTTCATCATTTTCTCCTTTCGTGTAATCACACTATAAACTATTACGTTACGTAGGAGTCAATACTTTTATAGAAATTTCCATCAATCCTAAAAATCAATATACTTTTTGTTTGCTACACTTATCTCCCATTTTTCTTGTCGCTGAATTGGATGCCTAGGGTTTCCTTGTTTAGTTAATGTTCCGAAGTAAAATACTTTAATATCAAGCTTTTTCAAAAGCTCAATAACCTTCTCTTTTCCTTTTTTTAAAGTTTCAAAGTGCAAATCTCCCCAAGCACCATATATTTCCGTAATCTTATTTTCGATAAGATACTTTTCGATTATTCTGATGTTATTACTTGCTAATTCTTCTTTATAATCATCCAAATTAGCTGCCTTTGTTGCCCGTTCCGGGTATAGATTAAAGGCTATCCAACCATCATAACCTAAAATTTCTCCTATATGGATAATGCGATTAATGGTTCTGTCACTTGTTTCTTCTCGCGCAGCCGATGGATTCATACCAATTGCTACAAAAGGGTTTTTCCCTTTCTTCCCTATTGCATAACGAAAAGGCTCATACTCTGGAGGATAAATAATGTCCGGAAATTTTCCTTCCGGATACTTTACAGTTCTCTTAGTCACTTTATCTATCATCTAAATTCACTCCTAATCTTTAATTTTCTTTTATGCATTCAAACAAATTATAGCATAAATCATCTCTTCTATTTTATTTCAAAAAAGGAAGCAGACAAATCTGCTTCCTTAGATATCAATATTCTTAACTTAAATATTGATTTTTTGTTCAACCAAGCCTTTTGTGGTACTAAATAAATATAACTTTCCTTTTGGCCAATAAGGGATTCGAAAACTGTTCGACTGCTCCGGGTAGAGGCGTAGAAAAAATACTTTGTCTGCTTTTACATAGGCGGCAAATAAAATAAAATCCTCTTTAATCATAGGATGATCCGCCGTTACATAATACTCATTATCCATTAGTTCCACCTTAATCGGAATAGCTTTTTCTCCTGGTGAGGCTATTTCAGGTAGTAAACGACGACCGCAGCAATAAATACTGGCATCTCCTGTGCTCATTAATGCATTATTACATTTTGGGCAAACATAAAACTTAGCCCGATTGATATTCCCATTATCTGGTTTATTCTTTGGCATCTCGCCTGCTAAAAGCTTTGTCATATCTACTCCTAAAATAACCGATAAATCCGGCCATAAGGAAGTGTCCGGTAGCCCTAGACCACACTCCCATTTTGATACCGTTTTATTGGTAATTCCTAGCGCATCAGCAACTTGTTGTTGCGTAAGCTCTTTTTCATTTCGTAAACTGGCAATTAAATGACCTGTTTTTGCATAATCCATTGTATTATCTCCTTTATCTCTGATCTAGCTAATCATACTATGGACTAATTAATTGCACAATCTACGCATCGTAGACCTTGATTTTTTTACCTTCACCAAATAAAAATTTAGGCCCCAATCAAATAAGAAGTCATAGAAATAGAACCCATAACACATTCTTCATTAAAAACTTCCACCTTTTCATCACTGTCTGTGGCTCCTAAAACATAAAGTAGCGGATCGTAATGATCACGATACTTGAAAGAGAATTTAGCACTATCGCCAGCCGTTTGATAGTTAATAACTTCTTCATGATTATGGGAACAGATTACGTCACGAATATAGCGGTCAAATTCCAACGCCCAAGGATATCCTCCCCGTTCTAAGCTTGCATCTAATAAACCTAAGTTATGTACCACGTTGCCACTACTAAGAATTAGAACGCCTTCATTTCGTAATTCTTTTAAACTCTGCCCTAAAAGGTAATTTTCCCGTGGTGTCCGGCCTCCATTTACGCTTAATTGGCAAACCGGAACATCGGCCTGGGGATACATAAATTTTAGTACGCTCCAAGCACCATGATCCAATCCCCGATCTGTTTTCTCTTTGATTAAACCCTCGGACATTTTGATAAGTTGCTTGGCCAAATCAGGTGCTCCTTTAGCCCGGTATTCATATTCATATAATTCCTGAGGAAAGCCATAGAAGTCATGGATGGTCGCCGGTTTTTCTACTGTTGAAACGAAATAGCCATTCGTAAACCAATGAGCTGAAACACAAAGAACTGCTGTGGGCCTAGGAATTCTCTTGCCAACTTCTTCCCATTTTTTAGTGAACTCATTATCTTCAATTACATTCATAGGTGACCCATGACCGACAAATACAACCGGCATTTTATTCATATGAGATTCCTCCTTAATTTTAACATTTATTCTTTATTTGACACCTCCATCATAACATGAACTCTCAAGAAGCAAAAGAAGCCCGGCATACGCCGGGCTCCTAAACACACAAAAATATTAAATCCACCATTATCTTTTTTATTTCGTTAAACTCTCGGTAATATCGGTAAATATTACACCAAGTGCATAGGCACCAGCATCTGGATAACCAATACTTCTATCGCCTACTGTTCCAGCTCGTCCCATTTTTGCACTAAATTCTTCTGTTGCTTTTGCTCCTTTAATTGCTGCTTTTGCCCCCATCTTAAAAGCTTCAATAAAATCACAACTATTATCTAAAGTACTCCAACTATTGGCACAAGGAATTAAAGCATCAATTAGAGTTTTATCGCCTACTACTGCTCCACGTCCAAAGGAACGTTCGCCGGTTGTTTGAATAGCCTTAACTGCTGCCTGCATCATTTCAGCAAAATCTTCAATGGCTAACGTTTCTTTCTCTCCTACTGTCTTTCCGGCTGCCCGAAAAGCGGAACCCCAAATAGGACCTGATGCGCCACCACAATATTCCATAATAATAAGCGAGGATTCCGACAACAGTTTACCAATGGTTAAGCTTTCCTGTGAAACAATGCTATTCCATTCTTTTTTAAGTTCTCTAAAGCCTTTCGCAATACTCATACCAAAGTCACCATCACCAGCATGAGCATCTAATTCACAAAAAGGTACCTCATTTTTAAGGATTGATTCTGTCATCACTTGCAAAATAAACTGCATGTTTTCTATCGTGATATTTTCTTTAATTAGACTTGCCTCTGATGATAAAACTTTTTCTTTTATTTCGTTTTTCTCTATTGACTTATCAAGATAATCAACATAGGTTATCTTCTCAACAGGGCCATCTACTTGCAAGCCTAAGGTATGGCAGGGAGCGTCTAATAATTCTTCTATTTTAGATCCTTCTTCTACTTTAAGAAGAGAAACAGAAGCTCCGGCCATTTCGATGCTGGTCATGAAATTGCCCACAAAACAACGATAAACCCTTGTTTTTTGTTTTGCCAGTTCCCTTTGTATTGCTTGGTTTAAAATATATAATTCCATCAGCGGCGTGCCACCAAAGCCGTTAACCATTAAAGCCACTTGCTCGCCTTCTTTTTCCTTTAATTCCAACTCTTTACTTAGCGAAGCAATCATTCTTTTTGCCAGTTCATCAGCACTTACTAGTTTTTCGCGACGGATACCTGGTTCCCCATGAATTCCCACTCCATATTCCATCTCATCTTCCTCAAGAATAAAAGTTGGGCTTCCCTTTGCTGGTACCGTACAAGGACTAAAGGCAAAGCCAATACTACGTACCTTACTTGCAGCTTCCTCGGCAATCCTTTTTACCTCTTCTAAGGATTTCCCTGCTTCTGCTGCTGCGCCGGCTATTTTATGCACAAAAACCGTACCGGCTACCCCTCTTCGACCTACCGTATATAAGCTGTCCTTAACAGCAATATCATCGTCCACTTTGACATAATCTACTTTTATTCCATCCTCTTTCGCCATTGCTGCTGCGTTTTTAAAGTTCATAATATCGCCGCTATAATTTTTAATCACTAAGAGAACGCCTTTTTCTCCTGCTACCGCTTTTATTGCTTGGTAGATTTGTATTTGTGAAGGGGAAGCAAAGACGTCTCCACAAACAGCCGCATCAAGCATTCCTTTCCCTATATAACCGGCATGGGCTGGTTCGTGGCCACTTCCGCCACCACTAATAATACTAACTTTATCTTTGTTTATCTTTTTCTTTTTCAGAATTTTATACTTGCTGATTAATTCTAATTCCGGGTTTGTTAAGGCGATTCCACTACACATTTCTAGCACTAATTGTTCCGGACTATTAATTATTTTTTTCATGGTATTTCCTCTTATATTTTTCTCCAATTTCATCCGCCGTCTTTATGGCTGCCACTACACTTTCTTTTGTTATTTTAAATGGCATAGCATAAATGGATTCTTCGGGAATACAAGATTTCTCAGCTACTTCTAGTAATTCTTCTTCCGTAACACTTTCTACGCCAATATCTTTTAAGCAAACCGGAAGTCCTAAGCTTAAAGAAAATTCTAATACTTGTTCAAATTCTTCCATGGGAGCATTTTCTAAAGCTAATTGTGCCAGTGTGCCAAATGCTACTTTTTCACCGTGGAAATATTGATGAGTGCCTGGTAAGATTGTTAGTCCATCATGGATAGCATGTGCTGCTGCTAGTCCGCCACTTTCAAAACCAATTCCAGACAGAAGAATATTGGTTTCAATAATATTTTCTAAAGCTGGTGTTACTACCTTCTTTTCACAAGCAATTTTGGCTTTTTCCCCGTCTGCTAATAAGATTTCATAACATAATTTAGCCATAGCAAAAGCTGCATTGGTACCTGTTGCTTCCGGTGTTAATTCTTCTCGGTAACCACAAGGTAAACCCGCATTTACTTTGGTATAAGATCTGACATTCGCTCTAGCTTCAAAGTAAGTAGATAACGCATCACCCATGCCAGAAATTAAGAAACGAACTGGTGCTTTTGCTACCACTGTGGTGTCAATTAACACTACATTTGGGCTTTGTTTAAAATAAGCATAGTCATCAAAAGCTCCTTCTGGGGTATAAATTACAGCTGAATGACTAGTCGGTGCATCCGTAGCGGCAATCGTTGGAACAACAATTAAATTGTCTCCCTTAGCCACACATTTTGCTGTGTCAATGGCCTTTCCCCCACCAAGTCCAATTGTACAAGCACAATTATGTTCTTTTGCTAAAGCTTGTAAACGCTTAATTTCCTCTCTAGAACACTCGCCACCAAAGTTTCCTTTCACAAAAGTGATCTCAAACTTTGCTTCTGTTTTAGCTAATTTTTCCTCTACTCTTTTTATGTCTTCTTCATGTGCAATTAGAAGAGCTGACTTACCAAAAGTTTGAACGAAATATCCTAAATTTAAAATCTCGTCTTCCCCTTGAACGTATTTAGTAGGACAAATAAATGCTTTTCTCATAATGATATCCTCCTTGATTTATCTGCTTCGATTTAATTAAAGCTTATCAATTGAAGGCAAAATAGGCATTAGTTTTCTTTGTCCTAAAACGGTAAATTTCGATAGTAAAATCATGACCTTTTTCATACCATGGTGTTTTTTTGTCCTTTCGTACTTTCATAATTAACGAAAAAAAGCACTAGGGAAGAACGCCCTAATGCTCTCTTTTCGCTTGATTTATAATCGCATTCATAAATTCAATAATTCCTTGTTCTACTTCATTTTTGATTTCTTTGTAGTTAAGAATTTCATGTCGATACCCCGAATACACCTTAGTTATAACTTGATGTCCTGTCTGCCAAAGCTCATTTGAAGTTTCATAAACAGCTCTGCCAAAATCGCCTACCGGATCTTGGTCTCCGGCGATATTATAAATTGGTAGTTCTTTCGGTACTAGACTTGCCCATTCTTTCGAAGCCACAAACTCATTTAATTGAATAAAATCGTAATAACTTTTATTCGTCATTGGTCTTGTAAAAGAATCAAATGGATCATTAGCGTGGTCTAGTTGTACATAAGGATCCGCACAGATCCATTCGTTGCCTATTTTCACTTCTTTAATCCGACTAAAGAAAGGAGCAAACATATCATTAATCATCTCCGTATTTGATTCTTGACCGCGTCCTGCTTCGATTTCTTTCTTAAATTGTTCCCCTATTTCTTTGATTTGTGGCAACAGCCCCAACGTTCCACAAATGGTAACACCAGCTAGCTCTTTACCATATTTAGCGATGTAATCCCTAGTAATAAGAGAACCTAAGCTATGACCAAAGAAAAAATAAGGAAGATCTGGATATTTTTCACAAACAATTTTCTTTAGTTGCTGTTCATCTTCCATCATGGTGTGAAATCCTTTATCGCCCCAATCACCCCAAGTGTTGTTTTCTAGCGCCGTTTTGCCATGTCCCACATGATCGTCAGCTGCCACAATATAACCGGCTTCCATTAAGGATGTTATAAAATGTAGATAACGCCTTGAATGCTCCCCGAGTCCATGTACCACTTGAACAATTCCTTGTGGCTTTGCTGCTGGTACGTAAATCCATCCTTTAACTTCATCACGTTCATTAAAAGACTTAAAGCTCACTTCATGTAACATCTTAAGTACCTCCATCTTTCGTTTCTTTCATCGTAACAGATGTGGTTGTTATTATCATCCTTTTTTTAGTACCTAATATTGTATTTTTTGCTAGTAATTTTATGACTTCTTAGCGTAAATATGAGCGATAAGCTAAAGGTGTTAAGCCCACATATTTTTTAAATATTTTAATAAAGTAGCTAGGATCGTTAAAGCCTAATTCATCACTAATTTCCACAATGGTTTTATTCGTCATTTCCAATAGAGCTTTTGCCCACTCCGTCTTAAGCCTTGAAGTAAATGAAGTATAACTTTCTCCGACTTCTTTCGAAAACAAACGGCTTAAATAGCTGGTGCTAACATGACAATACTTGGCAATCTTTTCCAATGAAGGCGATTCTTCTTGGTGCTCCTTAATATAATTAAAAGCCTTTAAAATAAGCTCATTCGTAGTATCGATATACTCAAGACTTGTAACAATAGAGCTTTCCTTATTTGTTTGTGCTATCTGTTCTTCTCTTTGCAACTCTTCTTTTTGGATATGATTAGTAGCATAGGTCTGCAAATCATAAATTAGAGTGGCAGCCCTTTTTATTTCCTCCAAAGATAATACCGGAATCTTCTCATATTCTTCTTTTAATTTTTCACGTTTTTCATTAACCAACTTTTGGCTAGCAGGAAGGAAAATCTGTTCCACTAAGGCCTCTTTATCATCTTCCTTTCTCAGCCGTACTTGACCTGCCATAATTGCACCGACATAATGATCTTCTATAATAATCGGTATGGCAATATCAATAATTGAAAAATAGCATTTATAGAGATAGGGTTTTTCAGTTCTTACTGCTTCAATTCCCCCCATTGAATCACACTTCTGACAAAACTGACTAAGAGATTCGTCTTCTCGTACCTTACGACAAAAATCGCTACATTTGCTGTGACTAGTGAGTGGTCGACCTTTATAATCCACTGTAATCATCGCTAATTTCGTTACCGCAGCTAATGAATCTTGTACTTGTTCCCAATGCTCTATATCTAAAATATCTTTTATATTAAAGCGACTTTTCATCTTGTTGCTCCTTCCTAATTGTTTCAAGTATAGCATAGAAATAACTCTTTTAAATATTGGGAAATTTTATTTCAAAAGTTGTCCCTTCTTCTTTTGTGCTGCTAACGGTAATCACCCCTTTATGTTTATCGACGATTCCTTTCGCTATTGCCAACCCAAGTCCCGACCCTCCCGTATCTCTAGACCTGGAGTCATCCCTTCGATAAAAACGTTCAAAAACCCGTTCCTGTTCTAAATCCGTTAAAACATCACCACGATTCGTTACTTGAAAAAGCACTTGCTTGTTTCTTTCAATTAGCCCGATTTTAATGATTCCTTGGGGATTTGAATGTTTAATGGCATTATCGATTAAGATAGTAATAACCTGTTTTAATTTACCAGGATCACCTTTTATAACAATATTTGGTTCAATTTGATCTTCTAGTATTTTCCCGGCTTCAAAGGCAATACTATCAAATTCTAGTGCTGTTTTTTGTACTAGTTTACTAAAAGGTATTTCTTCAAAGATCATCTGATCGCGGTTTTCATCTAACTTGGCAAGTTCCAATAGATCAGTAATGAGCCGATTCATGCGAAGGCCTTGTTCTTTGATATAATCAAGTTGTACCTGCTCTCCTATTTTGGCTTCCAAAACATCGGCATTCGCGCCGATAATGGTTAAGGGGGTTTTAAGCTCATGACTAGCATCAGAGATAAATTCTTTTTGTCTTTCAAAGGCCGTTTCCACTGGTTTAATTGCCCATTTTGCTAGAAAAAGAGAAAAGAGAGTTAAAATCAAAATAACAGGAATCGCTATCATTACCGAAGTTTTAATTAAACGATCTAATAATCCCCTTTCAATGCTTCGCTCGGCAAACACAATGATTTTTCCGTAATCTTTTTCGGCCACTAAGTATTGATAATTTTCTTTTTTTCCTTCTTTAGTTCCTTCACTTAGGACTTCTGCCACATAAGCATCCGCATCCACTTCTTCTAAACCACTAATCATTTCTACGTTTAATTCAATAATTTCCCCTTGGGTATCAACTTTAGCATAGAAGAATCTAGTAGCTCTTAGCATTTCTGGCGTAACTTCTTTATTTCGCCCGGGATCAACTTTTGTTTGCTCTTGTTCCCCAATATTGCCATTAGGTGCGGGCCCTGGTTCATTACTTTTCATTGGTTCTTGCATAAAAGAAATTCCATCTTGAGCGGCTACTGTGGCGAGTAAATGACTTGTTTGCTCTTTGCTTTGCACTTGCATATAGACATTAAGAGTGATGACAACGATTGAAAAAACCGCTAATAAGACTCCTAGCATAATCGCCACAAACTTAAACTGTAATTTTTTAATCATCTTTTTCCTCCAGGATATAACCCACGCCTCTAATTGCCTTGATACTGACCTCAGCGCCAATGGCCGCTAGTTTTCGCCTTAAAAATGACATATAAACTTCGATGACATTGTATTCCGCTTCACTTTCATAACCCCAGACTTTTTCAATTAATCGCTCTTTGGGCAGAATCTGTTTATGATTTTCCATGAGAATTTCTAATAATCTAAATTCCTTTGCCCCTAGTTTTACTTCTTCACCACCAGCCCTAATTTGATAGGTCTGTTTATCTAAGACCAAACCATTAAGTTCTAATTCTTCGCCTGTCTCGATTCCACCTCGACGACCTAGCGCTCGCAGTCGTGCTAATAACTCGCCCGTAGAAAATGGTTTGGTTAAATAATCATCTGCTCCTAAGTCCAAACCTTTTATCTTGTCTTCTACTTCTGCTTTAGCTGTTAAAAGTAAAATTGCTGATTTAATCTTTTCCTTTCGTAGTTCTTTTAAGACTTCTAAACCATTTTTCCCTGGCAGCATAATATCCAAAATAATAATATCATAAGTGCCCGTTAAAGCTAATTCTTCCCCTTTTATGCCATTGGTTGCTACATCTACTTGATCCCCTTTGGCAGCGATAATATCTTTTAATGCTGCTAATAATTGTACTTCATCTTCTACGATTAGAATTTTCATTTGCCACCTCAATTCTTCTTATATAGGTTAGTTTAACAAACCTTGTCTTTATCTTCTAGTAAGATTTTACTTCCTTTAGCTTGAAAGAAACTTGATTTTTTAAATATTTCTTTTTTTCAAGGTTCATTCAAGAAACCCCATTTATGATAGAGAGCGAAAAGGAGGTGAGTTATATGAAACCACGACACGAACTTAAACATGAATTAAATTATCTGGACTATCAAATTATCAAAAGTCGCCTTAAAGCCGTCCTTACTATGGATTCACATGCTGATGCCACTGGCAGTTATTTTATTAGAAGCCTTTATTTTGATACGCCAAATGATACCGCTTTAATGGAAAAAATTAATGGTGTTAATCACCGGGAAAAATTTCGTATTCGTTACTATAACTATTATGAAAGCAAAATATTTCTCGAGAAAAAAAGTAAACATAATTCCTTATGTTATAAAGAATCAACGTTAATCACTAAAAAGCAAGTTGTCGCTATCCTAAATGGTGATCTTAAGCAAATTGATGCTTCCGATAACAAGTTACTGCGAGAATTATTAATGAAAATGAAAAACACGGGACTTGCCCCAAAAACAATTGTGGATTATGACAGGGAACCTTTCATTAGCCCGGCTGGCAATGTACGGATCACTTTTGACCGTAATATCCGAACGGCTTTATCATCTATCGATTTTTTCAATAGGGAGCTGGCAACGATTCCTGTTCCTGAATCGCCTCTTTTAATGGAAGTAAAATATGATGGCTTTTTACCAGAGCATATTAGACGATTAATCCAAGTAGGTAATAGACGCGCTACTGCTTTTTCCAAATATGCAGTTTGCCGGTCTTACGACTAATCAAAAACCACAAATAACTTACAAATAAAATGGAGAACAACTATGACTTTTAATGATATTTTTAAATCAAATTTTCTAGAAAATGTAGCTAGCGTAACGATACTTGATATGGTGCTAGCATTAGTACTAGCCTTTATGGTTGGCGTATTTATCTTTCTGGTTTATAAAAAAACCTTTAAGGGAGTAATGTATTCCGGCAGTTTTGGCGTAACTCTTATCGCCCTTACCATGATTACTACTCTTGTTATCCTTGCTGTTACTAGTAATATCGTTCTTTCTCTTGGTATGGTTGGTGCGCTATCCATCGTTCGTTTTCGTACTGCCATTAAAGAACCTTTAGATATTGCCTTTTTGTTTTGGTCCATAGCCGCTGGTATCGTTTTAGCCGCAGGTCTTATTCCTTTAGCTGTTTTTGGTAGCGTTGTTATTGGCATCGTCTTAATTGTTTTTACTAGTAAAAACTCCTATGACAATCCTTTTATTATGGTAATAAAGTTAAACTCTCCTGCCGTAGAATCGGAAGTAGACACGCTATTAAAACACGCAGTAAAAAACTCTTCCATAAAAAGCAAAACAGTAACCAATCACTTAGTTGAATTAAATTATGATGTTAGACTTAAGAATAATGATACTAGTTTTGTCAATACATTAGCACAAAGAGACGGCGTCGATGACGTAATACTAGTTAGCTATAATGGAGAATACGCCGGCTAGGAGTAAATTTATGATTAAAAACAAATATACAAACCACTTTGCAGTGGCACTTTCTATTTTGATGGTCTTGGTTACGATTGTCTTTATGTTTTCTTCTACTCTTGGCGTATCGGTAGCTACAACCACCATGCAATATGAAACTTCGCTTTTTGATACCGATCAAGTTCATACTTTAGATTTAACCGTGGATGATGAGGACTGGGCTGATTTGTTGGAAAATGCTGCTAATGAAGAATACATCGCTGCTGATATTACTATCGATGGTTCCAAAATGAATAATGTTGGTATTCGTGCCAAAGGAAACTCCTCTCTTAGAACGGTTCAAAGTTCTGATAGTGATCGTTATAGTTTTAAGTTAGAGTTTGACCACTACCAAGCTGGGCAATTGTTCCAAGGTTTAGATAAGATTGCACTGAATAATATTATTCAAGATAACACCTATTTAAAAGACTATTTAAGCTATCAAATGATGAATGCCTTTGATGCGGATGCTCCTCTTTGTAGTTTTATTTACATTACCGTTAATGGTGAGGATTGGGGCTTATACCTGGCAGTAGAAGGAATTGAAGAATCATTTATCCAAAGAAATTATGGCTCCAGTAGTGATGGCCAACTCTATAAACCCGACAGCATGGATGCCGGTGGTAACAAAGAAGAGATGCCAGAAGGTTTAGATGAAAAGCCTAGTGAAGATACCAATAGCACTAAGAACCCTACCCTACCAAACAATAATGATTCAGGAAATACGCCTCCTAATAGTGGGCAACAGCCTAGGGGTGGACAGCCTCCGGATGGTGGTCAACGACCAGACAATGGTGGTCAGCGACCAGACAGTGGTGGACAGCCTCCGGATGGTGGTCAACAAACAAATGGTGAACAACTATCTACTGATGGTCAACAAGCCGAAATGGGTGAGGCTCCAGAAATGGGTGAAACACCTCCTAATGAGCAAGGAGAAGATGCTTCTGAAAATGATTCTACTTCTGGTGGTGACCGTAAAGGCGGTGGCATGGGGGGTAATAGTACCGATGTTGCACTTGTTTATAGCGATGATAATATCAAAAGCTATTCTAATATTTTTAATAATGCCAAAACCAACCCAACTGATGAAGATAAAGAAAGATTAGTCGAAATTATCAAGCAATTAAATGAGGGTGAAAATCTTGATGAAATTCTTGATGTTGACGAGGTGCTACGTTACTTTGTTGTTCACAACTTTCTCTTAAGCTTTGACAGTTATACAGGATCTTTAATGCATAATTATTATTTATATGAAGAAGAGGGAAAACTTTCCCTGATTGCTTGGGATTATAACCTCGCCTTTGGTGCCTTTGCAATGGGTGAAGGAACAAGTGGTGAAGGAACTTCTAAAGCCACCACTTTGATTAATTTTCCTATTGATACACCGGTCTCTGGAACTACTATGGAAGAAAGGCCCTTATTAAATGCCCTACTTAGCAATGAAGAATACCTAAATAGTTATCATGAATTATTTAGTGAATTTATTACTTCCTATTTTGATTCCGACGCCTTTGAAACAAACCTTCGCCAAACTATTGCTTTAATCTCACCTTATGTGCAAAAAGATCCAACCGCTTTTTGTACCTATGACGAGTTTGTAACCGGTAGTGAAACATTAATTGAATTTTGTAATCTTCGAGCAGAAAGCATTAAGCTTCAACTAGATGGTGATATCTCTACAACAGCCACGGGACAAGCTGAAGATAGTAGTAATTTTGTTGATGGGTCTGCTATTAATATTAATGACATGGGTTCCCAAGGAAATGGTGGCGGTATGGATGATACCAATAAAGCTAAATAATTAGTTTTTAAATACACACAGGGTATTATAAAGGAAGAACGCCACTAATTACCGGGGCGTTCTTCCTTTAATATTTTATTTGTTTTTCTCATTTCTGATACTTCTTATAAAGGAGATGGACATAAAGATTAAGACTACAGCAACAATATAAGTTAGTACTTTAGTTGGCATAGACTTAACCACAAAGTAAGCAACCAGTACCCCAAGTATGCCGGTTAGAGGTGCAATTAACGCTGCTTTTCGATTGTATTTTCCTTTTTTTATAAATTCGATGCTTGCCGGTGGCATTAAAAGGGCGCAAGACCCCATCATAATAGGAAAGGCCACTGTAATATTCATTCCTAGTAAAGCACATAAGGCCATACAAGGAGCATAAAGGCCTACGCCGCAAGTCATCAGTGCACCTAAAACAAAGTTTCCGATCACACCAATAATTAATTTTCCACCAGTTAAAGCAACAGCTGATCCTTCTACACCAAAGGGGCCAAGACCTCTTGTTCTAGCTACTAATATAATTGCCACAACACTAAGGGTAACCGCTAAAGCTTTTCTTAACGTATTAATAGGCATCTTAACCACGATCTTAGAACCCAAAACTGCCCCTAATATAGCTGCAACTATCATCACAATTAGCGTCACATAATCCACCTTAACAATGTCTAAAAATAAAACAAACTCCACTGCTACTGGAATAGCAAATAAAACATTGCCATTTCCCGGTAATTCATCATCGGGACTTAATTTTGTAGACTTAAAAAATGCCATTTGGGTGGCGTTACTACCTACTCCCAGGGTATCTAAGATATTTAAGACAAATCCCATTAGACCATATAAAACCAAGTGCTTAGGTGCTACTTTTTCTTTATGCTTAAATACATCTCGATAAAGGTATATCGCAAAAATAACGCACCACAAAATTGTAATAACTTTTAAAAATGTAACCATTTCTTTACCTCAACTATCTCTTGTATTTTTCTTGGCTTACGGTTTATATCTTCCTTTTCGCTTTTGAAATATTGTTTCAATGGTGTCGGTAATTCCAAGGATGCATATGTCTTGAAACAAGCTTTCATTATACATCTATTGTCTTATTTTTTCAAAAGTAATAAGTTATATTTTGCTAAATACCCATCTTTCACTTTGCTATTTTTTATTTTTATGTGATTTATCTCACTTTTATTCTTCTGGTAAAAATAATTGATCCACTCTTGTTTCCAATTCTTTAGCTAGCTTAAACGCCAGCAGTAGGGTTGGATCATATTTGTTGTTTTCAATCGCATTAATTGTTTGTCTGGTTACATCACAACGCTTTGCTAATTCTAGTTGTGAAAGACCTTTTTCTTTTCGTAGTACTTGTATGTTATTTTTCATTTTATTTCACCTGATGGCGATACCAAAGTAGTTCAATTAGAAACAGGATAGAAAAGACAATAAGAAAATTTAAAGGGTTGACCCAACCAGCCTTACTTTTAGCTCCTAAGCCGCCTTTTATGAACATTTCCACCATGCTATAAATCATATAAACAAAAATCACACCGAAGGTATTGGCCATAGCTTTTCGGCGAATATACTCTCCTCTTTCGTCTTCTTTCCGTGAAATACTATATAACGTGTAAATAATTAGAGCTAAGATAGCTGCAAAAAACACGAGCATCATAATAATGGGTTTCATTTTCTTCTTCTCCTTTATGTGTCAAATTCTTTTTACATTTATAACTTATCATACTCCTTTCTATCTGTCAAATTCTTTTTACACCTCTATGTGACTTAAGTCACATACATTTTATAATTAAGATGCTATTATATAAATATCAGGTAGAAGGGAGAACACAAATGGAAAAACAATACAATTTTAATCAATCAGAAACAAAGCTTGTGGAGAAGATTATTGATGATGATACAGCTATGATTAATCATATGATTTTAAATAAAGGCGATCACCTACCACGCCATATGTCAAATTCCAACGTTTACATGCTAGTTATTCGTGGCACTTTGTCTTTGCAATTTAATGAAGAGCCGAGAAAAAATTTTGAACATGGTAGCATTGTAAACATACCTTATGGTTTACAAATGAATGTTTCTAATGAACACGACGACCAAGTAGAGTTTTTCGTTGTGAAAGCTCCCAATCCTCGCCTTTATAAATAAGTAACCTT
>DXHJ01000147.1 GCA_019113475.1 Candidatus Dorea intestinavium | reverse complement strand
CACATGGAATACTTTTGATGCCGTTATTTTATGAATATCATCTGCTTCTTTATAAGCATTAATTAAATTTTCATCACCAGAGTAATGGGCCAAAATACGCAGTTCAATTTGGGAATAATCTGCATCCATAAAGACAAAGTCTTTCTTAGGCACAAATACTTTACGTATTTGTCGACCTAGTTCCATGCGAACCGGAATATTTTGCAAATTGGGATTGGTGCTGCTAATTCGACCGGTTGCGGTTATGGTCTGATTGAAGGTGCCATGAATACGATCATCTTTTTCAATAAAATTAGCAAGTCCATCCGCATAGGTAGACTTTAACTTGGTTAAAGTTCGATATTCTAATATTTTATCAACAACTGGATAATCTGGCGCTAATTTTTCCAAAACACCAACGGCTGTTGAGTAACCAGTTTTGGTTTTCTTCCCATGAGGTAAGCCCATTTTTTCAAAGAGTACTTCTCCTAATTGTTTTGGGGAATTAATGTTAAAATTAGCTCCTGTTTCCTTATAAATCTCTTCTTCTGCTACTTTTATTTGTTCTTCTAGCTTTTCTCCATAAGCCTTTAATTCTTTTGCCTCTACTTTTACCCCATTTTTTTCCATTTGATCCAAGGTAAATAAAAGGGGCATTTCGATGGTTTTAAAAAGATCTAGCATCTCATCTTCTTTTAATTTTTGTAGCAATAAAGGAGCTGATTTAAAGGCCGTTAAAGCTTCAAGTGCTAATTCTTTTTGCTTTTCTTCTTTTTCTGAAACCATTTCAGATAAATACTCTCTTGCCACATCTGAAAAGTGATAGTCACTTTTCAAAGGATTAATAAGATAAGCTGCAATAATACCATCAAAGGCTGCTTCTCTATTATTAATTTTTAAAAACTTACATTTTTCTTTTAAATTAAAGGTATAATAATGCTCGGCTTCTGCAATTAGTTCTTCTAGTGTATTAATAACAACCGTTTTTGAAATCTCATTTTCCCATAGGAAAATGTCCACTCTTTTTTCACTAAAAGAAAGAGCCACGCCTAAGTCATCTCTAAAAGAGAAGCTAAACTTTGTTTTGTTTTTAATTTTACTGATACTTTTGGAAAACTCATCAATATCACTAGTATAATGAAATAGTTTTTCGATGTCTTCTTGTTCCTCGTTTTGTTCAAAACGACTTAAATAATTTTTAAATTGTAATTCCATAAAAAGTTCATAGGCTTCCTTCGTATAAGGATTTTCCATTTTTGCTGCTTCTAGGTCAAAAGGGAAATCAGCATGTACTTCAATGGTGGCCAATTCTTTACTAAGCTTCGCCTGATCATAATACTCTTTTAAAGCTTTAGCGGCTCTTGGTGGCTTTAAATTTTCTACGTTTTTATAAGCGTTTTCAATATTTTTGTATTCTACAATTATTTTAGTCGCTGTTTTTTCACCAATACTTGGAACACCGGGAATATTATCAGAAGCATCACCCATTAAAGCTTTAACATCAATAAATTCGCTAGGCGTTACTTGATAAGCTTCTAGTACATCTTTTGCATAGTAGTCATAAACTTCAGTGTTTCCTTTACTAGTTTTAGGAATCCTAATTTTAACCGTATCTGTAGCCAGTTGTAAAAGGTCGCGGTCTCCCGATAAAATGACGGTATCAACGCCTTTGCTGGCACAACGAACAGACAAAGTACCTAAAATGTCATCAGCTTCTAAGCCTTCTTGCTCAACGACATTAACCTTCATTGCTTTTAAAACCTCTTTAATTACCGGAACTTGTTCTCTTAATTCTTCTGCCATAGGCTTTCTCGTTCCTTTGTATTCTTTATACATAAGATGGCGAAAAGTAGGCGCAGAAAGATCAAAAGCTACGGTTAAATAATCTGGTTTTTCTTCATCTAAAACTTTAAATAAAATATTTAAAAAGCCATAAATAGCATTAGTATGAAGCCCTTTTGAATTCGTTAGTGGTGGCACTCCATAAAAAGCGCGGTTTAAAATACTATGTCCATCTATTAATAATATTTTTTGATTCATTTTAATAATCCCTTCTTCAAACTTCGTGATTATAAACTAAGTATTAGTATACCACAGGAACGTTATTTTTAATAGAATTTCACTAGACAAAGGAAATTGTGACTTAATCACAGTTCCCTTTGTCATTTTTTTATATACTAAATTCAGCAAAAGTAATTGGAGGGATTTTTATGAGCAAAGTAGTCATTGTTGGGAACGGTCCGGCTGGTATTTCTGCCGCTCTTTACACAAAGCGTTCCGGCCTCGACACTGTAATTATAGGAAAAGATAATGGTGCTCTTCATAAAGCACATAAAATTGAAAACTATTATGGATTTGAAGAACCTGTAAGTGGCGATCAATTAATCCATAATGGCATAGAACAAGCAAAACGCTTAGGCGTAAGCTTTGAACAAGATGAAGTAGTAGGAATTGAATATGGGAAGGGGCTACTAGTTAAGACAACCACTGGCGAAGAAGAAGCTGATGCTGTAATTTTAGCCACTGGAACTGGTAGAACGACACCTAAAATTGCCGGTCTTAAGGAATTTGAAGGAAAAGGAATTAGCTACTGTGCTACTTGTGATGGTTTCTTTCATCGTGGTAAAGACGTAGCCGTTCTTGGCCACAGTGAATATGCTCTAGCCGAAGCTAAAGCACTTCTACCTATTGTTGGCTCAGTTACTATTGTCACAAATGGCGCTACGCCGATTGAGAAGATACCTGCTGAAATTAAAGTTATTACTACCAAAATAGAAAAAATTCAAGGAGACGATTTCGTCGAAAGTATTGAATTTGTTGATGGTAGCACTCTGGCAATTAGTGGCCTTTTCGTCGCCGTTGGTGTAGCTGGCAGCAGTGATCTAGCGAAGAAGCTTGGTGCTAGTGTTGATGGCAAAAAGATTGTGGTTAATGAAAACATGCAAACCAATATTCCTGGCCTTTATGCCGCAGGGGATTGTACCGGTGGTATGTTACAAATTTCAAAATCAGTTTATGAAGGAGCAAAAGCTGGTTCTCAAGTATCAAAATATTTAAGAAAGCAAGCAAATATTGCTTAATATAAAAAGAATGGAGTGTTAATTATGTCAGTATTAGAAATTACAAAAGATAACTTTAAATCAGAAGTATTAGGTGCCGATAAGCCAGTTTTGGTTGATTTTTGGGCTCCTTGGTGTGGTCCATGTCGTATGGTATCTCCAATAGTTGATGAGATTGCTGGTGAAGTCACCCAGGCAAAAATCGGTAAAATAAATGTCGATGAACAGCCTGAACTTGCCAGAGAATTTAAAGTTATGACGATTCCTACTCTCGCGGTCTTTAAAGATGGTAAAATAGTCAATCAATCTGTAGGAGCTAAACCTAAAGAAGAGATTCTCCAAATGCTTAATGTATAGATAGTATAGCAAGAAAAAAAGAACAAGAAATGGCGTGCCCCGCTTTCTTGTTCTTTTTGTTTTAAATAAGTCCCTGCAATTTACTGCGACTTAAAACTTTAAGTCCACCTCGGTGTCTTCTGATAATTCCTTCGCTTTCAAAGTATTTTAGCATTCTTGAAACTACTTCTCTTGCACTTCCCAT
>DXHJ01000146.1 GCA_019113475.1 Candidatus Dorea intestinavium | reverse complement strand
TTTTAAACCAGTCAGCAATAGTAAGTCTAGCACTACGAAATGCTGTATCGCCAGAAGTGATAGGACAAGCAATAACACCGATCATTGCTAGCGCACCACCAACTTTACCAAGTAAGCCAATTGACATGTTATAAACAGTTGTTGAGTTACCACCTTGAGCTGCTAATAAACCAGTCATAAGTCCGCCGTCTTTTTGATAGAAAGCACAACCGGCAGCTGCCCAAATAAGAGCGATAACACCTTCAGCTACC
Organism: Candidatus Dorea intestinavium; assembly: GCA_019113475.1. Lineage (GTDB taxonomy): Bacteria > Bacillota > Clostridia > Lachnospirales > Lachnospiraceae > Aequitasia > Aequitasia intestinavium. The sequence continues at coordinate 39,849 of DXHJ01000146.1, read as the reverse complement.
ATAGCTCCGTAGAATACTTGACGTCCTTTTTTCTCAGAAGTTAAGGTACGAGCAATCATAGGTGATTGAGTTGCGTGGAAACCAGAAATAGCACCACAAGCAACAGTGATAAACATTAAAGGCCAAATTGGTTTGCCATCAGGATGTAAGTTCTGAAGAGAAATTTCCATCATTGGGTGAGTACCATTACGAAGAACAGTAGCACCACCGATGCCAAGAGCCATAATGATTAGGCAAATACCAAAGATTGGGTATAACTTGCCGATAATCTTATCGATTGGTAGTAAAGTAGCAAGGAAATAGTAAATTAAAATAACGATGGTCCAAAAAGTAATGTTTAGGGTGTTAGGAGTTAGTAGTGCTAATAAGCCAGCAGGTCCGACCATAAATACGACACCGACCATGACTAATAAGACTACTGAGAAAACACGCATTACGTTTTTCATAACAGGTCCAAGGTATTTACCAACTATTTCAGAGATACTAGCGCCATCGTTACGGATGGATAACATACCTGATAAATAGTCATGAACACCACCAGCAAAGATAGTACCAAAGACAATCCAAAGAAATACGGATGGTCCCCAGATAGCACCTGAAAGTGCACCGAAGATAGGACCAAGTCCAGCAATGTTAAGAAGCTGAACTAAAAAAGCTCTCCAAGGTTTCATTGGTACATAGTCTACGCCGTCGGGGTGTTCTACAGCGGGAGTATGTCTTTCATCAGGATGAAAAACACGTTCTACGATATTACCGTAGATGATGTAGCCTACAACTAAAGCTACTAGGCATACGAAAAAAGAAATCATGATATTACCTCCATTTATGAAACTATTTTATTACTTGAGAACATTGTACAATGGAGGTCCGGTATCTGATAGTGGTATAAAGAACATAAAAGAATGACACATAATGTTACGAGAGATAAGAGGAAAATAAACGATTTGTTAATGTTTTCACTATGCTTTGTAAAAGCCTAAGTTAACGCGGTTTGCTTGCTACTAACCACAAAAAATATATAATGAAGGCTAGGTAAGATATGAAGGAGAAACTTTATATGAACAAAAAAAGAACAATATTTAAGTTGTTAGCTACCTCAATTATGGCAAGTACGACTTTGGTACTAGGAACATTCGCAAATGATTTAGAAGTTGCTCCTGATGATTTAGCCAACCGAGGCATTTACGAGTTGCAAAAGAGAGGGATTAATAACTGGGTCGTAGCAGATACAGAAACTAAAAATGATTTTTTAAATTACGATGGAAAAACAGCGCTTTATTTACCGGTAAGCGAAAAAGAATGGTTTTTACCAGATGAAGGAGTCCTTGCAAGTTCTTTGTATTCCTTGGCAGGATATCCAGAAGGACTTAGTGAAAATAGACCAGCACCAAGTGATGAATTAATTTTGACTAAAGAGGGAAAAGAAGATTTGCTTTTAAAAGGCGACTATTCTTGGTTTAATGGCAAGTTAAATGTCAAAGAAGGAAGGATTTTAATGGATCCGAAAGCGGTAAACTTTGGTGGGAATATTGAAATCGCAAAAGATGCTACTTTTACCTTCTCTTCTGGAGAGGTAGAAGAAGGAGAAAGTACTTACACTCATTATGGCTTTGTAAAAGGAGCAGAAGAGGCCAATTTAGAAATTGGCAATGGGCTACTTTTCTTAAAAGGAGATAATAGTGAGTTTAAAGGAAAAGTAAAAGTAGCACCAGGAGCACAGCTTTTCTTACAAAAAGGAGAAAACGAGGTACCAGGAAAAATATTTGGTGGGACTTACCAGATTATGGATGAAGAGGGAAACTTAGGTGAAATGGTTCTTGCTACAAACGAAGAACTTACACCGTTAACGCTTCTGTCTGGCCGGATAAGAATCCAAGCCGATACAACATTAGAAGAAAGTAATAGCCCAATTGCTATAGAAGAATTACAAATAGAAAAAGAAGGAAAAGTCCTTCAAGATCGCAGTGGCACTAACTTTTATGATACGACTATTAAAGGTGAGTTAGAAGTAACGGGAGATAAAGTTAATTTCCATAACTTAAATATTGATGGCGGAAAACTAATTTTTACCGGTAAGAAAAGTGAACCTATTTCCCTAACCGGCGAAGTAAAGCTTGGCAGTAGCTTAGTAGGTGACGGAAATGTTATCGAAGTGCAACAAGCTGATTTTATTGAAATTTATGCAGGAAGAACTTTTACCCTTGATCAGGCGACATTTTATGCAAAAGGATTTTTGGCGGGCAATGATTCCGGACTTGAAGTCTTAAATTCGACGCTTTATCTAGCAGATGAAAATGCAAATCTTCCTGAAAAACGAAAAATTACAAATTCCACTGTTTTAGGAAATGGAGCAAAAGAGGCAGCAGGAGAATACGATGAAGCAGGTAATTTAAAGCGTTTTGTGGTAGAAATGAAAGATCTAAAAGTAGCAGATGGAACCCTAAAAGCAACAGTTGAAGGCTTAAAAGAGAAAACCAAAGCGGCTGGTGAAGCTGTTTTTGAATACACTACGGATTACGGTAAGACTTGGAATGTAATTGGCAAAAGTTTAATTACCAGAGAAAATGAAGACAGTTTAGTAGGTGAGGCAACCATTAGTTGGGATCCAAAAGATTTAAAAAATTATCAAGTAAGAGTAGGTTATGAACCAGCAAGTCATGATAATTATGAGGCAGGCCCTTTTACTATTAGTGAGATTTTTAATCCAAGCAAGCCAACAGCAGCAGCTCCCACGCCAGCACAAACGGTGGCACCAAGTAGTGCACCAACAGCACCAGGTGGCTTAAAACCACCAGCACCGGCTCCGGTGTCGGCACCTAAAAATGCAAAAACTGGGGACCTGTTAAATCAAAAAGTCCTTAACTTACAATTATTAGTTTTGGTCTCTGTGCTTGTAATAGCACAGGTGACAAGACAAAGAAAAGTAAGATAGTGGTTGCTGTAATATAAAAAAGGAAGGGATATTATACAAATTTATGTGTAATATCCGTTTTTTTTCGCTATAATATAATTAGTTAATTGGAGTATTGTCTAATAAAAGAGGAAAAATAATCATAAAATCGGTTATTTTCAAAATAATATATGGAGTTTTTAAGCAAATGGTTTCCACAACAATATGCTGTGTAATAAGTATTACGGGTGCCCCTTTCCATTTTTAGCAAACTTAAATATAGTATAGGAAACACCAAATATTAAATGCCATTGTCCGTATATAAAAGAACAAGATGATATGAACGAAGGGAGAAGGAAATGATAACGAGAAGAAGAGCGCAATACATCGTTGATGAAATTTCCGGAATTATCCCTCAGAAAATTAATTATATTGATGCGGAAGGAGTCATTATAGCAAGTTCTGAAAAAGAAAGGATTGGAACGAAGCATACAGGCGTCATTAAATTAATTTCGGAAGGATTAGAGGAGTTAAAGATTATTTCTGACGATGAATTTTCTGGGGCAAAAGAAGGCATTGTATTACCACTTAGAGTGCGCAGCAAAGTAGTAGGTGCGATTGCTGTAAGTGGAGAATATCCTAAAATAAAACCTCATGTTCGGATTATTACAAAATTGGTGGAGATTTTATTGCTTGAGGATGTTCAAAGACAAGAAAGCCGTGATTTCGTGGCGGCAAAAAGTATTTACATAAGTGAATGGGTCCATGATGAGTACGCAGGAAGTTTTGAAGATTTTGCGGAAAGAGGGTTGTTATTAGGCATTGATGTAACAATTCCAAGGCGTATTATTTTTGTTAATATTAAAGGAAAGGTTGAATCCTTAGAGACTTTTGCAAAGAAATATGAAGAGAGTAAATTTGAGCAGTCGTTTTTTTTAGCAGAGAAAACCTATTTTATTATTGGTATTCCAGAAATGGAAGACCGGTCGATTAAGGAATATGTAAAAGAAATAGTAGAACCCTTTACTAATAACGAAGAGATATGCGTACGTGTAGGTGTTGATGGTCGCAGTAGGGCAGAAAAGGATATTAATAAATCATATCAAGAGGCAATAAGAGCAGGCAAGATATCTTCGATAAAAGCTGGATTTACTATTAATTTTTATAATAATATTGATTTAGAGATCGTGATGGAAGATATTAGTGATCAAGCGAAAAAGGATTATATTATCAAAGTGTTTTCCAATATTGAAGAAGCTTCTATACCGGAATTATTAAGAGTGCTCGAAATTTATTATAAGTACAATGGCTCGATAATGAGAGCGAGTCAAGAACTTTATATTCATAAAAATACCTTACAAAAGAAACTGCTTAGAATTGCGGATAAAACAGGGAAAGACCCCCGCTCTTTCCAATATGCTCATTTATATTCTTTAGCCATTTATTTTTTTCATAGTCTTAAAGTGGATTAAGCAACAAGGGAGGAAGCTATGGAACAAGTATTGTCTAAGGTAGAAGAGGTGGAGATAGAGGATTTTCTAATTAGAGGAAATGCGAGAGAAGTAGGAAAATTATTTATAAATGTGGAATTATCAAAGAAGGATAAACTTGATTTTTTAATGAAAAATCAGAAATGGGCAACCTTTCATTTTGCAAGTGATGTGTCCATGGAAGCAATACCGACGAAGTTTAAAGAAATAGGTCAATGTCTTTATGTGTACCTAAAGGATGCTTATAACATTCAATCAGGGTACTGTTTAGTAGATTCTATTTCGATGATTAAAAGTTGAGCGTGAGTAAAAAAGCCATCAGTTATTGATGGCTTTTTTTAGTTTCCTTAGTCATAAATTCGAATAAATGCCAGAAAAGTGAAATATGCAAAAGAATGATAAAAAAATCGCAATATTAGGAGTAAAGAGATGATTTAAAAGATTTTTAAGCTATTATCAGATTGAATTAAGAACAAATTAGATAAAAAACCTTAAATAAACAAATAGTAAATCTAGCATATTTTCAAAAAAATGAGTATAAATGTTTGGTTATGTTTGATTCGAGGTTTAAAATGATGATATTCACTAAAAACAGAAAAACATTGTATAAAACAGACAAAATATGATGATAAAATTAAACAAAACAGAAATAAATGCAATATAATAAAAATAAATATTGATGAAACGGACATCGAATGTTACAATCCGGGTATGAAATAGCAGTATTTAATAAACAAATTAACCAAAAGGGTTTGTTATTAAATACAGCATAAAAATTATATTTAGGAGGGAAAATATGAAAAAGAAAATTGTAAGTATCCTGTTATGTTCTGCGATGTTAATGGGGATGTTAGTCGGTTGTGGCGACAAGGCAGCACAAAAGAGTGATACAAGTGGAGGCGATGCAACTGCCGACGGGATCAGCGGGAAAAAAGTTGCAGTTGTAAGGAATCTAGCTAATGGGGATCATACTCAACAATTTCTTGCAGGATGTGTTGAGGAAGGTGAAAAATTCGGATTTACGGTTGATACTTTTGTAACTGATGGTGATGATGCTAAATGTCAAGAGACAGTAGCACAAGTAATTAGCCAAAACTATGATGCACTCGTAGTATCTCATGGTCAATTATCCTATTCATACAGGATGTTAGAGCCAGCTATAGAGAAAGGAATGAAAGTAGTTACTTTTGATACAATGCCAATGAAAGATGGAGATGCTGAAGGAGAACTACTTAAAGGAGTGACCTCAACAGCTCAAGATGATCAAGCATTAGCTGAACTATCGTTAGGATATATGATGCAAGAATTTGAAGAAAAAGGTGGAGAATATCCGATGAATGTTTTAAAAACATTTATGGGTCCTGGAGTGCCTCCTCTTGATAGAAGAAATGTTGTATATGAAAAATTAGAAAAAGAAGGAAAAATCAAGACTATAAATACAATTTCACCATCTGACTCAGCAAATGCTAGAGGAGATGTTACTACTAAGACAGAAGCAATTTTACCTACGATTGGAGAGGGTGAAGTTGATGCAATATGGGGTTGTTATGATGAATTAGCAAAAGGCGTTTTACAAGCATTAAAAGATGCGAAAAGAACAGATATGCCAATGTACACAATTGATATATCAAATGATGACATTCAGTTAATGGTGGAAAATCCAGAAATATGGAAGTCAGCGGCAGCTGTAGATCCTAAATTAATAGGTATAGTAGACATGAGACTTATTGCTTTGAAATTAGCAGGAAAAGAGACACCTGAATATTTTAATCTTAGTGCCAATAATATTGTTACAACACAATTAAAAGAAGGAACAACAATGGATCAATTAGGCGAAATTATTGAAGGATGGGGAAATGCTGAAGATCCAGAAGGAGCGTTATATACAGATGATATAACAGACTTATATGTAAAATAAGGAGAAGGTAGATATAATATGGAACGAACAAAACTAGAAATGAAAAATATATCTATAGAATTTCCTGGTGTTAAAGCACTTGAGGGCGCTGACTTTAGCTTAGAAAGCGGAACGATACATGCTCTTGTTGGCGCTAATGGGGCTGGAAAATCCACACTAATGAAAGTTTTAGGTGGAGTAAATAATCATTATACAGGCCAAATTTATCTTAATGGGGATCCGATTGAAATCCGATCCCCTAAAGACTCGAAAGAAAAGGGAATTGAAATAGTATATCAAGAAGTGGATACAGCATTAATCCCGTATTTATCAGTTGCAGAAAATGTAATGTTGAACTCAATCGTGAACAAAATGGGAAAAAAGCAACTAGTAAACTGGAAAAATATAAGGAAAGAAGCAAGGGAAATGCTTAATTCTTTAAATATTAATGTTGATGTAACTAAGCCGGCTTCAGAGTTGTCATTGGCAGAGAAACAAATGGTTCTTATAGCAAGATGTGTAGTTGAAAAATGTAAATTCCTTATACTAGATGAGCCAACAGCACCTTTATCAAATACAGAAACGGAAGAGTTGTTTGAAGTAGTAAGAGACCTAGCTAAACAAGGTGTGGGAATTGTCTTTATATCCCACAGATTAAATGAATTGTATGAGATTTGTGAAGATATAACTATTATGAAAGATGGCAAGGTTGTAAAGAGTATGCCTTTTTCAAGAGATTTAAAAGCCAATACTATAGTTGAATACATGTTGGGAAGAAAATACGATGATGTTTATGTAAAGAAACCATGCAAAATAGGAAAACCATTATTAGAAGTTAGCAATTTAACTGAAAGTAATAACAAAGTAAAAGACATTAATATGTATGTTAGGGAAGGTGAAATTGTTGGAATTGCAGGCCTAGTAGGTGCAGGGAAAACGGAATTATGTAAAACCTTATTTGGTTGTTATAAATATGATGGAACAATAAAATTAAAAAATGAAAATATACACATGAAAAGTCCACGCAAAGCAGTAAAACATGGAATGGCGCTCATTCCAGAAGAAAGAAGAAAAGAAGGCGTCCTTGTAACTGATCCAGTGTATGCGAACATTACAATTTCAGCTTTAAAAAAATATACTAATAAAATATCTGTTATTAATAAGAAAAAAGAAAAAAAAGACAGTAAAGAAATGATATCTGGATTAGGAATAAAAACTCCTTCTGAGAATCAGAAAGTTTCTCTACTTTCAGGTGGTAACCAACAAAAAGTAGTAGTAGCAAAATGGCTTAATTCAGCATCAGATGTATACATATATGATGAACCAACAAAAGGAATAGATGTCGGAGCAAAACAAGATATGTATGAGCTTATTGAAGATCTAGCAGCTCAAGGGAAAGGTGCTATTTATGCTACTTGTGAGTTTCAAGAACTTCTAAGCATCTGTGATCGGATCTATGTTATGTATGATGGACAAATAGTGAAAGAATTGGGCGTAAAAGAAACTACTGAAAAAGAGTTACTATACTATTCGACAGGAGGAAAATAAAATGAATCAGGCTAAGACAAAGAATAGAAAAGTAAATACATCAAATTTTATTATGAAATGGGGAACAATAGTAACTCTTGTTATTTTGTTTTTAATATTTACTTTTGCTAACTGGAACACACAGGTTGGAGGAAGCATGTTTTTGACGACCTCTAATATTATTACAATCTTAAGAGCCATTTCTATTACAACAATTATTTCTATTGGGTTAACCTATTCTTTAGCAGTTGATGGAATGGACTTATCAATAGGTGCGTGCGCGAATTTTGCAGACACTTTTATTATGACAATGTTTGTATGGTACAACTTAAATATGGGCTTATCAATATTACTTACTATTATGGTATGTTTAACAATTGCAATTGTAAACTCCATTCTAATTGTTAAATTCAAGATACCTGATATGGTAGCAGCATTGGCAGTTATGTTTATGTTTCAAGGTGTATCTTTAACATATTCAAGAGGTGGAGCCATAACTGAAAGAATGACAAGACCAGATGGAAGCCAAGCTGAAGGATTATTAAGTAGTCATTTTAAAGCAATGGGTTCAGAGCCATGGCTAATTATAATTATGTTGTGCGTTGTGGTATTCGCTATTTTCTTCTTGGGTTATACAAAACATGGTAGATATATGTATGCTGTTGGAGGAAACCCTGAAGCGGCTAAGTTATCAGGGATACCAGTTGCAAAATATAAAATTCTAGCTTATTTTATGTCAGCAATATTCGCATCTATAGGTGGAATATGTTTAGCTGCGAGGGTAGGAACGGCGCAAGTTCAGGCAGGAGATGCATATTTAATGCCCTCGGTGGCAGCAGCCTATATTGGATTCTCAGTGTTAGGAGCGGGTAAAGCAAATGCCTTTGGAACTTTGGTAGGAGCAGCATTGGTAGGTATTTTGGAGAATGGCTTAATTATGATGGCAGTTCCATATTATGCAATGAACATAGTTAAAGGAATCGTTTTAGCGGTAGCGTTAGCAATGACATATTACAATAAAAAAAATTAGGAGGTTGTATAAATGTCTAGATTTGATAGTTATTTTCTTATGAAAGAAAAGGATGTGCCAGAATATGTGATGGAGAAGGTCGATTTTTTCGATAAAAATTCTGAATTAACTTGTAAAGAAATAGGAGATGGAAATCTAAACTATGTATTTCGAGTAAAAGATCAAATAAGTGGGAAATCTATTATTATAAAACAAGCTGGTGAAACATTACGAATATCGTCAGAGATGAGCATATCCATGGATAGAGGAAGAATAGAAGCACGCATTTTGGGACTTCAAGAAAAAAGTGCACCTGGGCTTGTTCCGAAAGTATATTTGTATGATGAAGTTATGTGTGCAATGATAATGCAAGATATGGTAGGTCATACCATGATGAGGACGGGGCTTATGAATCACGAAATATATCCTTTGTTTGCAGATCATATTAGTACATTTTTAGTAAATTCACTTATATCTTCTACAGATATAGTAATGGAGCATAAAGCAAAAAAAGAATTGGTTAAAGAGTTTATTAATCCAGAGTTGTGTGAAATTAGTGAAGACTTAGTTTATACAGAACCTTATAATAACCAAAATAACAGGAATAATGTTTTCCCACCAAACTTAGAATTTGTGAAAAAGGAACTTTATAATGACAAAAATTTACATCTGGAAGTGGCAAAATGTAAATTTGATTTCATGAATAATGCACAAGCTTTGGTGCATGGTGATTTGCATACAGGATCTATTTTTATTAACAAGGAACACACTTATGTTTTTGATCCAGAATTCGCATTTTATGGTCCAATGGGATATGATATCGGAAATATAATTGCCAATTTAATGTTTGCATGGAGTAATGGAGATGCGACAATTGAAGATGACAAAGAAAAGGAAGAATATTGTAATTGGATATTAGATACTATAGAAAATATAGTGGACTTATTCATTGAGAAATATAATGTTTATTATGAAAATAATGTGACAGAAATAATGGCTAAAACAGAAGGATTTAAAGAATGGTATTTGGGTACAATTCTAAGAGATACAGCAGCAGTGGCCGGATTAGAAGGAATTAGACGAATAGTTGGTATGGCTAATGTTATAGATATTACTCAAATTAAGGACGAGGATAAGCGGGCAAGGGCAGAGAAGATATGCATTAGTGCGGCTAAAAGATTTATATTAGATAGAAATAATTATACAGATGGAAAATCATATAGAAAAACTATAGAGGAAGTAGCAAAAGAATTTTAATCAAGTAAGATATAGGATATAGGAGGCATATCTATGGAAAGTAAAACAATATTAGATTATGAGACGGTTGCATTAAATGATGAAAAAGATGCAATAATTATAATTGATCAGACTAAATTACCATATGATTTAGAAATGTTAACTTTAAAAAGACAAAAAGAAATATGGACAGCGATTTATTTATTACAAGTAAGAGGGGCCCCGGCTATAGGGGTAACTGCTGGATTTGGTTTATATTTGGCAGCTAAAGAAATAGAAACTGAGGACAGTGAAGAGTTTTTGAAACAATTGTTAAAAGCGAAAGAATACTTGGCAACTGCTAGACCTACAGCGGTTAATCTTTTTTGGGCGTTAGATAGGGTCTTTAAAGCTGCAAATGATAATAAAGATAAAAAGACTAAAGAAATAGTTGAAGCAATTTATAAAGAGGCGGTGAAAATTCGCGACGAAGATATTTGGGTATGTAAACAAATTGGAGAATTTGGATTAAGCTTGGTAAAACCAGGTGATGGACTATTAACACATTGTAATGCGGGACAATTAGCTACAGTGAAATATGGAACAGCTACCGCTCCTATGTATTTGGGTCATGAAAGGGGTTATAATTTCCATATTTTTGCAGATGAAACGAGACCATTGCTGCAAGGTGCTAGATTGACTGCTTATGAACTACAAGAAGCTGGAATGGATGTCACACTAATCTGTGATAACATGTCAGGAATGGTAATGAAAAATGGATGGGTTAATGCCGTATTTGTAGGTTGTGATAGAGTTGCTGCAAACGGTGATACTGCTAATAAAATTGGAACATCAGTGGTTGCAACTATAGCAAAAAGATATAATGTCCCATTTTATGTGTGTGCACCGACATCGACGATTGATTTAGCTACAAAAAGTGGTAGTGATATAGAAATCGAAGAAAGGCCAAGCGAAGAAGTTACAGAAATGTGGTATAAAGAAAGAATGGCTCCATCAGGAGTTAAAGTATTTAACCCAGCATTTGATGTGACAGATAATGACTTAATAACTGGAATTATTACGGAATATGGTATAGCTAGAGCCCCATATACTGAGTCTCTAAAAGAAATAATGGAGAAGAAATAAGAGGAGCAATAGGGCGGTAAAACCGCCCTATTGTTTTGAGGGGCAATTGATAATTTCGACGTTAGACCTATTAAGGAAATCGCGCCATTCTTGAGTGTATTCAAAATCGCTTATTATGCCATCAATATCATTAAAATGACAAATGTGCAAAAAAGAAGTTTTATTGAATTTTGAATAATCGGCAACAACATAGACTTTATTACTACGAGATAATAATTTTCTCCTGATAGCACCTATGCTTTCGGAAGAGTCAGTTATTCCATTTTCAATAGATAATGAACGACATGACATGAAGGTTTTATCAAGGTAAAGTTTGTCTATGAGATCAAAAACACTACTACCATGAAAGGCTTTATCATCTCTTTGTAAGGACCCACCAATACAAATAAGATGGATATTATCATATGGAGCGAGTTCATCTACTATTAATAAAGAGTTGGTTACAACAGTTAGCCTCATCTCTTTAATCGACCTTGCAATAAATAATGCAGTTGTGGATGAATCCAAAAATATAGAATCTCCATTATTAATCAAGTGTCGACTAGCCTTTGCAATCACAGTTTTACTGTCTGTGAAAGCAACTTCTCTTATGGCAACATTGACATTATTTTCTACACCATCTTGTATAAAAGCACCGCCATATGTACGAGTTAAGAATCCTAAATCCTCTAAGGATTTTAAATCTCTTCGGATAGTTTCTTCAGTTACTTTGAAGTAATCTGAAAGTTCAGAGACGGTCACACTTTTACGCTCAGTCAATAAATCACGTATTTTTGATTTTCTTGTAACAGCTAACATAATTGCCCTCCTAAATTATATTTACTTATTAAATAAATAATATATAGCGAATTATAACATAATTTTATTGGTTTGTGTTGAATCAAAATAAAATAAAGTTCAAAAACAAATAAAACAATAAAAAGCAAGGAGAATTGGTATGGATAATAATAAAAGAATATACAAATCAGACAAAGAAGCAATTGCAGAAATTATAGAAGTAGGAAGAAGAATGTATGCTAAGGGATTTGTTGCAGCTAATGATGGAAACATAAGTTGTAAGGTTAGCGATAATTCTATTTGGACTACATGTACCGGTGTTTCTAAAGGATTTTTAACAGAGGATATGTTGGTGAAAATGAATTTAGATGGCACAATAATAAAAGGAAATTCAGTGCCTTCTTCGGAGGTTAAGATGCATATTCGTGTCTACAAGGAAAATTCCAATGTATTGGCTGTGACCCATGCACATCCACCATTAGCTACTTCCTTCGCAATAGCAGGAATTGGTCTAAACAAGGCGATATTACCAGAGGCAATAGTACAATTAGGAACAGTTCCTGTTGCTAAGTACGCTACACCAGGAACAGAAGGAATACCTGATTCAATTGCTCCTTTTTGTAAAGATTATACTAGTGTATTATTGGCTAATCATGGTGCACTTACATGGGGAAAGAATGTAACGGAAGCTTTCTATCACATGGAGTCAGTAGAGTATTATGCATTAGTAACTTTGATTACCGAAAAAATACTAAATAAACAAAATGAATTATCAGGAGAACAAATACGAGAATTAGCAAAAATAAGAGAAAGTATGGGGATGAGCAGTAATATATTGCCGAAAGGAATTTCAAGTGCAGTAAATATGCAAAATGTATATTAATATGTGAGGAGAGAAATGATTAGAGAAAAAGTCAAAGTTCTTTTAGTAGATGATCCTGCTGTTAAAGGATATTTGAGCCTTAAAGAGCAGATAGATAAAGAATTAAATACAGATATTATTTTTGATATAGTGGAATGGGATAAATACTATGAAAAAATGTATCAAGCTTTAAGTAATAGTAAATGTGACTTAATTATGGCTGCCGGACATTTATGGCTACGTGAACTGGTAGAAAAAGACGTTATAGATACAATGAGAATTGATTTATCTGATGTGGTGCCTAAAATAGTTAAAGAATTGAAAATAAAAGATGAACTCTATTTATTCCCGTCTTTTTGTGACGGTCATATTATTGTTTATAGATCGGATATTATTGAGAGTGTAATAGGAAAAAAATTAAATAATGTTATTACCCCTTTTGAATATTTAGAGCTCTCTAAATTATTACATGAGAAAAACGAAAGCATAGTAATGAAAGCTGATAAAAGCGAGATTTTTACAGATGCGCTACCATTTTTAAGAATGCATAAAAAGGACGTTTATAACAAAGAAGGGCATTGTCAGTGTGATAATGAGGAAATTATAAAAGGCTTAGAAGAATATTGTACTCTAAAAAGATATGCAATCAAAGATACTGAAAGATGTGGAAATAAAGAAGTGTGCGAAGCCATAAGAAGTGGAAAAGCTGCAATGGGAGTTACCTGGTCGGGGCAGATGGCTGAAGTGATGAAAGAGGGCTGTAAAAATCCGGAAAAATTGGGATTTTCCACATTTACTACTTCTTGGAATACTACATGGTCCTTTGCAGTAAATAAGAGAAGTGAAAAAAAGGAATTAGTTATGAAAATACTGCAATATTTAAAAAATCCCTCTGTTGATAAAATCATTAGTGAGTATAGTGGGGTTCCTATTAGAAAAGATAGTTATGAAAATGATAAAGGGTCACATTCTTGGTATAAAACTGAGTTAGAAATGCTAAATATTTCAAATACTTTGCCTATGGTATCTGATATGGGAGAGAAAAATGCTATTTTATATGAAGCAATTTATGAAGCATTTATTGGAGAAAAGAAGGCTAAAGAAGCTTTAAAGGAAGCATGCTATAGAATCAATTATATGTAAAAAACTATCCTCTTGGTTAAAAAAACCAAGAGGATAATTTTTTGCTTTTTATTTCTCAAAAACAATCTTGCCGCCAACCATAGTCATAACGGGAAGAATATCTTTAATATCATCAGGGTTTATGGTAAAGATATCTTGGTCAAGTAAAATCATATCTGCATAAAAGCCTTCTTTAATACGACCTTTTTTATCTTCCATAAATTCAGCATAAGCACTTTCATAGGTATAAGCATCAATAGCAGTTTCTACATCCACGCACTCTGCTGGATAAAAGCCGCCAGCTGGCTCACCTTTGCGGTTCTTTCTAGTAACCGCCATATAGATATTAGGGAACGGATTACAGTCCTCAACAGGGCAATCGGTACCATAAGCTACGTGAACGCCTTTTTCTTTAAGAGAATGCCAAGCATAAGAAGTAGAGGCTAGTTCTTTTCCACATAAGTCTTCGACAATAGTCATGTCATAATCGAGGAAGATTGGTTGAGCATAAACAAAGATGTCTTCTTTAGCCATGCGCTCAATCAGTTCTTGATCGGTTATTTGGCAGTGGTTAACGCCAAGGCGAAGTTTGTTTTTACCATCAATAAAAGCTTTTTCATAACAGTCGATGGTACGACGAATGGCTTCATCACCAATCGCATGAGTAATAACGGATAAACCGTAATCTCTAGCAATCTTACAATATTCTTCCATTTCATCTTGTTTAATCCACTCAAGGCCGTGGTTGTCAGGTTCGCCCACATAGCCATTAGTCATAAGTGCCGTTCTAGCACCAAGGCTTCCGTCTTTAAAGAGTTTAAGAGCACCTATTTGTAACCAAGAATCTTTATCTTGACCAGGAATCTTGTAATTGCCTTTGGCCATACAATCACGAAAACCGTCCAGATCATTAAAGCAAACTTGATGACGATAACGAAGCAGGCCTTCGCCTTTATCATAAACATCACAAAACATTTTAAAAGCAGCTTCTTGATCCATAAAGGTGGTACCAACATCATTACTTTGTACACTAGTTAGTCCGTGAGAAACACCGTATTGCATGGTTTCAACAAGAATTTCTTTTCGTTCTTCCATGGTAAAGTCGGGAATGATAGATTTGACAATATTGCAAGCATTTCCAGTAAAAATACCATTTGGCTCGCCATTTTCGTCGGTTAGAAATTCACCGTCTTGATAGGGTTTGGAATCTTTGGTTAGGCCAAGGATTTCAATAGCTTTTGAATTGGAAGTTACAATGTGGCCACAAACACGTTCTAAGACAATGGGGATTTCGGTACTAATTTGGTCTAAGTCATAACGATTTGGTAAGCGTTTATTATCAACAAAAAGGTCTTGATTCCAACCAATGGCATGCATGCCTTTAGCCACTCTCTTAGGATAGGCTTTCATAAAGTCTTGACCTCTTTTAATCATCTCGGTAATGGAAGGAACACCATCAATATCGACTTGATTAAGGGTTTCACCAAACTGCATAAAGTGGAGGTGGGAATCATTCATTCCTGGTAAAAGCGTCTTTTTCTCACAATCTATTTTTTGTGTTGTTGCATCAGCTAAAGGAAGAAGTTTGCGATCACTTCCGACTTTTTTGATGAGGCCATCTTCAATTAGAACAGCTTCTTCAAAATGGTCTCTTTCCACATAGACCTTGGCGTTATATAACAATGTTTTCATATTACTTTCCTTCTTTCTCGCGTTTAAGTTTTAAATCAAATAAGAAATAAACAACAGCTCCAATAGCAGGAACGCCAAGACCGATAAAACCAAGGAAAGGATCTTCAATTGCGGAGTTAACAATAAGTGCTATAAAAATAAGGGCTGTAACAATAATAGAAACGGGGTAAAACCAAACTTTATAAGGACGTTCGATTTGTGGATATTTATGGCGCAAAATTGGCACAGCGAGGATAACTAAAGCGTTAAAGACCATAGCTGATAACACCACCATGTCCGTTAACTGGTTTAAGTTTCGAACCAAGACTAAAATAATGGATAAAACGCCTTGAACAATGATTGGTACATGAGGAACTTTGTATTTCGGATGAAGTTTGGCAAAACTTTTAAAGAAGTGTCCTTCTTCAGCCATGGCATAATACATTCTAGGTTGTGCTAAAACCATACCATTAGCGGTACCAAACATAGCAAGAACCATCCCGGCAGAAACCACAAAGACGCCGGCGCCGCCTAGTACTTTTCTGGCAACTGCTGTACCAAGGTAAAGATCACCACTATTAATCATAGCAACGATTTCATCATGAGGTAAAACTTTCATAATACAGAAGTTAAATAAAGTATAAATAATAGTTACCCCACCAATACCGATAATAAGAGCAAGAGGTAGGTTACGTTTAGGGTTTTTGATTTCTTCGGCAACCGTATTTAAGTTACTCCAACCTTCATAAGCCCAAAGTGCGGCAACAATGGCAATAGCAACCATACTTAAGAGGTTGGTATTGGTTTCTTTAGCAAAAGCGCTAGCAGAAGCAAAAGATAAATCCGGGCTAATTTTTCCGACAAAGATGGCAGCAATCATGATAATTGCAACAGGAATTAATTTGGCTACCATGGAAATGTTTTGGACAAAGGAAGCAACCTTTACTCCAATGAGGTTATAGACGGTAATGGCGATAATTAAAACGATAGCTGCAGCTTTTACGCCAAAATCACCCAAGTGAAAATAAGGTTTTAAAACAGTCATCATAGCAATTGCTACGGCAGCAATTGAACCAGGACCGCCAATGAGCCAATCGGTAAAACCGGCCATAAAGCCAACTACTGGGTGGTAAGCTTCATTGAGGTAAACGACACGTCCGCCAGCTTTTGGCATGGCTGTGCCAAGTTCTGCGTAACAAAGTCCACCAAAAAGGGAAATGAGTCCAGCTACAATCCAGCAGATAAGGGCAAGTCCACTATTCATACCGGTTCGTTCGAGGACATAAGAGCCAAGGTAAAAAATACCGGAACCAATCATGATTCCGCCGATAATGCTGACGCCACCAAAGACGCCAATTTCTCGTTTGAAGTTGGTTTTTTCCGTGGTTAGTTCTTGAAGTTGTTCTTCTGTTTTCATTATATATCTCCTATTTATTAATTTAGCACATTAAAGAATTAATGTGCATATGCATATATATGAAACCACTTTTCCCTTAAAAAAGCAATACAATAAAAATAAACTATAACTGCTTGCTATATAAAAAACAGGTTAAGGGAACTTTTTTGCCTGATAGATCCATTTTTATGTCACGTTTTTGTGACTGCGTAAAGCCTTTTTTATCATAGAATTTATAGGTACAGTAGCTATTAGTATAGAGATAAATAAGTTTACCTTTTTGGATTTTAGAAAATTCGTCTAAGAGAAAAGAGCCGATACCTTGGCCTTTTAAGGCTGGATTTACAGCAAGAAAACAGATTTCTCCATCAGGAAAATGCTTTTTTAGAAAGGAAGAAAGCATGGATTTATTAATGGCATCATAAGAATCTCCGCCAGAGGCGAAGCGCTTCATTAGCCAATCAAAAAACTTAACATAGATTTTATGAAAGAAAGAAGAGTAAAGATGAGGACTACTAGCCATTTTAGCCATTAAAACACCGGCTAACTGGTCCCCTTCATAAGTAGCTAAAATATGGGTGGAACGTTCTAGCTCCAGGTAGAGAAAATAACGACCATAAAGGCGCAGGGCCAATTTGCTATCGGTATATTTGGAGAAATTCATGCCAGTAATGGCAAAGTCGATTAATTTAGGATAATCTTTTTTCCTTAAAGGTAAAATTTGTAAAGACATAAAGGCCCTTTCTTTTCTAGCAGATTTTATTTGAATTCATGCTCGGGCACATGGAAGGTTTTGACCATGGTTTCAAAATCATCTAAGTATTGTTCATAAGCATGATCTTTAGCCACAAAGAGGGCATAATCAATGGTATCTCCAGCCGGGAAATAATAGCCTTTTGATAATTCATCTTCCCCTTCTGCGGCCATGCGACAAGTAACAGACTTAGCAGGTTGTCCATCCATTTGTAAATCTTCAAAGTAAAAGTCCGTTACCCAGCTTTCACTGCTAAGCCCAGCATAAGCTTCTTGCAGGTTGTGATCGAGAGATTCACTTAAGTTTCCTGGTCCTTTATAAATCACAATACTACAAGATTCATCTTCGAAAGGATGAAGTGTAATTAAAGTATCACTACTTTCATTCTCCCAATTATCGGGGGCAATAAAAGTCAGTTCTCCTAGGGAGAATTCCCGGGAACTTTCTTCCATGACTTCCATCTCTTCATCATTTTTATTTCCTTTTTTTTCTACGGCTTTACTGCCACAAGCAAAAAGCAAGATGCTAATGCCGACTAGAGCAAAAACCCCAATTTTCCTTCTTAACATATCTTTTTCTCCGTTTAATATTTTCTCACTATGTCGGTTAATTATGGGGAGACATAGTTATATGTTATAAAAAGTATAGCAAAAGAAGAAACCTTCGTAAATCGAAATATGAGAAATCGTATTTCTGACACTTTTTTACTGATTTAGGCAAGATTATAGCACTTTTAAGACAGATATTATAAAAAGTTAGATAAGGCAAAAAATATTCAGTGTTAAAAGTAACGTTTGTGGTATGATAGAGAGGTAAAAGTGACGGAGAAAGGGATGCTAGAAAATGATTACAACAAAGAACACGTTAAAATTTTTGATTCAGTTAGCAGATGCATTAGCAGCCGAGTTTGGCTCTAATTGTGAGGTAACCATTCATGATTTGACGAAGCAAGATTTGGATAATTCACTTGCCTACATTGTCAATGGTCATATTACCAAGAGAAATCAAGGTGATGGTCCTTCTGCTGTTGTGGTGGAAGCTCTTAGCAAAGAGTCTCATCAGTTAGAAGATAAGTTATCTTATCTGACAACGACAAAAGATGGACGTATTCTAAAATCCAGCACCATTTATGTTAGAGGTGAAGGAGATCAGGTGCAATATATCTTAGGAATCAATTTTGATATTACTAGGTTTGTTGATTTTGAACTTGGAATTAAAGATTTAATTGCGACCCAAAGTAGTGAGAAAAAACCAAGGAAAATTACGAATAATGTGAATGATCTTTTAGAGGAACTCATTGAAAGCGCGCTAGAACTTGTTCATAAACCGGTGGGGTTAATGAATAAAAGTGATAAGGTGGAATTTGTTCGCTATCTAAATGATGCAGGAGCTTTCTTAATTACAAAATCAAGCGATAAGGTAGCAAAATTTTTAGGTATTTCTAAATTCACCCTTTATAGTTATTTAGATATTTGCAAGATGGCAGAAACAGATAAGGAAACAAATAAAAATGAAGATTAAAGAAAGAAAAAAAGCAAGCTTTACGTCAACAAATCAGATTGTGCTTATTTTAGAAGGTCTTATAGTGGGAGCAGGAGCTGGTTTTGTGGCCCTCCTTTATCGTCTTTTATTGGATAAGAGTAGTGTTTTAAGAAATAGGATTATCACTTGGGCAAAAGGCGATTTCCTTAAGATAGGTATTTGGTTTTTGCTGGTTATAGTTTGTGGTTACTTAGTTTATCGTTTGGTAAAATTTGAACCTATGATATCAGGAAGTGGTATTCCGCAACTAGAAGGAGAAATTCAAGGAGCCTTAGAAGAAAATTGGAAGAAAGTTTTACCGGCTAAATTTATTGGTGGTTTACTAGGCGTATTCTCCGGTTTAGCACTAGGCCGAGAAGGTCCCTCCATACAGCTTGGGGCGATGGTTGGAAAATTAACAGGAAGAGGCTTAAAAAAAGATAAAACTAGAGAAAAGTTTCTTTTAACTTGTGGTGCTAGTGCGGGTTTATCAGCAGCCTTTCATGCTCCTTTAGCCGGAGTTTTATTTTCCCTTGAAGAAGTTCATAAAAATTTCAGCGTTTCTCTTTTAATTGGGGTTATGTCTTCTTCTTTAATGGCAGACTTTGTGTCCTCAAAGGTATTTGGTTTAAATGCCGTCTTTTCTTTTGGAACCATACAAAATATTCCTCGTAGCGATTATTTACTACTCATCTTATTAGGGCTTATTCTTGGCCTTTTAGGAGTTTTTTATAACTGGTTTACCTTAAGAGTACAAAGATTATACCAAGAAGCTAAGGCTATACCGGAAGTACTAAGAATGTTATTTCCTTTTATGGTAGCAGGAATTTTAGCCTTTGTTATGCCAGAAATTTTAGGAAGCGGCCACAATCTTATTGAAGATTTAACAACAAAACCCATGGCCCTAGGAATGGTTCTTTTGATTTTAGTCGGTCGGTTTGTTTTTTCGGCAGTAAGTTTTGGTAGTGGTGTACCAGGCGGAATTTTCTTTCCTCTTTTAGTTATTGGTGGCTATATTGGTGGTGCTTTTGCTCTACTAGTAAATCCAACTTATATTAGTAACTTTGTTATACTAGCCATGGCTGGTTATTTTGCCGCCATTGTTAGAGCACCGTTAACAGGAATTATTTTGATCTTTGAGATGACCGGCTCCTTAAATCAAATGATGTCCCTATCCCTAGTATCGATTGTGGCTTATGTGGTAGCAACGATGATGAGAAGTAAGCCAATTTATGAGAGTCTACTAGAGCGACTATTAAAAAGGCAAAAGAAAGAAATTGATCCATTGCATAAAAATGCGCAAGAAGAAAAAGTCTTATCTTATTACACGGTCGAACTAGGATCTAAGCTGGAAGGAAAACGTATTAGCGAAGTAAATTGGCCAAAGGGCTCTTTAATTGTCTCGATTGAAAGGGGCAGCAGTGAGCTTATTCCGAATGGGGAGTTGCATCTTTTAGTGGGTGATTTCTTAGTGGTTATGAGCGGCGAAGGGGATTACCAAAATGTAATGGAAGAAATTGGGAAACTAGCTTCTTTTGAATAAACTTTTTTCTTAAGATATCTTGTGATAAAATAGAAATATCAAAAGAAAGAGGTGAGTATTATGATTAGAAAAGTTAGACCAGATGAAAAGAAACTCTATGTATCATTGGCCATGGAATTCTACGATTCACCAAAATTTACGTGTTCAATTCCCGAACATTATGTCAATAATGCTTGGGATGAAATTATGAGAGAAGATAGTTATTTAAGTGCCTATATTATTGAGGAGACGAAAAAGCCTGTTGGTTTTGCACTCCTTAGTACCACTTTTTCCCAAAGAGCTGGAGGCAAGGTGGTTTGGATTGAAGAGTTATATGTAAAAGAAGAATACCGAGGTAGAGGCCTTGCTAGTGAATTTCTTGGTTTTATCAAGGATAAGATTGAACCACAAACAGCCCAGATTAGAGTGGAGCTAGAGCCAAATAACGAATACGCAAAAGAGATGTACACTTCTATCGGTTATGAAGAAAAACCTGTGATACGAATGAAAAAAGAATAAAAGAAATAAAGGAAAAAGCTGTTATGCTAAGGGATTTGAACCCCTTGTATAACAGCTTTTTTGTGATTATGCATAAAAATAAAAGTAGTTTTTGTCTAAATTGATGCTTGTTTAATAGTTTTAAGAGAAGTAAGATATATCACAGATATATCAGTGATATATCACAGGAAAAACAACAGCCAGTAAGAATGAGGTGAAAATCATGGAATCATTATTTTTAATTGATAAAAATGATAATGTAGCAACGGCATTGTTAGATTTAGATCCCGGGAAAAAAACAATTTTAGGTGAAGTAAAATCCGCTATTGAAGTGAAAGAGAAGATTATGTCGGGGCATAAAGTAGCAATAACAGATATAAAAGAAGGTATGCAGATTATTAAATATAACACAAATATAGGAATAGCAACAAAAGATATAAAAAAAGGTGAGCATGTTCATCTACACAATATGAAAAGTAACTATGATGAACGCTCTTCAAAGATGGATTTAACAACAGGTGCTCCGAAAGATGCCTTGTATAAATAAAGGAGATTGGATGGATAATTTAGAAGATATAAAATGGTCAGGATATTTAAGACAAGATGGAAAAATTGGGATAAGAAATAAAGTTTTAGTTATGTATACCGTTGAATGCGCTGCATTTGTGGCAAAAGAGGTGGTTAGAAGAATTAATAATCCGGAGGTGGAAGTCGTTGGATTTTCCGGTTGTACGGATAATACCTATGCTCTTAATTTGCTATTAGCATTAATACGTCACCCCAATGTGGGAGGAGTATATGTAATTGGACTTGGTTGTGAATATCTGCAAGCAGAAAAGTTAAGTCAATACGCAGCGGAAAAAGGAAAATTTGGTAGTTGGCTACTCATCCAAAATGAAGGTGGAACGAAGAAGTCGATTGAAAAGGCCTGCGAAAACGTAGAAGAAATATTAGAGAAACTAGAAGATACAAAAATAGTTCCTATGGGATTTGCCGATTTAATAGTGGGCGCAGAATGTGGAGGATCAGATTATACCTCGGGCTTAGCAGGAAATGTAGTCGTAGGTAGATTTTTTGATTTTCTCGTAAACCAAAAGGGAATCGCGATTTTTGAAGAAATAGTGGAAGCGGTTGGATTAAAAGAAATGTTAGTAAAAAGGGGCATATCAGAAGAAGCAAGAGAAGAACTTGCTAGCACTTATGATAAAGCAATGGAATATTGCAAAAAAGTAAAACAGTATTCTATTTCCCCAGGTAACTTTGTTGGAGGTCTGACAACCATAGAAGAAAAGAGTATGGGAGCTTTAATTAAAAGCGGGTCGCAACCCATTCAAGGTGTTTTAAAGGTCGCTGAAGAGGTGAAAAATAAAGGCCTATGGCTATTAGATAGTACGCCGGATCCTTACTTTATGGATTTTGGTTTTACTAATCCTAATGACAATGAAGGATTGACAGATTTAGTTGCTTCAGGAGCACAGTTACTATTTTTAGTTACCGGCAGAGGTAATGTGGTTGGAAGTGCAATCTCACCAGTAATCAAGATCACGGGTAATAACAATACCTATAGCTACATGCAAGAAGATATGGATTTTAATGCTGGTGATATTTTATCAGGAGCATGCACGATAGAAGATAGTGTTTTTTCATTAATCAAATTAGTTACACAAATTTGTGCAGGGGAAAAAACAAAAGCAGAAGAGTTAGGTCATAAGGAATTTTTTATTCCTTACAAATATCAAGATGACAAAAAAAGTAAAAGAGAAAGGTGTGAAGGAAATGTTACAAGAGGAGTTCGGGCTTAATGGAAAAAGAGCCATCATAACCGGAGGAGCTAGTGGAATTGGTTTTGCTATGGCCAAGTGCATGACAAAAGCAGGTGCTGAGGTTATCTTAATTGGTCGAGGTAAAGGGTCCAGTTTAGATGACGCAGTAGAAAAACTAGGGGAAAAGGCGTCTTATTATAAGTTCGACATTTCTCAAATGGAAGAAATTCCTAAGTTGGTGGAAAAAATAATTAAAGAAAAAGGGCCGATAGATATTTTAGTAAATAATGCGGGAAATCATTGTAAAAAGCCAATTGAAGAAATGAGCCTAAAAGAGTTTACGGATGTATTAGATTTACACGTAACAGCTTCATTTGCTTTAAGTAAAGCAATCATTCCCCACATGAAAGAAAGAAAGGAGGGCAATATTTTATTTATTTCTTCTATGACGGGCTTTATTGGACAACCTTATGTAGCTGGTTATTCAGCAGCTAAGTCGTCAGTATTAGGGCTTGTAAGGACGCTAGCGTCGGAAGTTTCGTCTGAGGGAATTAGGATTAATGCGATTGCACCAGGTTGGATTGAAACGCCTATGTTACACAAAGCAGTGGATAATGATCCACCAAGAAAAGCAAAAATATTAGGAAGAACACCGATGAATAAATTTGGAAAACCAGAAGATATTGGTTGGGCAGCAGTTTATTTATGCTCAAATGCCGCAAGCTTCGTAAACGGTATCAGTTTAGTAGTAGATGGTGGTGCATTAATCGGATTTTAAGAAAAGGGGTAAGATTAAATGGTAAGTAAAGCAGCAGAAAAGAAATTATTAGCATATAAAACAATAAAGGAAAAAATCTTAAATGGCGAACTTAAGCCATTAGGAGATATCTCTGAGGAAGCACTTATGAAGGAGTTTGGTATTAGTAGAACCCCAATAAGAGAGTCGATACAACGTCTAGAAAAGGAAGGCTTTGTATATATTTATCCTAGAAAAGGTACTATTGTTGCTGACATTACCTTAGATTTGATTCACCAAATATATGAGACAAGATTTTTAGTAGAACCTTATATGTCTAAAAGCATTTGTGGTCGTTTGGATAGAGAGTGGTTGGAAGACATTAAAAAAAGATTTTTAGTTGATCTTACCCAGATGGATAAAAAGGAACAGGTGAAATATTATACAAATCTTGATAGAGAGCTACATGAGGCTATTTTGGATAAAGTGGAAAATCGCTTTGTTAAGCAATTAATGATAAATATCACAGATCACAACCAGAGAATCAGAATAAAAACTGCCGAAGATAATACCTTCTATATTGATGAAATTGCTGGTCACGTGGAAATTATAGATGCTTACTTAGCAGAGGATCCTGAAAGGATAGAAAAGGCATTAATAGCCCATTTAGAGGCATCAAAGAGATACACTTTGAAGTACTTTATCAAGTAGATTACACGGAGGAAAAGGAATGAAAAAAGGTTTTAGTGCCATGTTGGCCATTGTAATGACTTTAACCTTAATGCTTAGTGGATGTGGAGAAGGTAATCAGACTAAAACAAAAAAGTCAGCAAATACCCAACCTAAAATCGTTCTAAAAGCGGGAGAACTTAGCCCAGATGATAACATCAATACAGAAGTAATGCAGTATTTCTGTGATGAAGTAAAAAAACTATCGGATGGTGAGATGGAAGTAGAGTTATATAGTGGGGGACAACTTGGTGATGAGAGAACAGAGATTCAAGCAGTCCAGATGGGAGCGCTTGATGCTTTTAGAGCGAATACCCTTACTATGGGTGATTTTGGTGTAAAAGAAATGAACGTATTTGGTCTTCCTTATTTATTTCAAGGAAGAGAACATCTTTGGAAAGCCTTAAAAAGTGAGACTGGCAGAGAGATTTTAAAGGGCTTAGAAAAGAACAAAACCAGCATGATTGGTTTGGGTTTTGTTGATGAAGGTTCACGTAATTTCTTTGCTAAAAAGGAAATAAAATCACCAGAAGATTTAAAAGGAATGAAAATGAGAGTTGCAGAGACCTCTATTTTAATGGATACCGTTAAATGTTTTGGCGCTTCCCCAACGCCAATCTCCATGAGTGAATTATATACTTCATTGCAAACAGGAGTAGTTGACGGTGCCGATCAACCTTTGGCAGGATATATCAGTAATAGCTTTTTTGAAGTTAATAATAATTTAGTTTTAGATGGACATACTTATAGCCCAGGAATCATTATTTTTAGTGAATATAAATGGAATAGGTTAAATAAAGAAGAACAAGGTATCTTAAAAAAAGCCGCATCAAATGCTGAAGATTATAATAAAAAAATCATTGAAAAAGATGATCAAGATCAAATTGAACAATTAAAAGAGAAAAAAGTCAATGTAGTAGAAATAACGGACTTTACTCCTTGGCAAGATGCTGTTAAACCCGTTTATGAGAAATACGGAAAAGGTTATATGCATCTAGTAGAAGAAATACAAGAAATGAAATAGGAGGCAAGAATGAAAACATTTACTAAAATTTGTGAAAAAGTTAGAAAATTTATTTCCATCATTTGCTGTGTTCTTTTGAGTTTACAAGTATTGATTGTTTCATTTGTCGCAGCTAGTCGTTATCTTTTTAAATACGCACCAAGTTGGGGAGAAAGTGTAGCACTTATCTGTATGGTTTGGTTTTGCCTTCTTAGTGCAACCTTAGCAATAACCGATGATTCCCATTTAAAGGTAACGTTAATTGATAACTTTGTATCGGAACGAACCATTAAATATATGGATTTATTTGACTTGGTTTTAATTATAATCCTAGGAATAATCATGTTATTTGGTGGAATTGTACTGGTAAAATTAACATCTCGTAACATAATGACAGGAATCGGTCTGCCTTCTGGAGTTTTATATGCAGTAATACCGGTATCCGGATTTGCTTTTGTTATGGCAGCAATAGATAGAGGGAGGGAATTATTATGCCATCTGAAAAAATAGCAATTCTTTTATTAATTGGAATCTTTATCTCGCTAATGGCTGTTAGAATGCCAATAGCATTATCTATTGGTATTTCCAGCATAATTACTTGTTGGTATTTAAAAATACCAATGCAAATGGTACTTCAAAGCATGGTTAAAGGAGTTAATACCTATTCATTATTAGCCGTTCCATTTTTTATCTTAATGGGTGAAATAATGAGTGCCGGAGGCATATCGAAACGGTTGTTACAACTGGCGAGTGTAATGGTTGGTTGGATGCATGGTGGTCTGGCTATGGTTGATATTATTGCTTCCTTACTTTTTGGGGCTGTATCCGGATCATCGGCTGCATCAGTAGCGACCATAGGTCCAACCATGATACCAACTATGGAAAAAGAAGGATATGATAAGACATTTGCCACAAACATTACTATGGCTAGTTCTGTAGAAGGTATTTTGATTCCGCCAAGTCAAAATATGGTTATCTATTCTTTGGCAGCAGGTGGAGTTTCCGTTGGGGCTTTGTTTTTAGCTGGTATTTTCCCTGGTTGTTTATTAGCACTTTGTCTAATGGTTTATAGCTATATAGTGGCAAGAAAACGTAATTATCCAGTAGGCGAAAAGTTCTCTTTAAAAAAATTCTTTTTAGCTTTAAAAGACGCTTTTTGGGGACTTATGACTATTGTAATCGTAGTAATTGGTGTTTGTACGGGATTTATTACCGCAACTGAAGGCGCTGGACTAGCAGTTTTATGGAGCATTTTTGTAACTTTTGCAATTTATCGTGAAGTTCCAATTAGAGAACTACCTAAAATGTTATTAAGTGCAGTTAAAACCTTAGCCATGATTATGATACTAATTTCAACCTCGACAGCCTTTGGCTGGTTGATGGCTTACTTAAAAGTACCAAAACATATTACCAATGGAATTTATAGTATTACAAAAAATCCTGTTGTTATTATGTTAATTATTAATTTGTTACTACTGATTTTAGGAATGGTAATGGAAATGGGTTCTCTGATCTTGATTATCACACCAATACTTCTTCCAATAGTAACTTCTATGGGTTATAGCCCTATCCACTTTGGTGTCATTATGATTTTAAACTTAGGAATTGGTCTTTTAACACCACCAGTAGGAAGCTCACTATTTATAGGATCAGCAGTTTCGGGAATAAAAATTGAAAAGCTGGCAAAGGGTATGGTGCCAATTTACATTACAATGATTATTTGCTTAATGCTAGTTACATTTATACCAGCTATTAGCATGACATTACCAAATTTACAATAAGAAGGAAGAGAAGAAAATATATGAAAATATCAATGGTAGAAACCTGGTGGACAAAACGAAATAAATGCCTTTTTGATGAAAAGCGAAAAGGAGCCGGAAAGATGGACTGGGACGTCTTGGTCTTAAAAGTCACAACTGATACAGGCATAAGCGGAGTAGCAACTGCAATGGCTGCACGTTCCGGTGGGGTTACAGAAAATTATCTTCACGATACAATTATTCCAATTGTACTCGGAAGAGACCCTCATGATAGAGAAGCAATTTGGCATGATATGTGGAATGCCGATAGGCATGAAGCTTTTTTCCCGGTGTTTTTGCCAGGACCAATGGATGTTGCCTTATGGGATATTTGTGCGAAAGAGGCAGGGCTTCCCTTGTACAAATATATAGGAGCTTATCGAAATTCTTTACCTGTTTATGCAAGTAGTCTTTTTTATGATGATCCACAGGTTTATCTTAAAGAAGCGCTTAGATATAAAGAAGAAGGAATTAAAGCCTATAAAGTTCACCCTTCTGGACCAGTTACTAAAGACATGGAAATTCATCAAATGCTAAGAGATGAATTAGGAGAGGATTATGTTTTAATGACCGATCCAGTCGGTGAATATACCCTAGATGAAGCCATTAAAGTGGGCAGACAGTTAGAAAAACTTAATTATGAATGGTTTGAAGAACCCTTTAGAGATTTTGAAACGGAAAAGTATCGACAACTATGCAATGCCTTAGATATTCCTATCGCAGCAACGGAAACAACTAGAGGATGCCACTGGGGTGTAGCGCAAGTTATTAACCAACACGCAGCAGATATTGTGCGCGCTGATGTTTCTTGGAAATGTGGAATCACGGGAACATTAAAAATTGCTCACATGGCTGAAGCTTTTGGATTAAACTGTGAAATTCATACTACAACCATGAATTACATGGATTTAGTAAATTTACATGTTTCTTGCGCTATTAGAAATTGTAAGTACTTTGAATACTTCGTGCCAGAAGAAGAGTTTATGTTTCCAATGAACACGAAATTACCAATTAAAGATGGCATAATTACGGTTCCCGAAGGACCGGGAGTTGGTGCTGATTTAGATTGGGAGTTTATCGAAAATAATTGTGTTTCATATAAAAAAGTGATTTTATAAAGGAGAATAGTTATGTTTGATTTAAGTGGAAAGATTGGGGTAATTACAGGCGCTTCTAGCGGCATAGGACTAGCAACGGCTAATGTACTTGCAGAAGCAGGAGCAAAGGTATATTCAATTAGTAGAAGTGGACATCCTAAAGATCCAGAGGAATATTGTCATAGTAATATTATTCATAAACAAGGCGATATTAATAATCATGAGCAGATGAAGGAACTAATAAAGGAGATAGGAGATGCACAAGGGATCGATTTTCTTGTCAATAATGCGGGTATTTCGGTTAAAAAAAGAGCAGAAGAAATTACCGATGAAGAATTTGCCTCAGTAATGAGTACAAATGTAAATAGTATTTTTAGAGTATCTAATCTTTGTTATCCTTATCTAAAAAAGAGCAAAAACAGAGGACGAATCATCAATATATCCTCTATGGCAGCTCACCTAGGATTTAGTTTGGTTGTTCCCTATTGCGCAAGTAAAAGCGCAGTCCTTGGTTTAACTAGAGGCTTAGCAGTAGAATGGGCACAAGATAATATAAATGTAAATTCTGTTGCACCAGGCTGGTTTCCTTCTGAGTTATTAAAAGAAGTTATGGATGATAAAAGAAAGGCTCAAATTCTTAATAGAATGCCAGTGCATAAATTTGGTGATCCAAGAGAAATAGGAGCGACTATTTTGTATTTAACAGCAAATGAGTCTGAATATGTAACGGGACAAGATTTTGCAGTTGATGGCGGAGCATTAGCTTACGGGTTTTAGAAAGGAAATTTATAAAAATGGAAAATTGGGAAAATGAAGATGAATTGTTTCAGTTGATGAAAGAAAAGCTCTATACACCAGTGGTAGGAGATATTCTTGATGCAATGGGCTATGCCCATCAATTCCTTCCTCAAGAGATACAAGGGATTAAGTCAGATATGAAAGTAGCCGGAAAGGCTATGACGGTTTTAATGATCGATGTTTTTGGCCCACAAAAGAAACCATTTGGTTATTTAACAGAATGTTTAGATCAACTAGGAAAAAATGAAATTTATATCGCTACTGGTGGCACAAAACGTTGTGCCTACTGGGGAGAACTTCTTACGGCTACAGCTAGAACGAGAGGCGCAGTAGGAGCAATTGTAAATGGTTGGCATAGAGACACCCCACAAGTCTTAGAACAAAATTGGCCAGTCTTTAGTTGCGGTTGCTATGCACAAGATTCAAGCATACGTACTCAAGTAGTGGATTATCGCTGTCCTATTGAAATCGGACAAGTTACCATTCATGATGGGGACTATATTTTTGGCGATATTGATGGCGTTTTAGTAATTCCTAAAGAAATTGCGGTAGAAGTAATTAAAAAGAGTTTAGAAAAGGCCAGTGGAGAAAAAACAGTTCGTAAAGCAATTGAAGCAGGAATGACGGCAACAGATGCTTTTGCCAAATTCGGTATATTATAAAATAAAGAAGGTAAGAAGATGAAGTTAAATAATAAATTTAGTGAAGAATTATTTTTAACCAACGAAACTGGAAGTTATTTATATCATACATACGCAGAAAACATGCCTATTATCGATTATCACTGTCATTTACCAGTTAAAGACATTGTAGAAAATAAGCAGTATCACGATATCGGAGAATTATGGCTTAGCGGTGATCACTACAAATGGCGGGCAATGAGAACTTTTGGTATAGAAGAAAAATACATTACAGGTGATGCTAGCTATTACGAAAAATTTATGAAGTATGCAGAAATCTCTCCTAAATTAATTGGCAACCCCTTGTATATTTGGAATGCCTTAGAGTTAAAACGCTATTTTGGTATTGATGAGCCTTTAGGACCTGATAATGCAGAAGCTATTTATAAAAAGACGACCACAATGATAGCAGATGAAAAAGTAACACCTGCTTGGTGTATGGAAAAAATGAATGTGGACACTGTGTGTACCACAGAAGATCCCTTAGATACCTTAGAGGCTTATAAAGTAATCGCGAAAGAAAAGAAAATTAAAACAAAGGTGTTAACAGCTTTTCGCCCAGACGAAGCAATGTTTTGTGAAAAGCCAGGCTTTGCTGCTTATATTGATAAGTTAAGTGAGGCAACAAAAGCAAATATCACAACCTTTGATGATGTGATTGATTCTTTGGAAGAAAGATTAAAGGCGTTTAAAGCAATCGGTACCACCGTCAGCGATGATGGAATTCCTGACTTTACTTGGTGTGATTACACCAAAGAAGAGCTTAATCAAATAGTAGAGAAAGCTAGAGCAAAAGAAAGCTTAACCAAAGAAGAGATTGCTAAATACCACTCAGCTTTTATGTTTGAAATGGCAAAAGCTTATAACAGAAATGGTTTTGTTATGCAATTACATATAGGTACTTACCAAGATACAAATACTTCTAAAGTTGAGGTAATAGGTCATTCAACAGGCTTTGATTGTGTAGATGATTCCACAGCAATCAAAAGTGTGGGTAAACTCTTAGATAAGTTGACAACCATCAATGAGTTACCAAAAACACTTTTATATCCTCTAAATGCTGCGCAGATTGAATCTTTTGTTATTCTAGCTGCTGCATTTTGTGATAGTGATGTAAAAGGAAAAGTACAAATGGGCGCACCTTGGTGGTTCAACGATCAAGCTTATGGCTTAGATCGCCAATTTAAGGCAGCATCGAATCTTTATCCGGTTAGCTTGTCGGTAGGAATGCTAACAGATTCAAGAAGCTTTTTATCTTATCCAAGACATGAGGTCTATCGCCGAGTTTTTTGTAACTATTTAGGAGAACTGATTGAAAAGGGCGAATATTTCTCAAAAGAACAATACTTAAAAGAAATAATAGAAGACGTTTGCTACAATAACGTAAAAGAATATTTCAAATTTTAAAAAGAAAAGGCAAAATGCTGAGATTTAAGGTCACTCAACATTTTGCTTTTTTATTTGGGTCTTTTTAAAAAAGAAATTTTATGACTGAACATAACCAACAAAGGAATTACTAGAGCAATAACTAAAGTGTCAATAAGCTTTAGGACGCCTGTTCCCAAAAAGCAGGAGAGGGTATTAGAAAAGCCGCGTTCTCTGGCAAGATTATAAAAATCACGTTCCCAGCCGCTCTTTGGAACGCCGCCGGTTTCCCAAAGCGTTAAAAGGGCGGCAAAAATAGTACCTAAAACAAAAAATAATAGTAGGGCCTTTGGTAGCGCTTTAAAGGAAAGTTCTTTTTGGCTATTTCGCAGTAAAAGACCAAAAGAAAGAGCGGCAATCGCACCGATTAAGTAATAAACCATAACCCCTGGTCCGTAAACAAAAACAGTTTGAATAAAAATAGTTAAAAAGGCTAATAATAGACCAGCTGTAGGTTCCAACATAATCGCTGCATAAATGGTGCCAAGGGAATCTAACCAAGCTGGCAGGGCGAAATGGTGAGCGAGGTAATAAAGAACTAAATTTAAAAGAAAACCAATACTCATAATTTTAAGATAATAAATAAAAAGTGGTTTTGCCATTTTAGCAACAGGAGCGGGTTTAATCGGATTATTTTCATGTTTTAAGTCTTCATTTAGGGTATCAAGAAAACCGGCGGTAACAATACCTGCTGGCATGGCGATTACAGCAACACCAAAAATGGAAGAGAGCATACTAATAAATTTTCCAATTACAGTAGTAGGATAAATATCACCATAACCTACGGTAGTAAGAGCGGTAGTGGCCCAATAGATGGCGTCATAAAACTGGGGAAAGTTATGCTCGGGTTCCGAAATAAACATAACAAGAGCAGAAAGAAAGATATAACCAATAGCCACCACTAGAACGGATAAAAGGGTTCGTCTTTGGTTGTGAAAAACTTTGACAATGCGTTTAAAGCTTTTGGAGTAGTGTAAAACTACGCTTAAAAGGAGCAGCCTTAGAACACGAAAGCTGGCAGGTAATAAATTAAGAGAAGGCAAGATGCCAAGCAAAGAAGCAATGGCAAAGGGGGTAAAAGGATAAAGAAAAAAAGCTTTCTTTGCCGGATGCTTGGAAGCATAATCGGCCGTAATAAATCTTAAAATATAATCAGAAAATAAGAGGTAAACACAAATGGTTTCCACTAGATTCGTTAGATAGTCCGGGGGACGGCGAAACATCAAGGGAAAAACGCTGATTAAGGCAACGGATACAATCATCCAGTCATAAGCATGGCTAAGCTTATCGCCTGGTCTTGCTCGTTCGAGAATGTCATAGATTCGTCTTCGCATAGAGGCTCCTCTTTCTTTTGTTTGGAGTTTTCATTGGTAGTTACAATTATAAAGAGGATCAGAACCACTGTCAAAGCTATTTTAGTGAGGATTTCTTGTGTTTTAAGGGGGAATCTATTAAAATTATGTTAGTAACTATAGGAAAAGTTGGAGAAATGAGGAAAATTTATGATTTATTTAAAAAGAGTAATAGCCGGATTACTCATTTTAATGATAGGAAACTATTTTTGGCTTAATTATTTTTTTGGTATGTCAAAAACGATTTATTGGTTAGAGATAGTAGTAGGGATTATTTTTTATTTACTTTATTTTATGATTCCTCAAGTTTTTACTACCCCAGGAGTAAGGCAAATGGGTGCCAAAGAAAGAGTGTTAAATGGTGGTTGTGATCAGTTAATCCTTTCTTCTTATGGCTGGGTGGTTCAGGTGCTTATTACCATTATTGGCGTTTCTTATTCGCCTTATGAAGTGACCATTTTAAACACTCTCCTTAGTCTAATTGTCTTATATTTTCTCGCTCTACAAGGAGGAATAAGAGTGGTGGTTTTAACGAATAAAATTGAAAAAAACAAAAAAATAGCGCTCTTTTTTATTTGGTTTGTGCCAATTTTAAATGTTTATTATCTTAGTAAGCTAACAAAAGTCGCCAGAAGAGAGTATCAAGCATAAAAAGAAGTATTTTTTTCATAAATATGATAGACTAAGAGAAGAAAAAAGAGGGTAAACAAGCCTCTAAATATAAGAGTACAGGAGAATATAAATGAAGTATGATTATTTAATCGTAGGAGCAGGTCTATTTGGCGCTGTTTTTGCTCAGGAAGCAACAAAAAAAGGAAAGAAATGTTTGGTGATTGATAAAAGAGCTCATATTGCCGGTAACTGCTATTGTGAAGAAATTGAAGGCATTAACGTGCACAAATACGGTGCTCATATCTTCCATACTTCAAACGAGCGAGTATGGAATTATGTAAACCAACTTGCTTCTTTTAATAACTATATTAATTCCCCCATTGCTATTTATAAGGATGAACTTTATAACCTTCCTTTTAACATGAACACCTTTAGCAAAATGTGGAATATTAAGACCCCAGCGGAAGCAAAAGCGATTATCGAGAGTCAAATTGAGAAGTTAAATATTAAAGAACCAAAAAACTTAGAAGAGCAAGCACTTTCTCTAGCAGGAACTGACGTCTATGAAAAATTAATTAAAGGTTATACGCAAAAACAATGGGGACGTCCTTGTACGGAACTACCGGCTTTTATTATTAAAAGATTACCATTTCGTTTTGTCTATGATAACAATTATTTTAATGATCGTTACCAAGGAATACCGATTGGTGGCTATACCAAGATTATTGAAAAAATGCTGGTAGGAAGCGATGTGAAAACTAGCACAGACTACTTTGAATTTAGCAAAGAAAACAAAGATATTGCCGATAAAGTTATTTATACCGGTATGATTGATGAATACTTTGGCTATAAACTAGGACCTCTTGAATATCGTAGTGTAAGTTTTGATACAGAAGTTCTCGAGGAAGAAAACTACCAAGGCAATGCCGTGGTTAATTATACCGATTATGAGGTTCCTTATACTCGTATCATTGAACACAAACATTTTGAATTTGGTAAACAAGAAAAAACCGTTATTTCTAAGGAATATTCCACCAAATGGGAAGTGGGAATGGAGCCTTATTACCCAGTTAATAACGAAGAAAATAACAATCTTTTTAAGGCTTATAAGGAATTAGGAGAAAAAGAAGAAAAGGTAATTTTTGGTGGTAGATTAGGAAATTACAAGTATTATGATATGGATAAGGTAATTGAAGCGGCACTAGAACTTTGTGAAAACGAATTGTAAATAAAAGTGAGGTACGGCGTATGAAATATGATGTAATTATTGTGGGGGCAGGACCGGGCGGAATTTTTTCTGCCTATGAACTAATGAAAGCAGATCCAAGTCTTAAGGTAGGCGTTTTTGAAGCTGGTAATGAGCTTAAGAAAAGAAAATGCCCTATTGATGGTGAGAAGATAACGAGTTGTATTCACTGTGCTTCTTGTGATATTATGAGTGGTTTTGGTGGGGCAGGAGCCTTTTCTGATGGCAAGTATAATATTACCAATGACTTTGGTGGCACTTTATATAAATACATTGGTAAAAAGCAAGCCTTAGATTTGATGGAATATGTGGATGCGATTAATCTTTCCTATGGTGGGGAAGGAACGAAACTTTATTCCACGGCCAACACCAGTATTAAAAAGCTTTGCATGCAAAATCAACTCAATCTTTTAAATGCCAGTGTTCGTCATTTAGGCACCGATATTAATTACGTTGTGTTAGAAAATCTCTACGAGTACTTAAAAGATAAGGTGGAATTTCGCTTTAACTACAAAGTAGAAGACATTGAAGTAAAAGAGGGAATTTATCTGGTTTCTGGCCAAGATAAAAGTGATGAATGCAGAAAATGCATTGTCTCAGTGGGCCGAACGGGCAGCCGCTGGATGGAAGAAATTTGTAAAAAGCTAGACATTGCGACTAAGTCTAATCGCGTGGACTTAGGGGTAAGAGTGGAACTGCCAGCTGCTATCTTCTCCCATTTAACGGATGAGCTTTATGAAAGCAAAATAGTTTACCGTACGGAAACCTTTGAGGATAAGGTGAGAACTTTTTGCATGAATCCCAAAGGAATTGTGGTAAATGAAAACACCAATGGTATTGTTACGGTCAATGGTCATAGCTATGAAGATCCGAAAAAACAAACAGAAAATACTAATTTTGCGCTCCTAGTGGCCAAACATTTTTCTGAGCCTTTTGAAAATAGCAACGAATACGGTGAAAGTATTGCCAGACTTTCGAATATGCTAGGAGGCGGGGTAATCTTACAGCGCTTTGGGGATTTGATTCGTGGCCGCAGAAGTAATGAAAACAGGATTAGTGAATCCTTTGTTACCCCAACTTTAAATGCTACACCGGGAGATTTAAGTTTGGTGTTACCAAAAAGAATCTTAGATGGCATTATTGAAATGATTTATGCCCTCGATAAAATTGCTCCGGGAACAGCCAATGAAGACACGCTTTTATACGGGGTAGAAGTGAAATTTTACAACATGGAAGTTCAGGTTGATCCTAATCTAGAAACAAAATATAAGGGCCTTTATATTATCGGCGATGGCAGCGGGGTTACCCATTCTTTATCCCATGCTTCTGCTAGTGGCGTTTATGTTTCTCGACAAATTTTAAAAGAAGTCCTTGACAAGCAAAAGGGTTGGTAGTAGACTACAGCCTAAACAATACAATATATTTCAGAATAGAGGTCGCGAAATTTATTAATCTTGTGGAGCAGGTGAATGCAAAGAAGCAAGAGTAGGATTTTTCGCCGAAATATTATATTCTTTCACCGAATATAATGTTGGGACGTACGTTTAAGAGACTACGGACTGTCTTAGCAAAAAATCAGCTAAGGTGCGCTATTAAAAAAGAATCTTTTGATGCGCTTTTCTATTTTGAAGGGCGCATTTTTTTGTGCCCAGAAGAAAGGGGAAGAAATATGAGAAAAAAAATGAGTGCTTTACTCATGCTACTGATGGTCCTAATGCTAGTAGCACCAGTAACAGTAGCAACAGCTAGTGAAGTAACAGATGACACAAAAACCTTTAGAGTGGGAATGGAAGCAGGGTATGCTCCCTTTAACTGGACACAAAACTCAGATAAGAATGGCGCAGTGGCAATCGATGGTGATAAGTCTTACGCAGGTGGTTATGATGTGGAAATTGCCAAAAGAATTGCTGATAAACTTGGCAGAAAACTAGTCATTGTTA
Organism: Candidatus Dorea intestinavium; assembly: GCA_019113475.1. Taxonomy (GTDB): domain Bacteria; phylum Bacillota; class Clostridia; order Lachnospirales; family Lachnospiraceae; genus Aequitasia; species Aequitasia intestinavium. Next base: position 3,372 of record DXHJ01000146.1, on the reverse strand, counting down.
AAACCGAGTGGGACGGCTTACAACCAGCTTTACAATCCGGTAAGATTGATGCGATTATTGCGGGTATGTCACCTACTGCGGAAAGAAAAGAACAAGTTGACTTTAGTGATGTTTACTATGAATCTGATCTGGTTATGGTAACCCGAAAAGATGGGGACTATGGTAAGGCAAAATCCATTGCGGATTTTAAAGGAGCGAAAATAACCGGCCAACTTAACACCTTCCATTATTCGGTTATTGATCAAATTAAAGGCGTTAAGAAACAAGAAGCAATGGATAACTTCCCGGCTATGAGGGTGGCTTTGCAATCAGGAGTTATAGATGGCTATGTTACAGAAAGACCGGAAGGTGTTACCGCCGAGTCCGTGGATAAAAAGCTAGAGATGATTGAGTTTACTAAAGAAAACGGCTTTCAAACCAATCCGGAAGATACGGCCATTGCCATTGGACTACCAAAGGGTAGTACAGAAGTTGGTAAGATTAATGAAATTTTAGCCGGAATCTCCAAGCAAGAAAGATTAGATATTATGGATGAAGCCATTAAGAATCAACCGGCTTCAGAAGAAACAAAGACCGAAAGCAGTATTGTCAGAATCTTAAAACAAAATGGCACCTTATTTTTACGAGGAACCGGAATGACCATGTTTCTAGCCATTGCCGGTACTTTCTTAGGAGCAATTGTGGGTCTTTTAGTGGGGGTTTATCGGACCATTCCTTTAGCAGAAACGAAAGGAAAAAGATTTTTCCAAAAGCTCTTTGGTTGGATTTTAAATATTTACATTGAGGTCTTTAGAGGTACCCCAATGATTGTTCAATCGGCAGTCATGTATTATGGAATTGCCTTACTTTTCGGGGTAGATTTAAATAGAACGGCAGCGGCTCTTTTTATTGTTTCCATTAACACCGGTGCTTATATGTCAGAAATTGTTCGTGGTGGTATTTTTGCTGTGGATAAAGGACAATTTGAAGCAGCCCAGGCTATTGGTATGACTCATAGTCAAACCATGAGAAAGGTAGTAATCCCTCAGGTACTGCGAAACATCTTACCAGCAACAGGAAACGAATTTGTTATTAACATTAAAGATACTTCAGTACTTAGTATTATTTCCGTTACAGAACTATTTTTCCAAGGAAAATCGGCAGCAGGGGCAAACTACATGTTCTTCCAAACCTACTTTATTATTTGTGTAATATACTTTGTACTTACCTTTACAGTTACCAGAATTCTGCGTCTGGTAGAGAAGAAATTAGACGGACCAGACAACTATACACCAATTGAAAATAACGACAGTGTTTCTGTAGAAGGGAGTCATTAAGATGGAAACTATACTTGAAATAAGAAATCTAAAGAAAAAATACGGACAAAATGAAGTCTTAAAAGGCATTGATTTAGATGTGAAAAAAGGAGAAGTTGTTACCATTATCGGTTCTTCTGGCTCCGGAAAATCCACTCTCCTTCGCTGTGTAAATCACTTAGAAAAGCCCGATAGTGGGGAGATTATTTATAGAGGTGAAAATGTTTTAAAAAGCGGTTATAATCTTTCAAAATACCGGGCTCATTTAGGTATGGTGTTTCAACAGTTTAACCTCTTTAACAATATGAATGTCTTAGAAAACTGCATTACCGGACAAACCACCGTTCTTAAAAGAGGGAGAGAGGAAGCAAAAAAGATTGCCCTTGAAAACTTAACTAAAGTTGGTATGGAAAAATATATTGATGCCAAACCCACCCAATTATCAGGTGGACAAAAGCAACGTGTTGCTATTGCCAGAGCTCTTTCTATGGATCCGGATGTAATGCTCTTTGATGAGCCAACCTCAGCTCTTGATCCTGAGATGGTAGGAGAGGTGCTAAAGACGATTAAAGGTCTTGCTCATACTGGCCTGACCATGATTATTGTTACCCACGAAATGGCCTTTGCCAAGGATGTATCTGACCGAGTTATCTTTATGGATCAAGGCGTAATTGCCGAAGAGGACACCCCACAAGAAATCTTTATGAATCCGAAAGAAGAAAGAACAAGAGAGTTCCTTTCGAGAATTTTAAAGACAGAAGTATAAAAGATATAATAAAGAGAACCTTATCTAAGACGGTAAAATGCAATGGTCTTAGGTAAGGTTCTTTTATCATGTTGAGAAGACCTTGCTAGAAGAGAAGATAAACTATAGAATAGAAGAAAAGGCTTAAGAGGTGATTTAATTGAATACAGATGAAATATTAGACATAATTGAAGAGATGTTTCCTGATGCACAGTGCGAACTAAATCATAAGAGTGCAATAGAACTAATTATAGCAGTAGTTTTGTCAGCACAAGCGACGGACGTATCGGTTAATAAAGCAACACCTGCACTATTTGCGGCTTTTCCGACATTAGATGATTATGATAAAGCAACAGTAGAAGAAATCGAAAGTTATATTAAACAAATCGGTCTCTATCACAGCAAGGCAAGGCATATTAAAACCCTAACTCATCAGCTTAAGTATGAGTTTAAGGGAGAAGTACCTAGTACTATGAAAGAACTGACCTCTCTAGCTGGAGTAGGCAGAAAATCAGCCAACGTGGTTTTAAGTGTGTGGTTTGGTATTCCGGCTTTAGCTGTTGATACTCACGTCCAAAGGGTTTCTAAAAGACTGGGCTTGGCAAAACCAGCAGATACGGTAGAAAAAGTAGAAGAAAAGCTCAAAAGAAAGATTAAAAGAGAAAGATGGAACCATGCTCACCATTTGTTAATTTTCTTTGGTCGTTATTTTTGTACTGCCAGAAATCCCAAATGCGAAGCTTGTCCTTTTAGAGATATTTGTCAGTATCTAAAGGGGAGAACGAAATAAGAATATAAATAAAGAAATACTGATTTTCAAGAATTGAAGTAAAAGAGCGGTTCTTGGAAGTCAGTATTTTTTAGAATGATAGAAGACGACTTAAAAGGTTTTCACTATTATTGTGAGGGCTTAATAGCTGGGAAGGATAGAGATATATTTGTTCCGAGGCCAGGTTCACTCATTATAGAAAATTCACATTGGTCTTGATAGATGAGTTCGAGTCGTTCTTTAATATTTATAAGTCCAATATTGGTCACAGATATATGGTTTGAGGAATTACTTAAAACCTTTTTTATTTTCGCATCTGACATACCATCGCCATTGTCAATAACGCTGCAATGGATACGATTTTTTATTAAGGAAATAAAAATTCTAATAGTGCCTTGCTTTTGTATTTGAAAAGCATGAAAAAAGGCATTTTCAACAAGTGGTTGAAGTAACAAGTTGGGAATCTCAAAATCCATTGTTTCTGGTTCTACGAATAAGTCAGTAGTAATTTGTCCCCCATAACGTGGTTTTATAATAGTTAAATAATTTTCTAAATTAATAGT
>DXHJ01000145.1 GCA_019113475.1 Candidatus Dorea intestinavium | reverse complement strand
TTTATTTATATATAATTTATGGTTGCTTGTTTTCTAGGTACAGTTCTTTGGTATTTAACGCGAGGATAACCAAGAGCTATAGCAGTCACTACTTTTTCTTTTCCTTTTATCTTTAGCTTTTTCTTAATGGCTCTACTAAATTTTGCGGCTTGCGAAAAATACCCCACATATAAAACACCAAGGCCTAATGACTCAGCCATAGTTCCCATATTTGTGGAAGCTAGCGCAGCATCAGTTTCATCTTTTGAAATCACCAATATTACCTTATTAGCATGATGAAAGAAAAAGCCTTCTTGTACGTTATATCTTCTCGTATCAATAGGAAGTTTAATAAAAGATGCTAAAAAATCTGTAACTATTTTTATTTTTTTGAAAATTTTAATAGCGTCCTTTTCGATTTCTGCGGGTTTCTCAGCCACAACATAGCGAATCTTTTGTTTGTTACTGCCAGTAGGTGTAAATCTACCAACCTCAATAATAGACTGAATCTTCGCTCTTTCTATTTCTTGATTTTTGTATTGTCTTATAGAGCGCCTAAATTTTATCGTATTTAAGAACACTTCGGAATCAATCGTAAAAGTTTCGGGTCGAAAATCTTTTACTTCTGACATTTGATAACCTTTCATGGTAATTGCTGCCTGCGGACAAATAGCTACACAATGGCCACATTCCATGCATTCGTCAAGTATCATAGTTGCTTTATTATCCTTCATGGCAATGGCATTAAGGGGACAATCAATTACGCATTTTTTACAGCCAATGCATTTATCTCTATTAATGGAAACACAATTTTTCATGTCTTGTCTTACTCCTCCAAAACATCCATTAGATCTTCTATATGGACGACTAATTTTTTTAAGTTACCGAAAAGTTCGCGGTTACCTATAACATCGATATAATAAAAGTTTTTGGTACCTTCAGCACGGTATTTCACAATACCAATATCTTTTAGAATTCTTAGTTGGTGGGAAACGGCGGGCCTTGATAAGTGAGTCTTTTCCGTAATCTCACCGACTCTCATTCCTACCTTACAATCAGCTTCCATTAAAACGAGCAAAATTAGTTGTCTGGTTTCATCTCCTATAACATACAAAAGCTCTTGGACGTTTTGAAAATCATTTTTTATTTTTTTAATTTCGTTATTTTTTTGAGTCAATTTTTCCTCCTTCGTTTATCTGTGCGAACCAATAAACATATCATAACCAAAAGATATTGAATTTTCAATATTGAGAAAGAAAGACAAGACCATACAGATTACTTTTTATTCTTAATCAGGAGTTTAATTTTTTGATAAATAGCACCGCCCTTTGTGCTACTATACTTTTTAACCAAAGCATTATTTATCCCTTGTTTTGTTTTATAGTGATTGATAATAGAGACTATTTCTTCTATCTGAATATCAGGAGTATCTGCCAATGCTTTTTCTACATCTTTTTCTAGGGTTAAAGTATTTTCACCTTTTAAATTATTTAGCCGTTTAATTATTATCTTTCGCTCTTTCCAAAAGCTAATGATAGCATCGTAATCATGGTCTTGGCTAATAATACAAAACTCATTTTCTTTTGCTGTAAAAGAGCCCAAATAAGTAGATAATTGAAAATCCAAAGCGTTTTTTCTGGTTTCTTGTACTAAAATGTATTCTTTATGACAAGTAGCTGATTCTAAAGCCTTGTGAGTTTTCATATTAAGCGTTGAAGATTCATTATAAAAGATGATAATAGTATCTTCTTTATTTAAATTTTCAATGCCAACTAACCCATTATTTCGTACATTTTCAAAGTCAACAAAATATCGCATATCATACACCTCCTCTTTTAATAGTAACAGAAATCAATAAAAAAAGAAGGCTAAAAAGCCTTCTTTTAAGAGTCTTATTTTACAACTTTAACTCTTTTGTCAATATCTTCAGCCTCTTTTTTATCAGGCTCACTTACAATTGCGCCAAAAGGCATTTGAGCTAATAGTTTATAATGAGCTGGTACATCAAACATGGCCTTAATATTTTCATCAATAACTGGATTGTAATGCTGTAAAGAAGCGCCAAGATCCATTTCACGAAGTCCGGACCAAAGGGCTAATTGAAGCATACCATTTGCTTGATTTGCCCAAACGGGGAAATTATCAGCATAAGTTTTAAACTTCTCTTGCATTGCTTTTACAACTTCTTCATCGTAAAAATAAAGGATGGTGCCGGCACCGGCTTTAAAAGTATCGATTTTTTCGCGAGGAACTTTGCCTTCAAAAGTATCATAAATAGTATCCCAAATTTTATCATGCTGTTCGCCAAAGGCAAGGATTATTTTGGCACTTTTCATATTAAAAGCGTCAGGCACAAGTTCAGTAATTTCTTTCACTTTGTTTGCAATTTCATCCTCAGAGACGGGAATATCTTTGCTAATTTCATAATAGCTTCTTCTTTTTTTTAATGAATCAATAATACTCATACTATAATGTCCTCCTGTTTTGAATTGTCTGATTAAAGTGTCTATATTTATATATTATCTTATTGCGGTAATTAAAACAATAGAAATCTAATTGAAAAATGAATAATGATGTTATACAATACCCATATTGAATATTTTAAGGAGAAAATATAAGTGAAACTACAAGAATTATATAGCTATACAAGAAAAGCAATTGATGAATATCAAATGATCAACGAAGGAGATCATATTGCCGTTGGTATTTCAGGAGGGAAGGACTCTCTTACACTACTTTATGCCTTACATGGTCTTCAGCGTTTTTACCCAAAGAAATTTAAGCTAAGTGCCATTACTGTTGACTTAGGCTATAAGGAATCGGATTATACAAAAGTCATTGAACTATGTAAAGAATTAGGTGTTCCTTATCAGATTGTCCCTTCAGATATTGCCAAGATATTATTTGAAGATCGTAAAGAAAAAAATCCTTGCTCTTTATGTGCCAAAATGCGAAAAGGTGCTTTGAATCAAGCTATAAAAGAAATGGGTTGTAACAAAGTAGCCTATGCCCATCATAAGGATGACATGATTGAAACAATGTTATTATCGCTCTTATATGAGGGCCGTTTTTATTCTTTTTCCCCAGTTTCTTATTTAGACCGCATGGAGATAACGGTTATTCGTCCCATTATGTTTGTTAACGAAGCTGAAGTTATTGATTTTAAAGAAAAA
>DXHJ01000144.1 GCA_019113475.1 Candidatus Dorea intestinavium | reverse complement strand
GAAGAGGCTGACGTTATTATCGATTTTTCGACGGCAGCAGCGATGGAAGGACTGCTAAGCTTTGCAAAAGAAACGAAGACGCCAGTAGTTCTTTGCACCACGGGTCTATCAAAGGAACAATTAGCAATGGTTAAAGAGGCTGAAGAAAGTGTAGCAATTTTAAAATCGGCTAATATGTCATTAGGAATCAATCTATTAATGAAGCTTTTAAAAGATGCAGCGAAAGTTTTGGCTCCCGCAGGTTTTGATATGGAAATTGTGGAAAAGCACCACAATCAGAAGGTAGATGCGCCTTCAGGAACAGCAATTGCCCTAGGTGATGCCATTAATGAAGTGTTTAATAATGAATATGAATATGTTTATGATCGCAGTAAAACAAGAGAAAAAAGAAAAGAAAAAGAAATCGGTATATCGGCAGTTAGAGGTGGTACCATTGTTGGCGAACATGAAGTGATTTTTGCCGGGGTGGATGAAGTAATAGAGTTTAAACACACTGCATACTCAAAAGCTGTTTTTGCTAAAGGGGCCATTGAAGCGGCAAAATTCTTAGCAGAGAAAACCATCGGCCATTACGAAATGTCTGACGTCATTCAACTATAAAGGGGAAGAAAAAAATGAAATGTTTAGAGGCTAGATATTTGGATCGTCTGTCCCAATTGTTTCCGACAATTGGCGCGGCATCTACAGAAATTATCAATTTACAAGCTATTTTAAACCTACCCAAAGGAACCGAGCATTTCTTAACAGATATCCATGGAGAAAACGAAGCCTTCTCCCATGTGTTAAAAAATGGTTCGGGTTCAGTAAAAAGGAAAATTAATGATGTTTTTGGTAACAGATTAACTTTAGCAGATAAGCAAGCCTTAGCAACCTTAATTTATTATCCTAGGGAAAAAACAAAACTTATCAAACAAACCGAAGTAAATATTGAGGATTGGTACCGGATTACCTTATACCGGATGATTGAAGTTTGTAAGGCTTCTGCCAGTAAATACACGAGATCAAAAGTAAGAAAGGCTCTCCCCAAAGACTTTTCTTACATCATTGAAGAGTTAATTACAGTGAAATCAGATAGTGCGGATAAAGGAAATTACTATAACGAAATCGTCAATGAGATTATTCGCATTGGTAGAGCAGAAGAATTTATTGCGGCGCTTGGCGAATTAATTCAGCGTCTTATTGTCGATCATTTACATATAGTTGGTGATATTTATGATAGGGGTCCAGGACCGGATAAGATTATGGATCAATTAATGGGCTACCATTCGGTGGATATTCAGTGGGGCAACCATGATGTTTTGTGGATGGGAGCAGCTGCTGGCCAAAGAGGTTGCATTGCCAATGTAATTCGTATTTGTGCGCGATATGGCAACTTAGATTTAATTGAAGACAATTATGGAATTAACCTTTTACCTCTTGCTACCTACGCCTTAAACATCTACAAAGACGATCCTTGTGAGTGCTTTGCGCTAAAAGGAAGCCCTTGCATAAGTGAAAAAGAGCAAGAATTAAATATTAAGATGCATAAGGCTGTTTCTATTTTACAATTTAAAGTAGAAGGCCAAATTATAAAAAAGAGAAAGAGTTTTGCAATGGAAGGTCGTAATCTGTTAGAAAAGGTGGATTATGAGAAGGGAACAATTACGCTAGAAGGCAAAGAATACGTGCTTCTTGATGCAAACTTTCCTACTATCGACCCCAAAGATCCTTACAAGTTAACCGAAGAAGAAGAAGAGATTATGTCTCGTCTAGAAACGGCTTTTTTAAATTGCGAGAAGTTGCAAAGTCATATGCGCTTTTTACTCAATAAAGGTGATTTATACAAGGTTTATAATAACAACCTTTTGTTTCATGGTTGTGTACCTTTGACTAAAGATTATCAATTAAAAGAAGTTAGTATTTATGGCAAAAAGTACAAAGGGAAAGCCCTTTATGAGGCCTTAGAATCTTACGTTAGAAAAGGCTTTTTCGCTTTAAATGAAGAAGAAAAAGAAAAAGGGAAAGATATCATGTGGTATATTTGGCTGCATGAAAATTCACCACTTTTTGGTAAAACGAAAATGGCCACTTTTGAACGTTATTTTATCAAAGAAAAAGAAACTCATACGGAGATTAAAAATCCTTATTATAATTGTTTGAATGATGAAAAAATGGCCAATTTAATTTTAGAAGAATTTGGTCTTGAACCAAAGGATGCCCATATTATTAACGGTCATGTACCAGTTAAAACGATTGAAGGTGAAAGCCCAGTTAAAGCAAATGGCAAAATTTTGGTAATTGATGGAGGATTTTCCAAAGCTTATCAAAAGGAAACGGGAATTGCAGGTTATACTTTGATTTATAATTCTTATGGACTTATTTTGGTTGCTCATGATCCCTTTTTATCAAAAGAAGAGGCTGTTCTCCATGAAAATGATATTCATTCAGAGACAATTGTTGTAAAGCGAACCACGACTAGAAAATTAGTGGGAGATACCGATGCAGGAAAAGAATTAAAAGGACAAATAAAAGACTTAGAAAATCTATTAGATGCCTATCGAAGTGGCAGTTTAGTGGAACGAATATAAGTGGAAATTTTCCTTTAATATCGAGTCGTTAACACTTTGTGAACGAAGTAGTATTTTCTTGAATTGAAAAGTAGATGGTGTTATGATAAACACTGAGTAAATGTAATTAAGGAGCAGAAAAATATGGGTTTATTTCAAAAGATATTTGGAACACATAGTGAGAACGAATTAAAAAGAATTTATCCTATGGTTGATGCAATGGAAGCATTAGATCAAAGCATGCAGGAGCTTTCAGATGAGGCTTTAAAAGGAAAGACTAAAGAGTTTAAAGAAAGATTGGCTGCAGGCGAGACTGTAGATGACATAATGGTAGAAGCTTATGCCGTAGTAAGAGAAGCAGCTAGTCGTGTCCTTGGCATGAAGCATTACCGCGTACAATTAGTAGGTGGTGTGATTTTACACCAAGGAAGAATCGCCGAAATGAGAACAGGTGAAGGTAAAACTTTGGTTTCAACTTTACCAGCTTATCTAAATGCTTTAAAAGGCGAAGGAGTTCACATTGTTACAGTCAATGATTACTTAGCAAGGCGTGACTCGGAGTGGATGGGAAAAGTCCACGAATTTTTAGGTTTAAAAGTAGGTGTTGTTCTAAATGAGATGGACAACGATGAAAGAAGAGAAGCTTATAATTGCGATATTACCTATGTAACCAACAATGAATTAGGTTTTGATTATCTTCGTGATAACATGGTGATCTATAAAGAACAACTTGTTCAAAGGGGCTTAAAATATGCCATTATCGATGAGGTTGACTCGGTTTTAATCGATGAGGCCAGAACTCCTCTTATTATTTCTGGACAAAGTGGAAAATCAACAAAGCTTTATGATGCATGCGATATTTTAGCTAGACAACTAGAAAAAGGTGAAGCAAGTAAAGAATTTTCTAAAATGGATGCCATTATGGGAGAAATGGTGGAAGAAACGGGTGATTTCATTGTTAATGAAAAAGAAAAAAATGTTTCTTTAACCGAAGATGGCGTTAAAAAAGTAGAAAAATTCTTTCATTTAGATAACTTGGCGGATGCTGAAAACTTAGAAATTCAGCATAATATTATCTTGGCGCTTCGTGCCCATTACTTAATGTTTAGGGACCAAGATTATGTAGTAAAAGATGATGAGGTTTTAATTGTCGATGAATTTACTGGTCGTATTATGCCTGGTAGACGTTATTCAGATGGACTTCATCAAGCAATTGAAGCAAAAGAACATGTTAAAGTAAACAGAGAAAGTAAAACGCTAGCAACCATTACTTTCCAAAACCTATTCAATAAATATGAAAAGAAATCGGGTATGACAGGTACTGCTCTTACTGAGGAGAAAGAATTTCGGGAAATTTATGGGATGGACGTTGTAGAAATTCCTACTAACTTACCTATTCAAAGAAAAGACTTAGAAGATGCAGTTTATAAGACGGAAAAAGAAAAATATGAAGCAGTTTGTGACGTTATTGAAGAAGCCCATAAAAAAGGACAACCGGTCTTAGTCGGTACAATTACTATTGATAATTCAGAATTGATTAGTAATATGCTTAAAAAAAGAGGCATTAAGCATAATGTCTTAAACGCAAAATTTCATGAGTTAGAGGCAGAAATTGTTGCAGAAGCTGGTGTCCATAATGCCGTAACCATTGCTACTAATATGGCTGGCCGTGGTACCGATATTAAGCTAGACGAAGAAGCAAAGGCAGCGGGCGGATTAAAGATTATTGGTACCGAACGCCATGAGTCAAGACGTATTGATAATCAGCTTCGTGGTCGTTCTGGAAGACAAGGAGATCCTGGTGAATCTAGATTTTATATTTCCCTAGAAGATGATTTAATGCGACTTTTTGGCTCTGAGCGATTAATGAATATTTTCAATACCTTAGGAGTAGAAGACGGAGAACAAATTGAACATAAAATGCTCTCTAATGCGATTGAAAAGGCACAAGAGCGAATTGAAAGCAATAACTTTGGTATTCGTAAAAACTTGTTAGAGTACGATCAAGTAATGAATGAGCAAAGAGAAATTATTTACGAAGAGAGAAGAAAAGTTCTCGATGGTGAAAGCATGAGAGAATCTGTTTTCCATATGATTAGTGATTATGTGGATCGAACAGTAGATATGATTATTCAGCCAGATGTTGACCCTGAAGAATGGAATCTAGGAGAACTAAGCATTACCTTAGAAAACGTCATACCTATGAAGATGGTGACGCCAGAAGAAGTAACAGGAATGAAACAAAATGAGCTAAAACAACTCTTAAAAGAAAGAGCAAGTAAAGCTTATGAAGCAAAAGAGGCTGAGTTCCCAGAACAAGAGCAAATGCGTGAAGTAGAGCGTGTAATCTTACTCCGAGTTATTGATAATAAATGGATGGATCACATTGATGATATGGATCAATTAAGACAAGGTATTGGTTTACAAGCCTACGGACAACGTGATCCTAAAGTTGAATATAAGATGCTAGGTTATCAAATGTTTGAAGAGATGACAGATGCCATTGCCGAAGCAACCGTTCGAACTCTTTTCCATGTGCAAATTGAACAAAAGGTAGAAAGAGAAGAAGTTGCTAAAGTAACGGGAACTAACCGAAGCGAAGATGCAAAAAAGGCACCAAAAAAACGAAGTGATAAAAAAGTTTATCCAAACGATCCTTGTCCATGTGGCAGCGGAAAGAAATACAAACAATGTTGTGGTAGAAAATAGGAAAGAGGTGAAAAGGTGATTGAATTAGATCAATATAAAAGTATATTGCTATCTTACGAAACGCCTCTTAAGGAACTGAGGGATTCACTTTGACAAAGCGGGAAAAGAAGAAAAAATAGAAGAACTTGAACGCATGACGACGGCGTCAGGCTTTTGGGATGACCCGGAAAAATCAGGAGAAATATTAAAAGAGATTAAGAATTTAAAAGATACTTGTGAGGCTTATGATTTATTAAATAATAGTTTTGAAGATCTTTTATTATTAATAGAGATGGGTTATGAAGAGGAAGATAAAGAACTTGCTAAAGAGATAAAAAAAGAGTTGGAAGAGTTCCAACAAAAATTTGAAAATCTTCGTATTCAAACTTTACTTTCGGGACAATACGATAATTTAAACGCTATCTTGACCATTCATGCTGGAGCAGGCGGTACCGAGTCTTGTGATTGGGCCAACATGCTTTACCGAATGTATTCAAGATACGCGGAGAAAAAAGAGTTTAAGACTAAAGTATTAGACTTTCAAGATGGTGATATAACGGGTCTAAAAGGCATTACTATTGAAATTGAAGGTACTAATGCTTATGGTTACCTAAAATCGGAAAAAGGTGTACATAGGCTGGTGCGAATTTCGCCTTTTAACTCAGCAGGGAAAAGACAAACTTCTTTTGCATCAGTTGATGTAGTACCGGATATTAAAGATGAAATTGATATTGTAATCCCTGATGATGACATTAAAATTGATACTTACCGAGCAAGTGGTGCTGGTGGGCAACATGTAAATAAAACTTCATCAGCTATTCGTATTACACACTTAGCAACTGGTATTGTTGTTCAATGTCAAAATGAAAGATCACAGCATTTCAATAAAGAAAAAGCAATGCAGATGTTAAAGGTAAAACTAAAACTCTTAAAAGAACAAGAACAAAATGAAATGGTTTCAGATATTAGAGGTGAAGTGAAAGAAATTGGTTTTGGCAATCAGATAAGGTCTTATACTATGCAGCCTTATACGCTAGTGAAAGATCACCGAACCAACGAAGAAAATGGAAACGTTAGTGCCGTTTTAGATGGTGATTTAGACCTCTTTATTAATGCCTACTTAAAAGGAGAGAAAAAATGACAAATATAGCAATTTTAGGATATGGAACAATCGGCTCAGGTGTTGCTGAAGTTATTAGCATTAATGGAGAGTTAATTAAAAATAGATCCGCAGTAGAATTAAAAGTAAAAAGAATCCTTGATTTAAGAGATTTTAAAGGCGATCCCTATGAATCTTTAGTAACAAAAGATTTTAATGAGATCTTAAACGACGAAGAAATTTCACTTGTTGTTGAAACAATGGGAGGCACGACGCCGGCTTATGAATTCGTAAAAAGTTGTCTTTTAAAAGGAAAAAGTGTAGTTACTTCAAACAAGGCTTTAGTAGCAGATTACGGTCCCGAACTATTAGAAATCGCGAAAGAAAAGCAGATTAACTTTTTATTTGAAGCTAGTGTAGGTGGGGGAATACCAATCCTTCGTTCTTTAAATTCAGCTTTAAGTGCCGATGATATTCTTAAAATAACGGGCATTTTAAATGGAACAACGAATTATATGATGACCAAGATGTTCTATGAAGGTGCGGACTATGATGAGGTACTAAAAGAAGCACAAAAAAATGGTTTTGCCGAAGCAAATCCCGAAGCTGATGTGGAAGGTTATGATGCTTGTCGAAAGATTTCTATTTTAACTTCCATAATTTCTGGCAAACAGGTGGATTTTAAAGAAGTATATTGTGAAGGTATTACCAAAATCACCAGTAAAGATATGAAGTATGCTAAGAAGCTTGGTGCAACCATTAAACTCTTAGGTAGAGTGGAAAAAATCGATAATAAATACATGCCAATAGTTGCGCCTTTCTTGATTTTCCCAGATCACCCTCTTTTTAAGGTAGATGGCGTTTTCAATGCAATCTTAGTAAAAGGTAATGTGTTAGGAGATGCAATGTTTTATGGAAGTGGTGCGGGAAAACTACCAACGGCTAGTGCCGTTGTAGCCGATGTAATTGAGGCAGCGGCTAATCCAAATAAAATGATGTTTAAACCTTGGAGTAAAGAAAAATTAGAACTATGTGATAAAAAAGAAGATGTTCGTTCCTTCTTTGTACGGATGAAGGGTTCTCTAGCGTCTTTAGAAGCAGAGATAAGTAAAAAGCTAGAAATTGAAGAGTTTTTTGAACTTGAGGAATTACCTAAGGA
>DXHJ01000015.1 GCA_019113475.1 Candidatus Dorea intestinavium | reverse complement strand
TTGCATAGAGTCTAAATCTTGCTGGGAAAAGATACGATACTTATTCATAATAAGAGCTTTAACAATCAGTAGAGTATCAACAGCATCCGTCTTTGTTTTACGAATATTTGTTTTACGAAGAGCTGCAGTTTGAATAGGGTTGATGATGCAAATTTGGTAACCTCTTTTAAAAAGAAAACAGATGAGGTTTTCACCGTAATGCGCAGTGGATTCCAGACCAATAAGCAAATCTTCTTTAGAAAAAGAAGCTATGGAATCTAGTAATTTTTGGAATCCCAAGTGGTCGTTGGTAAAGCAAAGATTGTTTAGAAGAACTTCGCCATCAGCGTTAGTAGCTGAGGCTACATGGTTGAGTTTGGCTATATCGATGCCAAGATAAATCATAAAATCAACTCCTTTTGAATAGAATCACTGCGGGTGTTCCACTTAGTTTTACCATCATAGACTTGCGTGAAATAAAAATTCGAAGACTTATCCAACTATAAATGATTTAGATAAAACTGTGGCAATACACTCCTTAAAATAGTCAAAGCTATAAGAAAAAATAAAAAGTCCACAGTGTTAATATTGATTATAACAAAGTTGAAATAGAAAGGAGCGTATGGTGTTAATAACATCATACAAGAAAAAAATGTTAGATAGTAAATTATTTGATCATACGATATTAAAGCCGGAAGCTACAAAAGAAGAGGTTGAGAAAATATGTAATGAGGCACTTAAGTTTAACTTTGCTTCTGTTTGTGTCAATTCCTATTATACAGCTTATGTAAAAAAACTTTTAGCAGGAAGTACCGTAAAAACTTGTACCGTGGTTGGCTTTCCCCTGGGTCAAATGAGTACTAGAAGTAAAGCGGATGAGGCAAGAAATGCTATTTTAGATGGAGCAGAAGAAATCGATATGGTTTTAAATATCGGAGCCTTAAAATCAAAACTTTATGAAGAAGTAAAAGAAGATATTACAGCTGTAAAAATTATTTGTGGACCGAGTATCCTTTTAAAAGTAATCTTAGAGACTTGTTTATTAACGAAAGAAGAGATTAAACAAGCCTCTCTTTTAGCAAAACAGGCAGGAGCTGACTTTATTAAGACCTCTACTGGTTTTTCAAAAGGTGGTGCAACAAAAGAAGATGTTGCGTTAATGAGAAAGGCAGTAGGTCCTCTGATGGGTGTTAAAGCAAGTGGGGGCATCCATAACGCCAAACAAGCAAAAGAACTAATAGAAGCAGGAGCAACAAGGCTTGGAACTAGTAAAACAATCGAAATTATTGAAGGTGATTATAATGAGTAAAGGCTATGAAAGAATAAAAAGCTGTATTGATTGTATTAGAAAAAAGACGGATTTTAAACCGGAAGTTGCTCTCGTTTTAGGATCTGGTTTGGGCGAATATGGCAATAACCTGGAAATAGAAGCGGAAATTAATTATAAGGATTTACCGGATTTTCCGGTTTCTACCGTGTCCGGTCATGAGGGTAAATTTTTATTTGCCTACATAGAAAAAGTGCCTGTTGTTATTATGAAAGGGCGTGTTCATTATTACGAAGGCTATTCTATGGAAGATGTAGTCCTGCCTATTCGTATTATGGGATTGTTGGGAGCGGAAATCCTAATTCTTACGAATGCAGCTGGTGGAGTGAACCTTTCTTTTAAACCGGGAGATTTTTGTGTAATTACGGATCATATTTCGCTAGCAATTCCCAATCCTTTAAGGGGTGAAAACTTAACTGAACTAGGACCACGTTTTCCTGATATGTCAAATCTTTATGATAGAAAATTACGAGAAGAAATTTCAAAAGTGGGAAAAGAGTTAGGGATTCCTTTAAAAGAAGGTGTTTATATGCAGTGTATGGGACCAAGCTATGAGACTCCAGCAGAAATTAGAGCTTTAAGAAATTTAGGTGTAGATGCCGTAGGTATGAGTACGGTTTGTGAGGCGATTGCTGCGGGTCATATGGGAATGAGAGTGAGTGGTATCTCTTGCATTACCAATATGGCAGCAGGAATCTTAGAACAACCTTTAAATCATGAAGAAGTGCAAGAAGTAGCGAATCGAGTGAAAAAATCTTTTGAGAAATTAATTACTGAAATTATAAAAAAAACGACAGAAGCTAAATAGCTTGTGTCGTTTTTTCACTTCTTTCTTTTACTACTTGCAAAGTCACTACGAGGACAAGGCCAGCGATACAAGCAGGAATATGAAATTCGCTCAGTGATAAAGCAGCAAGTGGTTCCTTTAAAGTAGTGGGTCCCATAATAATGGCATAAAAAGAACCAATCATCATACCTAAAATTAAAAACATTGTTTGCGGACGATATTTTTCTAGACAAACTTTTATAATTTTAACTACTGTAACTGCACCAGCTAATACTCCCAAGCCAAAGAACATAAGTCCCGGAATGTAGGCAAAGTTTAAAGAAAGAAAGCCTTTTACGGCGGTAATAACTGGAATATAAGCACCAAAGATTAAAAGTAAAGTTGAACCGGAAATCCCTGGCAAAAACATGGCTGAAATAGCAATCATACCAATAAAAAATAGCTTAATACCAAGACCGATACTAAATTGTTCTAAATCCATTGAAGACTTGGTTACCATATTGTTAATTAAAACAATACCGACAACAAATAAAATACCTAGTAGACAAAAAAATAAACCTGAGCCTGATTTTTTGAAACTTTCATTATCTTCTTTTATAATAAGAGGAATTGCTCCAGCAATAAAACCAATAAATAACGAACTAACTACATAGATATGGCTTTCAAATAAAGCAGAAAGTATTAATACGGCTAAAATCATACCGATGGCCCAGCCAAGACCAAGTTTTATTAGATAAAAAAGAGCTTTCTTTTTATCTTTCATCTTACCAAATACTAAGTTATGAATGGAGCCAATAAAATTGTCATAAAACCCCATAATAAAGGCAACTGTTCCCCCAGATACACCAGGCACACTATCGGCTAGTGCCATGCAAAAGCCATTAATCATTTCTCTAATCATTGAATATCTCCTTGTATCTTATATTTACATTTAATAAAAACCTTAGACTCTAAAAGACATAGAGTCTAAGGCTTTCTTATAAGCTGCCGAGCGGACTTGAACCGCCGACCTCCGCCTTACCAAGGCGACGCTCTACCTACTGAGCCACGGCAGCAAACTCACAACAAATTATATTATAATGACTAAGTTCACTTTCGTCAATCTCTTTTTAGGAAATATTGTTCAAAAGATGTTTTTATGATAGAATGTTTAACACAGTAAACAAAGGAGGACTAAGCGGTGTCAGAAGAAAATGTTTCAAGAAATTTTATCGAAATGGAAATAGATAAAGATTTAGAAGAAGGAGTGTATGATCATGTGCATACTAGGTTTCCCCCAGAACCAAACGGATACTTACATATTGGACATGCGAAATCAATCCTTTTAAATTATGGATTATCAAGAGAATACAGAGGTAAGTTTAATCTTCGTTTTGACGACACAAACCCGTTAAAAGAAGATGTTGAATATGTAGAAAGTATTAAAAGTGATGTAAGATGGTTAGGAGCGGAATTTAATGACAACCTATTTTTTGCATCAGACTATTTTGAAGAGATGTATCAATGTGCTCTAAAGCTTATTAACAAAGGAGTGGCTTATGTTGATGATTTAAGTGCAGATGAAATTAGAGAGTATCGCGGAACTTTAACTAAGCCGGGAAAAAACAGTCCTTATAGAGATCGTAGCATTGAAGAAAATTTAGAATTATTTGATGATATGAAAAATGGTAAATTTGCCGATGGCGAGAAAGTTTTACGGGCGAAAATTGACATGGCTTCTCCTAATATGAATATGAGAGATCCGGTTATTTATCGTGTGTCACATGTTCATCATCACAACACAGGTGATATGTGGTGTATTTACCCTATGTATGATTTTGCTCATCCAATTGAAGACGCAATAGAGGGAATTACCCATTCTATTTGTACGTTAGAGTTTGAAGATCATAGACCACTTTATGAATGGGTGGTAAGAGAGTGTGAATTTGTTAATGGACCAAGACAAATTGAATTTGCTAAGCTTTATCTTACGAATGTAGTAATTGGGAAAAGATACATTAAAAAATTAGTAGAAGATGGAGTTGTTGATGGCTGGGATGATCCAAGGCTTGTAACTATAGCAGCCCTTAGAAGAAGAGGTTATACCCCAGAGGCAATTCAAAATTTTGTTAAATTAGTAGGGGTAGCTAAAAGTAATAGTTCTGTAGACTACGCAATGCTTGAATATTGTATCCGCGAAGATCTAAAACTGAAAAAACCAAGAATGATGGCAGTACTAGACCCTATTAAATTAATTATTGATAACTATCCAGAAGGTCAGGAAGAGCTGTTAGATATTCCGAACAACTTAGAAAATGCGGACATGGAGGATCGTAAAGTTCCTTTTGGCAAAGAACTCTACATTGAAAGAGAAGATTTTATGATCGAGCCACCTAAAAAGTATTTTCGACTATTTCCTGGTAATGAAGTAAGACTAATGGGCGCTTATTTTGTTACTTGTACAGATTATAAAACAGATGAAGAAGGGAAAGTAACAGAAATCCATTGTACCTATGATCCGGAAACTAAATCAGGATCAGGATTTAATGCCAGAAAAGTAAAAGGAACGATTCACTGGGTAAGTGCAGCTCATGCACTTAAAGCAGAGGTTCGTCTTTATGAAAACCTTGTGGATGAAGAAAAAGGTGTTTACAATGAAGACGGTAGCATGAATTTAAATCCTAATTCTTTAACCATTATTAAAGATGCCTATGTAGAAAACAATTTAGCTGGAGCAAAGGCTCACGATAGTTTCCAATTTGTTAGGAATGGTTATTACTGTGTAGATTCGAAAGACACGACAAAAGACCATTTAGTCTTTAATCGTATTGTTACTTTAAAGAGCAGTTTTAAATTACCAAAAGCATAAAAAAGAAAGGCTGGATAACAATTTTGTTACCTAGCCTTTTCGTTTTTATGCTTATTTGTCTTCACCAGTGATTTTTTCTTCTACCTTATCACTTACTTTTTCTTCTACTTTTTCGCCAACCTTTTCGCCGACAGCATCGCCAACTTTTTCACCTACATCTTCTTTAACTTCTTCAACTTTTTCGGCTGCTTTTTCTAAAGGAGAAGCATCAGGAGTAATAGAAACATACTCTCTTTCGGTGACTGGTTGTAAGTCGCCATCAAGCTCATAATCTAAATCCGTATAATCATCAACAAACTCGTCATCACCGTTATCAATAAATAGTTTCTTTACTGCGTATGCAGCTCCTGTAACTAGTCCTGCTAGTGCAATGGCCTTTGTAATAAATTTCAAAAATTTTTTCATAATATAGAAACTCCTCTCTACTTTGTTATGCTTATTGTAAAGCCTTTTGACAGAATTTACAACAGTTGAGATAAAAAATGAAGTGTGATAAACTAATTAATGATTTTAAATCATTGAGGTGGCAAGCATGAAAACAGCACAAGTGTTAAAAGAACAACCCAAAAAAGCAAAAAATGGTTTTTTTAAATTAGTATTTAGTCGTATTGGAATTATCTTTTTGCTAATCTTAATACAAATTTTTATTCTCGCAGGCTCGGTGTATTATTTAAAATAGTATTTGCCTTGGATCTATGGGGCTTTAATTGTACTTGAAGGAATTGTTATCATTCATCTAATAAATTCAAAAGGCAATCCAGCCTTTAAAAATACCTGGATGCTCTTAATCCTTCTTTTCCCTTTTGTCGGAGTGGTTTTTTATCTTTTTACAAAACTACAACCAGAATCTTATTTTTTCAGAAACAAATTAACTACGGTTCATATTGAAACCCAAAAATATCGAACCCAAAATGATTTAACCTTAAGGGCAATTTGGGCTTCTAAATCAGCACATGCCTTACTAGCCCATTATTTAAATAACTCGGTAGGTTATCCTACTTATAAAAATACGAGAGTCAAGTATTTTCCTATTGGTGAAGCCAAGTTTGAAGAGATGCAGATTCAGTTAAAAAAAGCAAAAAAGTTCATTTTCCTAGAGTATTTTATTATTGATGAAGGTTATATGTGGGATACCATTCTTAAAATACTAAAGAAGAAAGTAAGAGAGGGAGTTGAAGTTCGTCTCCTTTATGATGGAATGGGCTGTTTAACCACTTTGCCGAAAAACTATCCCAAAGAAATGGAAAAATACGGAATTAAGTGTCAAGTAGTAAGCAGTCTAAAGCCTTTTTTGTCGACGATTCAAAATAACCGGGACCATAGAAAAATTTTAGTGGTAGATGGTAGAATAGCTATGACTGGCGGAATTAACTTAGCGGATGAATACATTAATAAAAAGCGAAGATTTGGACACTGGAAAGATACTGCTGTTATGTTACAAGGAGAAGCAGTACAAAGTTTTACTATTATGTTTTTAGAAATGTGGAATACTTTTTCTAAAACACCAGTTGACTATGAACCTTATCTGGCACCAAGTCTCCATGGCTTTAAAAGGGAATATGGTTATGTAATTCCTTATGCAGATAGTCCTTTTGATCATGAAAATGTGGGAGAAGAGATTTATTTTCATATTATGAATCATGCCAAGAAATACGTGCATATTATGACGCCATATTTAATTCTTGACAATGAAATGATTACTACTTTAACCAGGTCAGCTAAGAGCGGAATTGAAGTCATTATTATTATGCCTCATATACCTGATAAATGGTACGCTTATGCTCTTGCTAAGACTTATTATAAGGAATTAATCGAAGCGGGAGTGCAAATTTACGAGTACAATCCAGGCTTCGTGCACGCCAAGGTTTTTGTTTCAGATGATGATACAGCAACCGTTGGTACTATTAATCTGGATTATCGCAGTTTATACTTACATTTTGAATGTGGCGTTTTTATTTATAATAATTCAGAGGTTCTAAAAATCGAAGATGATTTCCAAAGAACTTTAACAAAATGTCATAAAGTTAGTTTGATTGAAGTAAAGAAAAGAAGTTTGTTTTACGTAATTGTGGGAAAAGCACTACGTATCTTTGCGCCACTTATGTAAAATATCAATTTACTTAAGGAAGTAAATATAGTATAATTTAACTTGTTGTGATGA
>DXHJ01000143.1 GCA_019113475.1 Candidatus Dorea intestinavium | reverse complement strand
TTAGCAGAAATCAAAAACTCTTCCTTATTTGAGCTTCTTGATTACACTTATGATCTTCATCATGAGAAACGTTTAAATGAAGGAAATGTTCTAACAGAGTACGAAGAGAAGTTTTCCTCCCTGGGGAAGCCCATTTATAAGCTTATTGCCAGAAAATAATCCTTTCCAATATAAGATTTTATCAATCCTAGTCTAAGTATAGCAAATTCTCAAAAAATAAGCTATTATGAATATAATATCAATGATAGGAGGATTCATAATGATTATTAAGAATGGTTTGGTATTTAAAGAAAACGGCGAATTTAAACAAGAAGATCTATTTATAGAAAATCAACGAATTGTAGCGACAAAAGAAGAAGTAAGTGATCAAGAAGTAGTTGATGCCAAAGGGGCATATGTACTTCCCGGTTTTGTGGATGTTCATAGCCATGGGGCAGCAGGAAAAGATTTCTGTGATGCCGATGTAGAAGGGCTAAGCGAAATCCTTAAATATGAAAAAGCCCATGGAATTACCTCTTATTGCCCAACTAGTATGACTTTAACAAAAGAAGAATTATTACCGATTTTTTCTACCGTGAAGGAATTAAAAGAAGATCCTTCTCAGGCTAGAGTAGTGGGAATTAACATGGAAGGACCTTTCCTTGATCGTGTAAAAAAAGGCGCCCATGTGGAAAGCAAAATTATCCATCCAAGTGTAGACTTTTTTAGAGAATGTAATGAAATGACTGGTGGAATCATTAAATTAATTACATTATCACCAAATGAAGAAGGCAGCGAAGAGTTCATTAAAGAGCTAAAGGATGAAGTGTATATTTCCATTGGTCATACAACAGCAGACTATGATTGTACAATGAAAGCCATTAAAGCAGGCGCTCATCACATTACCCATCTTTATAATGCAATGCCAGCTTTTGGTCATCGAGAACCTGGTGTTATTGGAGCAGCTTTTGATTCACCAGAAGTAATGGTGGAATTAATTAGTGATGGTTATCACATTCATCCAAGTGTTATCCGTAGTACCTTTAAGATGTTTGGCCCAGAAAGAGTCGTGTTAATCAGCGATTCTATGCGAGCAACTGGCATGGAAGATGGTACTTATGATTTGGGTGGCCAAAAGGTTTTTGTCAAGAATAAGAAAGCTACCTTAGCAAGTGGAACATTAGCTGGTTCTTCTACCAACGTCTTTGATTGTATGAAAAAGGCAGTTGAGTTTAAGATTCCTCTAGCCGATGCAATCTTTGCTGCAACGAGAAATCCGGCTAAAAGCATTGGTATCTATGATGAGGTGGGTAGTTTAACCCCAGGAAAACGCGCAGATGTGTTGCTCGTAGATCAAGAATTAAATTTAGTAAAAGTTATCTAATAGTTAGAGAAGAAAAAGCGCTGTCTCATCTTGATATGAGACGGCGCTTTCCGGTTAAATAATCCATAGCTAATTGAAAGGGGGGCAAAGAAAAAAGGAAGACTAGGAACAAACAAAGGAAGAGCAATAAGCTAATATCTGGCCAATCTTCAATATTTTCCAACCAGGATTTTTGCTGCTTAAAATAATTATAAACAAAGCCGTGCCCAATGTAGATTGGCATGGTGCTGTACCCCCACTTGGTAAAGAAATAAGACTTATTTGGCAGGATACAAAAAAACAACAAAGTTATACTAATTGCCAAAAGGTAAAAAATCATACGAAAGATTATACCAATAAAAGGAGGCTGACCAAGATAACTATAATTATAACGTCCATAAAGTAATTTCACTGGAGCCCCAGAAAAGATGGCAATCAAGCCGACAACTAAAAAACAAAGAAGCAAAGAAAAAAGTATGGTTTTTTTCCTCAATTTATTGCGTAGAGAAGATAATTGCTCTCTAGTGGTGATTTCGCCCATTAAAAAAAAGGGATAAAAAACCAGCATTCTTGGTAAGGATAAAAAATTACTTTTTATACTAGATAAACCAATCAATAGACCCAAAATAAACGAAAGGATTAAAGGATAAGGCAAACGTTTAAAATAGGGAGTAATAAATCGCCAAGCAAAAAGACAAAGCAAATACCAAAGAGAAAATTTAGGATAAAGTAAATAAAGCTTTGTCTCGATATGCAAAAAGTAAGTGTAGTAAAAAAAGTAAAGAACCTCTAAAACCAAGTAGGGCAAAAGGATGGAACGAAAAAGCTGTTTTAGAGACTTTTCACGTTTGGAAAAATAACCCGAAATAAAAACAAAGGCAGGAACATGAAAAGAATAAATCAACCATTTTAAATAGTAGAGAAAAGGATGATTTAAGTAATTCGGTTCCAAAAAGTGGCCAAGGGCCACTAAAGCAACCAAAAATAATTTGTAGTTATTAAATAAAAAATCTTCTTTTGTATTTTTACTCATTTTATTTTTCTTTAAGGATAGGAATTAATTTCTTTTCTAGTACATCAACAAGTCCAAGATCGGACATTTTCACATCAGGTATTACAGGCAGTGCCAAGGTCACAATGCGTAACAGTGGGTTTTTAATGGTGAGTCCAAGGGCTCTATTGGCTTCTTTCATTTTAGCACTATCAATAGCTAATTCCTCAGCACCCTTTAAAGACATAAGACCAGCAAGAGGTAGCGCTAGGGTATGGAGAACTTCGCCATCTTTTACGGCGCTCATACCACCATGACTTTTCTTTAATTCAAGAGCTGCTAGTAAAGCATCTTTGGGGTTTTCATAAACAATGGTTAAGTTATGGCTATCATGAGAAACGGTAGAAGCAAGAGCACCACAATGGGAACCAAAGTTTTTGACAATGCCAAGGCCAATATTACTGTGATCTTCATAACGATTTACGACAGCTACAAATTGCAAGTCACTTCGACCAGCTAGAGAAAGATGACCATCAACAACAGGTAGTATTTCACTTTCTAGGGTAGTAATTGGTTGGTCAAGAAGTGGGTAGGAGAGAATGTTGACTTCTACTTCCTTTTCTTTGGTAGCAACCTTAATTAGAAAGTCTTCTTCTTTTAAATCGCCAATGTGAACCGAGTTTTCTTGTTCAAGGGGATAAGCTTTATCAGGAATATCAACCAGTAATTGGTCATTTTCGGCTACTAATGTACCACCAAAAAATACTTGTTTAGGAATAAGCGTTTTCAGGTCATCTAAAATAATCATATCGGCAGCATAGCCTGGGGCAATGGCCCCTAGATTTTCGATATGAGATTCTCTTGCACTATTTAAGGTTCCACTCTTAATTGCGGTTACAGGGTCCATGCCTTGTTCAATACCGTAGCGTACTACATCATTAATATGACCATCGTTTAGGATATCATCAGCTTCTCTATCATCGGTGCAGAAACTAAAATGGTCAAAGAATTTCACCTCTTTAACACCTTCCCAAATTTCTTTTACGTTTCGAGCAATCGAACTATTTCTAGCATCTACAAACATTCCCTTACGAAGTTTTTCTAGGGCTTCCCCAGGGGTTGTTGATTCATGGCAAGTATTAGGTCCCCCACAAAGATAAGCAGAAAGTCCTCTGCCACTAAGGTAAGGAGCGTGTCCTTGGAGATAAAGGCCGTGTTTTTCGGCAACATCAATAATATCAAGCATACGGTCATCCCCATTAATAACGCCAATATAATCCATTACTTCAGCTAGACCAATGACGCGAGGAAGAGGAGCAAGTTCTTCTACTTCCTTAGCGGTAATGGTAGCACCATTATTTTCCAAACCGGGAAGAGAAGGAACACAACTAGGAATATCTAGTAATTGGCGCATAGGTAAATTTTCGGAGGAATCATACATATAACGAAAACCACGAACGCCAAAGACATTCGCTATTTCATGCGGGTCCGTTACGATAGTTGTGGTTCCTTTAGGAATGATGGCTTTGGCAAAGTTTCTGGGGGTCATCATGGAACTTTCTATATGAACGTGAGTATCAATAAAAGCAGGGATTAAATAACTTCCCTTACCATCAATTATTTTTTTGGCAAGAGGGGTTTCTTCCTTTAATTCTCCCTCTTCTACATGAGCGATAAAACCTTCATGAACATAGACATTAGCGGGGTAAATTTCACCAGTTATAACGTTGACTAATTGAATATTTTTAATGAGTAAATCACTTTCAATTTGTCCCATTGCCGCTTTAATTAAAGCTTTTTTATTCTTAGGCAGTAGTTTCATAATGCCCTCCTTTGGTATTTTTTCTAAATATAGTATAACAGAAAGCTGAAGGGGTGCAAGACACCATTTCTAGACTCCCCACAGATTTATCCGCAGATCAAATTAGATGATGCCGCTATAACCAACTTTCAGAAAAATCACAAAATATAAGTGGTCTGATTCCTTTTTGGGTAAAATTAAGTCGACAAACATCTGTCTAAACCGGAGCGCAAATTTACCGCTGACATTACTTATGGCATACTAACTGTTGGAAGTTGTCTCTTTACCAATATCGCCAATCTTTCAAAAATAGGGCGGACCGGTACTTAAGGAGAAGCTATTTTTTAAAAAATTATATTTTGCGGAAACTAAAAAATTTTGCATTGTATGTAAAAGCGAGAGATGATAAAATAAAATTGTGTATATTTATAGCAAATTAATAATATTTACGAACGGTATACCATTAGAAGAGGGAGGACATAATATGAAGATGGAGACAAGAAAGATTTATGCAATACTATTAACGTTAGCATTAGTTATTGCGATGCTTCCGGCAAATGTAGCATGGGGTGAAGACAGCCATGAAGATACTGAAGAAATGGAGGTACAAAATAACACCATAAGTATAAACTCTTTTGTACCGTTAAACGAGGAAATACTTACACAAAGTTATGAAGTAGGCTCAATTGATACCTCGGCAATTAAATTACCAACAGAGCTTACAGGCATAACAGAAGCAGGAGAATCAATACCGATTCCTGTAACATGGACCTATAATTCAACAGAAAATACTGACGTAGCATTATCATTAAATGAATTTAATACAAGTGTAGAGGGTACTTATACTTTTACACCTACTGTGACAGGAGATTATCAAGTAGATAATAGCTTGTTTCCAAAAGTTTCTGTTACTTTAACTGCTCCAAAAATAATAGAGAATAATGTAGAGCCTAAAGTGGAAAAGACAATAATGCAAAAAACAGAGGCTGTAACACTTGAGGAGAACTCCGAAGAGTATAAATATGATATTTCAGATGAGAAAATTGGTCGAATTCAAATAGATAAGGGAACAGAACCTAATACAATAAAGGTAAACCAATGGAGAACAGGAGAAATACTGACTGATAATATCCCAAATGACAAAGAGATTATTATTTATCAAAGTGCTGAAGCAACAAAGAATACCATAGAAGTTAAAGATGGAGTAACACTAAATTTAACTTTAGACGGTGTTAACATTGACTATTCAAAAGAAGGTATAGAAACAAATCCATTAGATATAATAGATAATTCAAAGGTTAATCTTACATTAAAGGGAGATAATATTTTAAAAGGTAAAGTACGACATGCTGCAATTTCAGTATTGAAGGGGTGTTCTTTAATTATTTCTTCAAAAAGTACAGGTAGTCTTGAAGTAATCGGCGGAGAGCAAGCTGCTGGAATTGGTGGTAATGCAGA
>DXHJ01000142.1 GCA_019113475.1 Candidatus Dorea intestinavium | reverse complement strand
CATTTGTGTTTTTGCGTATTGACTCTTTAAGGCATTTACTTTATTAAGTGCGTTATTATAATGGTCTCTCGTTACTCCGCCCCAAACTGTATCTCCTTCATAGTTCCACATAGCATCAATACTTTCTTGGGCATCAGCTTCCGCTTTATTAGCCTCTTCATTTAAAGCTCCTTTTTGGTAAAATCCCGGATGCTCTTCATAAAATTTCCATTTTCTATCTTTATCCCAACTATAACTCCAAAATTTTCCTAAATCTGGATAAGTAAAACTGTCGGCTTGTAGATTTTCTTCTTGGTAAAGATCAAAATCATAACTGTCATAAAGATCATCACGCCAAAATTCTCCATACCCCTCATAAGGAAGAGCCGTAATATCGGTGGCCGAATCACTATGGCTTAAATCAGAAGCTGCATATTTTTTAAACATTTCTTTGTAGCTGGCACTAAGATTGTCATAGTTAACCGTTTCCGGAACTAAAGGTTCTATCGAATATAATGTTTCTTCCATATAACCTATTTCTTCATTTTCCGAATCCGGATCGTAGATAAAGGTAATCAGATATGCCGATTGGTTCGCACCCATTACATAATAATCATAATTATAGGAACTATCTTCATCATCATAAGACATATTAAAAGCATAGGCTGCTTGTGCTAAGTCATCACTTTCTTCTACCTCACTAACTTGACTATCGCTTTCTTGGGCAATAAGTCCTTCTCTAAAAGTATTGGTAAATCCGGCTATATTTTGGATGCCGGGAAAAACTTCTACTAGAACTGCTGCTTCACCGGAAGGGCTATCCACATAAATTTGATTTCCTTCTTCGGTGATTTCACATTCTTCACTTACTAAAAGCCCTACCATTCTCTCACTATCATAAAAGGCTAAATCCGGCTCACTCATATAATAAACTTCATCAGCACTTGCCCTTATTCTACATCCCGTCATCACAATTGTTGTCAAACTAATTACTGCTACTAAAAATGCTATTTTATTTTTCTTCATAATACTCCTCCTATTTTTCATCTGTTTGCAATAAAATAAGACTGTATTAGTCTAAAACAACTATAATACAATCTTATTTTATTAACTATTAACCTTAGGTTAGTTCTTTCTATTTTTATATTACTCTAAAATGTCAATTCTACTTTTGTGCCCTTTAAAATCTCACTGGAAATGTTGATTTTGATATCATGCATTATCGCACTATGCTTTACAATAGACAAACCAAGTCCGGTACCGTCAACTTCTTTTGAATGACTCTTATCCACCCGGTAAAACCTTTCAAACACACGCTCTAAATCTTCTTTTGGAATCCCTATTCCCGTATCGGTAACAATAATCTTAATACCTTCCAGAGTCTTGCCTACCCATATATCAACACGTCCTTTTTCTACATTATACTTAATGGCATTATCAATAATGTTTTGTACAATCTCCGTAATCGCTTTTTCCGAGCCTATATAAGTTACATTTTCTCCCGTCATTTCCATATGAATATTTCTTTTTCTCGCACTCTCCATAAGACGGTTTACACATTCTTTCGTAATCTCAAATAAATCCATAGGTTCTTGTATGGAGACCGCAGCTTCCTCTAGTCTTGATATTTCCATAATATCATTAACCAAGGTAATCATTCTGTTAGACTCTTTATATATTCGGCCTGCAAAGTCAGAAACATCCTCTTCTTTTACAAGTCCATTTTGAAAAAGCTCCGCATATCCCGATATAGAAGTAAGAGGTGTCTTTAACTCATGGGATACATTTGCAGTAAATTCTTTTCTCATATTTGCAATTGCTTCTTTTTCTTTATTCTGCTCATCCATATTTACTAACAGAGGATTTAATTCTTCATATATTTCATTTTGAAGAGGTTGTCTTACATTAAGACTGTTAATAGGTGCGATAATATGCTTTACAATCTTTTTAGAAATAAACCATGCCAGAGCAATCATAATAATCATAATAACCATAAGCACCGGTAAGATCATAAGGGAGGTCTTTACAACCGTATTTATATTAGTAGACACTCGAAATACATTGCCGTCTTTTAAAAGCCTCGCATAATAAAACTGCTCAATACCCAGAATATCCGAATGCCTTATTGCACTCCCTTCTCCTCGCTCTCTCGCTTCTACAACTTCCGGTCTTTTCCCGTGATTTACATCGTAAGCATCTTTGTTATAGTCATAGATTACATCGCCGTCTTTATCAATTACCGTCACTCTGGTGTCTCTTTGAACCGCATCTAATCTGTCTAAATAATTTCCATTTGATAGTTCTAAGGCTTCTATCATATAATCAGCTTCTTTTCTTAACTCCTCTTTATAAAAATTCAGATTTTGTCTATATACAATAATAGTCGTTGCTATTAAAGAAATAAAAAGAGTTACGATAACAATCATGATCATACTTCTTTGAATTTTTGTTTGTAGCTTCATCTATACTCCTGCTTCCTTATACAATATCCCACTCCCCGCACAGTTTCTATTTCTTTTCCGGCTTCGCCCAACTTTTGTCTCAGGGTCCTTATATGTACATCCACGGTTCTTGTCTCTCCATCAAAATCATAGCCCCAAACCTTTAAAAGGAGCCGATCTCTCGTAAGAACAATATTTGGATTTTCCATTAATATTTCAAGCAGCCGGTATTCTTTTAGAGCAAGCACAATAACCTCATCTCCCACTTTAACCTCATGGCTTTCCTCATTAAGGGAAATACCGTTAAAGTTAATGACTTTGTCCTTGTTCTCCTTTGGTTTTGTCCTTCTAAGAACTGCTTTTACTCTTGAAACAAATTCCATCATTCCAAAAGGCTTTGTAATATAATCATCAGCACCAAGCTCAAGCCCCAATACCTTATCATATTCTTCCCCTTTAGCCGTCATCATAATAACAGGGATCTCTGCGGTGTTCTTATCTCGTTTCAGTCTTTTTAGGATGGATATTCCATCTTCTTTAGGCAACATAATATCAAGCAGAATAAGTTCCGGTGTATGTTCCTTTAGACCTTTAGAAAAAGTCTCTCCGTCTTCAAATCCCACTGCTTCAAACCCGGATGCCTCCAAGGTATATATTACCAAGTTTCTTATATTCTCATCATCTTCTACAAAAAAAATCATGAATTGGTCTCCTCATATACTTAGTTTCCTTTTTTATGAATACCGGTAATAGAATACTCCACCCACTCCGCTATATTTGTGGCATGATCAGCAATGCGTTCTAAGTACTTAGCGATCATTATTAAATCCAGAGCTCTTTCCCCATTTCTGCCATTATTTTGCAGCAGAAGTGCAATTAAATCTTTTTTATTTTCTACAAACAGAAGATCCACCTCATCATCCGCTTCTATAACTCTTACTGCTAGAGACAAATCTTGATTTACATACGCTTTAATACTATCACGTACCATCTTCTTTGCCGCAGTTGCCATCTTATTGATGGTATCTATTTCCACTTGTTCGGAAATATTTTCAGATATAATTATCTCTGCAATATCCGCTGTCTGATCTCCTATTCTCTCCATATCCGTTACCATCTTAAGAGCAGCGGAAACTTGCCTTAAGTCCTTTGCAACAGGCTGCTGCTCTAACAATATCTTAAGACAGAGATTTTCGATGTCTTTTTCCATACCATCGATTACTTCATCAGCCTCTCTTACTTTCTTTGCCTGTTTCAAGTCTCCGTTTTTAAGAGACTTTGTCACCTTTTCAATTGCCAGGGTACAAGCCTCACCCATATGTATTAATTCCAATTCTAATTCTTTTAGCAGTTCATCTAATCCGGTACGCATCATTATCCAAACCTCCCTGTAATGTAGTCTTCTGTCCTCTTATCAGCGGGTATTGAAAAGATCTTCTGCGTATCATTATATTCCACCACCTCACCAAGCAGAAAAAATGCTGTATTATCAGATATTCTCACTGCCTGCTGCATATTATGTGTCACAATAATAATAGTATAATCCTTTTTAAGTTCCCTTACAAGCTCTTCAATACGCCCTGTAGATATGGGATCTAGTGCCGATGTTGGCTCATCCATAAGGAGTACCTCCGGCTTTGTTGCTAGGGCTCTTGCTATACAAAGTCTCTGTTGCTGCCCGCCGGATAATCCAAGTGCACTTCTCTTAAGTCTGTCCTTACTGTCTTCCCAAAGCGCCGCACGTCTTAGACAGTCTTCTACAATCTCATCTAACGCAGCTTTTTTCTTTATTCCATGAGTCCTTGGACCATAGGCAATATTATCATAAATACTCATAGGAAAAGGATTCGCTTTTTGAAAAACCATTCCCACTCTTTTTCTCAAAATATTTACATCCATCTTTCCAAATATATTTTCGTTCTCAAGTGCTATTTCACCCTCTATCTTGCAACCATCCACTAGATCATTCATTCTGTTTATAGATTTTAACAGAGTGGATTTCCCACAACCGGAAGGCCCGATAAAGGCCGTAATCTTATTCTTTGCAATATCCAGATTTATATTTTTTAGTGCCTTAAAATCATTATAATAAAGATCTAAGTCCTTAATTGTAATTATTGGATTCTCTATCATTGTAGTCTCGCCTTTCCATCTACATTTATCAGTTTTTTCACGATAAAAGAAGATAATGTATTTATACCTAATACAAAAACGATAAGTATCACTGCTGTTGCATAGGCTTCTTCCATATGCAACCCTTCGCTTGCAAGGGTATACATATGCACCGCTAAGGTTCGTCCTGAATCTGTAAGCCTTTTTGGTACTTGCGCAACCGTCCCTGCCGTATAAATAAGAGCTGCTGACTCTCCCACAATCCTTCCTATGGCAAGTATGACACCTGCAAGTATTCCCGGTATCGCTGAAGGTAAAACAATGCGAAACACCGTTCTTAGCTTCCCTGCTCCAAGACCGAAACTCCCCTCGCGATAGGTATCAGACACCGCCTTAAGTGCCTCTTCAGTAGTCTTCATGATAAGCGGCAATATCATAATGGATAGTGTTGCCACTCCGGCTCTTATAGAAAAGCCAAAACCGCAGGTAGTAACAAAAAACAACATACCAAAAAGACCATATATGATTGAAGGTATGCCCGTTAAGGTCTCTGTTGCAAGCTTGATTATACTGACAAACCGATTCCCCCCTTTCGCATATTCAACCATATAAATCGCTGAAAATATTCCCACCGGTACCGCAATCAGAAGAGACAGTCCTACCATAATAAGTGTATTTATAAATGCCGGCATCAATGACACATTATCTGAAGTGTAGTGACGTGCAAATAAATCCGGCTTTAAATTCGGAACACCTTTTATCAATATATATGCAATTAAAAAGAAAAGTATCAAAAGTGTTATTACTGCGCTCAAATATATGAGTATTTTTAAAATCTTCGACTTCACCTGTGCTCTCCCTTCTTTAGTAATGACACACATATGTTAATAATAAGTATAAATACAAACAGAACCACACCTGTACCTATAAGTGCCTCTCTGTGAAGATCTGTGGCATACCCCATCTCCAATACAATATTTGCCGTCAATGTTCTGACACCTTTGAAAATATTGCCTGTTAGTCGTGCCTGATTTCCTACCACCATAATAACAGCCATTGTTTCTCCTATAGCTCTTCCAATCCCTAATACAACACTCGTTACTATCCCCGATTTTGCTGCCGGTATGAGTACTGAGAATATAGCAGATTCTTTTGTAGCTCCAAGAGCCTGTGCCCCTTCGAAATAATGACTCGGAACTGCACGAAGGGCTGACTCGCTCACGCCGATAATCGTAGGAAGAATCATAATACCAAGTAATAATGATGCAGTCAGGATACTGCTGCCATTTCCACCAAATCCCAAGCTTCTCCCTATATTTCTCACCAAGGGAACAAGCACCACTAAACCAAAAAACCCATAGACAACAGAAGGTATGCCTGCTAATAGTTCAACTGCAGATTTAAGAGGGCGATATATTGATTTTGGACAGTACATAGCCATAAAAACAGCTGTCAAAAGTCCTATGGGCACGCCAAATAGTAAGGCGCCTACAGTAACATACAAGCTCCCTACGATCATTGGAAGTATTCCATATATATCGTTTCCGGGTCTCCAAAGCGTACCTGTAAGAAACTGAAGAATCCCGATCTTCTTTATAGCGGGCAGCCCGTTTGCGAAGATAAAAAAACAAATAATTCCTACCGCAGCAATGGAGATGCAGGCACTTAAGAAAAACACTGCCTGCATTAATCGCTCTTTAAGTTGTGAAGCTTTTACTAGTCTGTTACTTCGTTCCATGTTATTACATCACCTTTATAGATATTTTTTATTACCTCTTTGCTAATGTTCGTAATAGGATTATCATGATTTACAATTATTGCGATACCATCCTTTGCTATCTCCGTATCAACTAAACCTTGTTGTTTTTCTTCCTCTTTTACTTCTCTTGATACCATTCCAATATCATAGTTTCCGTCAACGGTTGCCGATACCCCGGTGGTTGAGTCTGTTGTTTGAAGTTCGATTGTAACCTCCGGATTTAAAGTCTGATATGCCTCTTTTAATTTTTCCATTACAGGAGATACAGAAGAGGAACCTCCGACAACTATCTTTCCTTCTACATTCGCACTTACATAATTTCCTGTATTATCAATCTCAATGTATTTTTCATTTGTAACAACTTCTTGACCCTCTTTACTTAAGATAAATCTGATAAAATCCTTTGCTATCGGATTATTTTTTGCTTTATTTGTCACAATATTAAAAGGTCTTGCTACTTGGTAGCTTGCATTCTTTATGTTCTCATCACTTGCCTTTACACCATCAACTTCAAGTGCCTTTACTGTATCATTCATCGCACCAAGTGAAATATATCCTATGGCATATTCATCTTCTGCGACCGTTGTCATCATAACTGAAGTACTATTAGTTATCTGTGCTTCAGTTGTCGTTAAGTCAACCTTTTCACCATCTACCTTTTCTTCAATGCCCAGAAGTTCCACAAAAGCTCCTCTTGTACCCGAACCATCTTCTCTTGAAATAACTGTAATGCCATTTGTATCGTCAAAGCCTCCATTTGCATCCGAGGTCCCGGTTCCACATCCTGTTAAAAATATCATTGTACTTAAAACTGCAGCAACACTTGTCACTATTTTCTTTTTCATATTCTTTCTCCTTTTCATATTTTTCTATTACATCATAGAAAAGGTATGTTAAATCTATGAACATCTTTATGTTAAATTTAGGTAAAAAAAAAGACCTGACTAATCAGGTCTTTGAATCGCAAAATTTTGTATTTCATTATTAAGTGAGAGCATCTTTTCATCTAAATTTGATATCATATCTGCACATTCTCTTAACTCTTTACTAATATGATCCGGTGCATTTCCTTCAAATTTGTAATAAATTTTATGCTCAAGACTCGCCCAAAAATCCATAGCAATGGTGCGAATTTGAATTTCCACTTTCGTATCGACGATACTGTCTGATAAATAAATAGGAACAGTTACCAGCATATGATAGCTTTTATAGCCACTTTCCTTAGGATGTTTAATATAATCTTTAATCGATATAACTTTTAAATCACTTTGCTTTCCAATCATTTCAGCAAGTACATAAATATCCGACGTAAAAGAACAAATTAGCCTTACTCCGGCAATATCATTGACATATTTAATCATATTATCAATAGATGATTCGTGTCCATAACGTTTTAATTTCTGAACAATGCTCTCTGCCGTTTTAATGCGTGTCTTAATATGTTCAATTGGATTGTATTGATGGACGTACTGAAATTCATCATTAAGTATTTCTAGCTTTGTCCCTACTTCCTTAAGAGCCGCATTGTATAAAAAC
Organism: Candidatus Dorea intestinavium; assembly: GCA_019113475.1. Taxonomy (GTDB): domain Bacteria; phylum Bacillota; class Clostridia; order Lachnospirales; family Lachnospiraceae; genus Aequitasia; species Aequitasia intestinavium. Next base: position 966 of record DXHJ01000142.1, on the reverse strand, counting down.
ATAATGGTTTTCCAGCTGTCAACACTATCTTTAACCCCTGTATTTGTTTCCATAGGCATATCTCCTTTACAAAGAAATTATACCATATACCACTATTTTTGTCATTAATACTCAATTCCTTCCCTACTAATTTTATGCTCATCAGCAGGGTGTTTCACCTTTTCCAAATAAGTAATATAATCGGCAGTTTCTTCGAGCCTAGCGGTTATGTCTTTCCCCGTTAAAATCACTTCTAAGCCACGAGGTTTCCTATCTAAAAAAGTGAATAATTTTTCTTCACTGATAATGCCAAGTGCTAGTGCATCTAACATATTGTCCAAAATTAGCATATCAAAGTTTGGACAAAACTTAACAATTTCATCAAATGCTTTTAAATAATACCGTTTCCATTCTTTTTTTTCATCACTATTTAAAAGCTGATACTTCTTTACTTTTTCCGGCCCCGGTAGGCAAGTCACACCTTTAATTTGATCAAGAATAAGCCGTTCTCCTGGTGACTTTTCTTCAAAAAACTGATAATAAAGCACTTTTAAACCGTGGGAAGCCGCGCGTAGTGTCATTCCTGCTAAAGAGGTGCTTTTACCTTTGCCATTTCCGTATAATACGTGTATTTTGCCGGTTCCTATCATAATAACTCCTTCTAGAGGTCAAGAGCCATATCTCCTGGTTTAATCCATTTTAATTTTCTCATAGCCTCTGAAATTGCTAGCGTAACAAGAGCTGGAAGCACAAAAAGTAAGATTGCGATTGTGAGAAGGACTGTATTTTTGGGCATACTCTCAATCATCGTTTGATAAGCCATAATTGGACCTACCAGTCCTGCTGTTCCCATTCCTGATCCTGTTGCATTACTAGTCATATGAAAAACCATCGTTCCAATTGGTCCAAGTATGGCACTAGATAAGATTGCCGGTAACCAAATTATCGGTTTTCTTACTATATTGGGCACTTGAAGCATGGAAGTTC
>DXHJ01000141.1 GCA_019113475.1 Candidatus Dorea intestinavium | reverse complement strand
AATTTAAAGATGTTAATACCTTTATGCATGAAATAAAAAAAATATTAGACAAATAGACAAAAAGAAGGTAGACTTAAACTCATATTTGTAATGTATCTCGATTTTGAGAACAAAAACAAGGAGGACAATTTAATATGAGTAAAAAAAGCAACACGGTAAAGATTGCACAAATGACGCAGCTAGCAGTACTGATTGCGGTTTTGGCGATACTTTCACTATCAGGACTGGGGTTAATTACTACCGGAATTGTATCTATTACAATCTTGCACATTCCTGTCATTATTGGTTCCTTAACATTAGGACCTAAATATGGGGGAGTTTTAGGATTGATTTTTGGGATACTAACCATGGTTTATGCCACTTTTAGAGGGGTTACACCGGTAGATATGATGTTTAGTCCGGCAGGAGGACACGGTATGCCAGTTCAGGCAATTATTATGTCCATTGTACCAAGAATTATTTTAGGAATTATTCCCTGGTTTTTATTTAATCTTTTTCATAAGGTCATAAAAAAGGAATACACTTGTGCGGCCATAGCAGCAGGGTTATCAACCCTAGTTCATACAATTTTGGTTCTAGGTTGCCTTTATTTTATGTTTTTTACTGAGATGGATTTTTCCACTGTATTAAAAAATATTTTCCTAACAGTGGTAGGATTAAATGGGGGATTAGAAATTTTAGCAGCAGTTCTAATTTGTAGTGCGATTAGCATACCTCTTAGAAGGTATTTGAAAAGTAAAGAATAAAATGATACTATAGAAAGAAGTGAACAAGGAGTTGTTTACTTCTTTTTTAAAGTTAAAATTGAAAGCATTAGGTGAAAATAGATGAGAACATATAAAATAACTTTGTCCTATGATGGCAGCAGATATCAAGGCTGGCAAAGACAGGCAAATACCGATAATACCATTCAATTTATTGTAGAGAGAACCTTATCAAATATCGTAGGCTATCGCATAAAGATTAATGGATCGGGGAGAACAGATGCAGGCGTACATGCCAGAGAACAAGTGGCTAGTACCACACTTTCTAAACTTTATGATTTAGAAGATCTAAAAAATCAGATGAATAATTCACTTCCTGAAGATATAAGAGTGGTGAATCTTGAACTTGTGCCCAATGGTTTTCATGCCAGAAAAAGCGCAAAAGGTAAAAAATACGAATATTATATCGATTGTCGCGATAAGCCCGATGTTTTTTCCCGGAGATATTGCTATCATTTCCCAGAAAAGCTGGATTTAGAAGCGATGAAAAAGGCTTCCAAATATTTAATCGGGGCACATGATTTTTCGGGTTTTACAGATGCTACGGATGCAAAAAGTACCAGAAGACAAGTGCTTAGTATTAAAATAGTAAGTAATGGAGAAAAGGTTCGCATTACTTACTATGGCAATGGATTTTTATATCATATGGTCCGAATTATGACAGGAACACTTTTGGAAGTTGGAACAGGTAAAAGAGATCCTAGGACAATTCTAGAAGCAATAAAAACAAGAGATCGAAGTAAAGCTGGATTTTTAGCGCCAGCAAGAGGTTTGTTTTTAAGAAAAGTATATTATTAAAAGAGGTGGAAAAATGAAGTTTATATCATGGAATGTTAATGGTATTAGAGCAGCTGTAAAAAAAGGCTTTGAAGATGTTTTTAAAGAACTAGATGCTGATATTTTTTGTATTCAGGAATCCAAAATGCAAGAAGGTCAATTAGACTTAGAGACCAAGGGTTATCATCAATACTGGAATTATGCACAGCGTAAGGGCTATTCAGGAACAGCCATTTTTACCAAAGAAGAACCAATCAGTGTAAGTTATGGGCTAGGAATTGAAGAACACGATCAAGAGGGACGGGTTATTACGCTTGAGTTTGACAAATTTTACTTCGTTACGGTTTACACCCCTAATTCACAAACAGAATTAAAACGTTTGGATTATCGAATGGAGTGGGATGATGCTTTTAGAGCTTATTTAGTGAATCTTAATGAGACTAAACCAGTTGTCTTTTGCGGAGATTTAAATGTAGCAGCAGAAGAAATTGACCTAAAAAACCCTAAAAACAATAGAAAAAATGCCGGCTTTACAGATGAAGAAAGAGAAAAGTTTCGCGAACTTAAAGCGGCTGGTTTTATTGATACATTCCGTTATTTCTATCCCGATCAAGAAGGCATTTATTCTTGGTGGTCTTACCGCTTTAGCGCACGAGCAAAAAATGCGGGCTGGAGAATTGACTACTTTATGACCTCGGCTTCGCTAAAAGATCAGTTAGTAGATGCTAAAATTCATACGGAGATCATGGGTTCTGATCACTGTCCAGTTGAACTAGAGATTAAGTTTTAAAGAAAGCCACCATCCATACGAATTATTTGTCCCGTTAAGTAAGACGGAGAATTTGCAAGCTGCCAGATCATCTGAGCAGCTTCTTTTGGTGTGCCAAAACGGCCGGCCGGAATCTCTTCTCTTAAAACTTCTAATTCTTCATCGCTATAAGCAGCATTCATTTGCGTATCCATTACTCCAAGAGAGACAGCATTTACTTGGACATTGGAAGGGGCAAGCTCTTTAGCAAGAGCCTTGGTGTAACCATGGATACCCGCTTTAGAAGCAGAATAAGCGACTTCACAAGAAGCACCACTGTGACCCCAAATAGAAGAAATATTAATAATGCAGCCCGCTTTATTATGAATCATAGAAGGTAGCGCCTCTTTTGTACAATAAAAACAAGAGGAAAGATTGGTTTGGATGACCTTATCCCAATCGCAAATACTCATGTCTTCTAAAAGGCCCCAGTAGGAAACACCGGCATTATTAATTAAAACGTCTAAGCCACCGCTAATGCGGTTGATTTCTTTGAACATGGCAGAAACTTCAGCTGCCGAACTAATATCAGCTACCAGTTTGGTACAACAACTAGGGTGTATTTTTTCTAAGGTTAAGGCCACTTCATCCAACTGGGTTAGAGAAGAATGACAATTAATAAAGACATGATAACCTTCTCTGGCAAATTTAAAAGCTGTTTCTTTTCCGACTCCTCGAGAAGAGCCAGTAATTAATACTGATTTCATTTTGATACCTCTTTTTTCTTAAATCATACTGACAATAGTATAAAGTGATGTTATGATTATAGCAAATAATAAAAAAGGAAAAGGGAAGATCATGATAGAAAAAGCAAAAGAATTTGCGACAAAAGCACACAGTGGTCAGGTTAGAAAAGGTACTAAAACGCCTTATATCGTTCATCCCCTTGAAGTGGGAGATATTGTTGCTTCCATGACAAAGGACGAAGAAATAATTAGTGCAGCTATTTTACATGATACAATTGAAGATTGTCCCTTAGTTACACAGGAAATATTAGCAAAAGAATTTTCGCCAAGGGTTGCTTCTATTGTGGCTCAAGAAAGCGAAGATAAGACGAAAAGCTGGGAAGAAAGAAAACGTCATACGATTGAGCATATGAAGATTGCCCCAATTGAAGTAAAAATGATTGGTCTTGCTGACAAATTATCAAATATGCGAGATATTAATCGGGATTATCCCTTAGAAGGAGAAAAATTTTGGAATCGTTTTCGCATGAAAGACAAAGAAATTATTGGCTGGTATTATAAAGGTGTGCGCGATGCACTTTATGATACCTTTAAAGACGAACCAGTTTTTAAAGAATATATAGAACTTATTAAAAAGAACTTTGAATAAGGAGGATGTTATGATTATTCAAGGATTACAAAAGCTAACTTTACTTGATTACCCAGAAAAGTTAGCTTGTACTATTTTTACCAGTGGCTGTAATTTTAGATGTCCATTTTGCCACAATGCGTCATTAGTAGTCGATACCCATAAATATGAAAAAATTGAAGAATCTGAAGTACTTGAATTTTTGGAAAAAAGGAAAAATACGCTAGAAGGAGTGTGTATTTCCGGGGGAGAGCCACTTTTACAAAATGATATTGAAGAATTTATGAAAAAGGTGAAGGATTTAGGCTATAAAATTAAACTCGATACCAATGGTTCTTCGCCAGAAAAATTAGAGCGTATGATTGAAAATAATTGGGTTGATTATATTGCTATGGACCTTAAAAACTCGAGACAAAATTATGGTAAGACAATTGGTATAGAAGACTATAGCTTGGCACCAATTGAACAAAGTATTCGTCTAATTATGGCAGATAAAGTTCCTTATGAATTTAGAACGACAGTAGTAAAAGAACTACATAAACGTTCGGATTTTGAAGATATGGCTGCCTGGATTAAAGGGGCGAGAGCTTATTACCTACAACAATTTGTGGAGTCTTCGGAGATGGTTGCAAGTGGTCTACATCCCTATAACGAAACTATTATGAAACAGGCCCTAGAAATTGTGAAAAAAGATGTAAAAAACGCGTGGTTGCGCGGAATATAAAAGAAAAAATACTGCACAAGATATTGTAAACTATAAAGTTGAGTCACAATATCTTGTGTTTTTTATGTTGATTTTTAATAGGGAGAGTGATAGAATTAAGCCATATAAAAAAGGAGGGAAACCTATGTATCAAGTAATCAAAAGAGATGGAAATGTTGCAGACTTTACTTTAAATAAAATTGGCTGTGCGATTGCAAAAGCATTTAAAGCGCAAGCTAAAGAATATAACCAAGATATCATTGATTTACTTTCGCTTAAAGTTACTGCAGATTTTGAACCAAAGATTAAAGATTCGCTGGTATCCGTAGAAGATATTCAAGATAGTGTTGAGGCAGTGTTAATTAAAGCTGGCTACGCCGATGTGGCTAAGGCTTATATTTTATACCGTAAACAAAGAGAAAATGTCCGTAATATAAAAAGCACCATGTTAGACTACAAAGACATTGTAGATAGTTATTTAAAGGTTATGGACTGGCGGGTTAAAGAAAATTCAACAGTTACCTATTCGGTAGGAGGACTGGTTCTTAGTAATTCAGGCGCTATTACAGCCAACTATTGGTTGTCAGAAATTTATGATGCAGAGATTGGCCAGGCCCATCGTGATGCCGAAATCCATATCCACGATTTATCTATGTTAACTGGTTATTGTGCAGGTTGGTCATTAAAACAATTAATTAAAGAAGGCCTTGGTGGAATTCCTGGTAAGATTACTTCAGCACCAGCTAAGCATTTGAGCGTTTTATGTAATCAAATGGTAAACTTTTTAGGAATTATGCAAAATGAATGGGCAGGAGCACAAGCCTTTTCTTCTTTTGATACTTATTTAGCTCCTTTTGTTAAGAGCGATCATTTAAACTATCAAGAAGTAAAAAAGGCAATTGAGTCTTTCATTTATGGGGTGAATATGCCTTCTAGATGGGGTACACAAGCACCATTTTCCAATATTACCTTAGATTGGACAGTTCCTAATGATCTGGCTCATTTACCAGCTATTGTTGGTGGTAAAGAGATGGACTTTACTTATGGTGATTGTAAAGAAGAAATGGACATGGTGAATAAAGCTTTTATTGAAACCATGATTGAGGGAGATGCACAAGGAAGAGGCTTCCAATATCCTATTCCTACTTACTCTATTACGAAAGACTTTGATTGGTCTGATACAGAAAACAATCGTTTGCTATTTGAAATGACTTCTAAATATGGTACTCCTTATTTCTCAAACTATATCAATAGTGATATGGAACCAAGTGATGTTAGGAGCATGTGTTGCCGCTTAAGATTAGATCTTCGAGAACTTCGTAAAAAATCAGGTGGATTCTTTGGTAGTGGTGAAAGCACAGGTTCTGTTGGTGTTGTAACGATTAACCTACCAAGAATTGCTTATCAAGCCGTAGATCAAGCAGATTTTTATAAGAGACTTGATCGTTTGATGGATATTTCGGCTAGAAGCTTACATGTAAAAAGAACGGTTATCACCAAACTTTTAGATGAAGGGCTATACCCTTATACAAAACACTATCTAGGTGACTTTAGCAATCATTTTTCAACGATTGGCTTAATTGGTATGAACGAAGTGGGACTAAATGCTAATTGGTTGAGAAAAGATTTAACCCATAAAGAAACCCAGGAGTTTGCCAAAGAAGTTTTAAATCATATGCGTGAGAGACTTTCTAATTATCAAGAGGAGTATGGAGATTTATATAACCTTGAAGCAACACCAGCGGAGTCGACTACCTATCGTTTTGCTAAACATGACAAGAAAAGGTTCCCTGATATTATTACAGCAGGAGATCATGGTGAAGCGCCTTATTATACCAACAGCTCGCACCTGCCAGTAGGTTATACTGAGGATGTTTTCGAAGCTTTAGACGTACAAGATGATTTACAAACTCTTTATACTTCAGGAACGGTTTTCCATGCCTTCCTTGGAGAAAAGTTACCAAGCTGGAAATCCGCAGCGGCCATGGTAAAAACTATTGCTACTAATTATAAACTGCCTTATTATACTTTATCGCCGACTTATTCTATATGTAAGAACCATGGTTATATTCCGGGAGAAGTGTATACCTGCCCTGATTGTCATGAACCAACCGAAGTTTATAGTAGGATAACTGGATATTACAGGCCTGTACAAAACTGGAATGATGGTAAAAGACAAGAGTTTAGAGATAGAAAAGAGTACAATCGAGAAAATAAAGGATTTAAAAAGATTATTATTCAAACCGAAGTAAAAAGTGAAAAAGAAGAGACCTTAGAAGAAGATAAGAGTTATCTTTTTACCACCAAGACTTGTCCAAATTGCAAAACGGCTAAAGAGGCTCTAGATAAGAGAAAGATTCCTTATCAGATTATTGATGCACAAGAAGAAAAAGAATTGACAAAGAAATATAAAATAATGTCAGCGCCTACTTTAGTGGTAATTAAAGATGGCGAGATGAAGCGAGTAAGCAATGCTTCGAATATTATCGAATATGTTGAGCAAGTGGCAACTAAATAAATGTATTTAATAAGGAACCTAGGGATGTTATCCTTAGGTTTCTCTTTACGAAAGGGCTTTTTTTCGATACAATACACAAAGGATAAATTATAGAAAAGAGGGAAAAATATGGAAAATCCAATTGTAACAATTGAAATGGAAAACGCAGATCTTATCAAAGTGGAGCTTTACCCAGAAGTTGCTCCTAACACAGTTAACAATTTTATTTCTTTGGTTCAAAAGGGCTTTTATGATGGCTTAATTTTTCACAGAGTTATTCCAGGTTTTATGATTCAAGGCGGCGATCCAGATGGAATCGGAACAGGGGGTCCTGGATATTCTATTCCAGGAGAATTTGCGCAAAATGGTTTTACTAATAACCTAGCTCATACAGAAGGTGTATTATCAATGGCACGTTCTATGCATCCAGATTCAGCAGGTTCACAATTTTTTATCATGCACAAAGATGCACCTCATTTAGACGGTGCTTATGCTGCTTTTGGTAAAGTGATTGAAGGTATGGATGTAGTTGATAAAATTGCCGAAACAAGAACAGGTGCACAAGATCGTCCTTTAGAAGAACAAAAAATTAAAACAATGACAGTAGATACTAAAGGTGTAGATTACAAGGAGCCAAATAAGGTCGGCTAGTAAATGCCAGGTAAAGTTATGGATATGATTAAAAGCAACAACCTCGTTTATGAGTATACGAAGTATAATAATGAAGGGGAAGCCAGTGGAAAAGTTCGGGCTATAGATGAAGTAAATTTAGAGATTGAAGAAGGTCAATTTGTGGCAATTTTAGGTCATAATGGTTCCGGTAAATCGACTCTTGCTAAGCATCTAAATGCCTTGCTTTTACCCACTGGCGGCACCATTTATGTTAATGGTTATAATACACTAGAACCCAAGGATTTTTGGAATGTGCGAAAATCGGCAGGAATGGTTTTTCAAAATCCAGATAATCAAATTATTGGTACGGTCGTAGAAGAAGACGTGGGATTTGGTCCGGAAAACTTAGGTGTTCCCACTGATGAAATTTGGAAAAGAGTAGAAGAAAGCTTAAAAGCAGTGGGGATGATTGAATACCGTCATCACTCGCCTAATAAATTATCCGGTGGACAAAAGCAAAGGGTAGCAATTGCGGGAGTAGTGGCTATGGAGCCTAAATGCATTGTCTTAG
>DXHJ01000140.1 GCA_019113475.1 Candidatus Dorea intestinavium | reverse complement strand
TTACAAGCATACCAATAATGGCTGGCGTTAAAACTTTACCTAGATACCGGACTTGCTCCGGTATCTTTTTTTCTTTCGGAAAGAAGAGAAATGGAAAAACTCTCGTCCCAAAGGTTGTCAGTGCTACTAGAAAAATAATAAAAAAAGAGGTCTTCACATCTAATGGCATGATTCTTCCTCCTCTTCTTCATAGTCTAATCTTTTTTTACCAAGGAACAAAAGCAGAACAATAATAAGCATAGCCGGAAAAATGAATTTTTCACTGCCAAAAATAGCAATCGCTAAAACAGAGCAAACCATTCCTAATAGAGCCGGAATGCGACTTCTTTGATTGAGCCATTGTTCTACTAGGATAACGACAAAAAGAGCCGTCATGGCAAAGTCTATCCCTTGTGAATTAAAAGGAATGTAGGTACCCACTAAACCGCCGATTAAAGAGCCAAGAACCCAGTAAAACTGATTTAAAAGTGCCAAAGCAAACATAAACTTTTCTTTACTCACACCAATTGGCACCTTGGTCGTACAAAGAAGGGAGTAAGTCTCATCCGTTAAGCCAAATATCATATACCATTTCATCTTCCCCATTTGGTTAAAAGGTTCTAATAAAGAAAGGCCATAAAAAATATGTCTAATATTAATGGTCAACGTAAGAAAGACCACTTGAAAGAAGGATATCCCCGGCACAAAAAAATTAACGGCTAAGTATTGACCAGAACCTGCAAAAACCAAAAGACTCATAAGCCCTGCCCATAAGAAGTTATAGCCTTTTTCAGCGTACATAACACCAAAAGCGATTCCAATAAACAAATAGCCTGTTAAAACAGGTATTGTATAGGGAAACGCTTTTTTAAATGCCTTTTGATAGTCCTTCATTTTATTCAACTCCTATTTTCAAAAACACACCTGGGCGGAATCGAACCGCCGCACCGACCTCCGGAGGGCCGTGCTCTATCCCCTGAGCTACAGGTGCAAAATGGTGCCTTTAAACACCATTTCTTATTATAAGCAATTATCCGCTTTAAAGTCAATACTAGTTACACTTAAGGATAAATCAAATTTTCATTGCGCTTATAAAAATAGGCATGGTCTGATAATAAATCTTCTGCTGCTAATTGGGTTTCATTCACCTCTTGAACCATTTTCGTTAGCTCTTCTTTGGTGGTATCTCCCTCATGAGGAATAATAATTAATTCATGAATAGAACTGGGTAAAATAAAGAAATCTCTTTTTAATTTCTCCCCAATTTTTCTTAACTGATTGTGATAAAGAAGCGTCGCTGCTCCCAAATATTTGCGCTCATTGCTTAAAACATACATGGAACTTTTTTCACTTTCAAAGCTCTCTCCGGTAAGTTCTGATAACACTTCTTCCATGGTAACAAAAACAGCAGGAAAAAAATACTCGGTATTTTCAATGGCTATTTGTAACAGTTGTTCCTTACTCATTCCTAATTCTTTAATCTGGTCATGAGTTAAAATTTCCTTTTCATTTAACATAAAAATAACCGCCAGGTCCATATACGCAAAATAAGGAACCTGCTTTAACAATTCTTCTTGATACTTTCTCCCAATAAGTTTAATAATTAATCTGTCTTTAATGGCTGCTAATTCCATTAAGCTCCTTTCTTATGCAGTTTTGTAAAAAGGGTAAGGTGGCAAGATTTTGCCTTTGAATTTAAAAATATTATGGTAATTAAATTATAAAAAAGCCTTGCAAAAATTGCAAGACTTTTCTGCTATCTAAATTATGCTCTAGATAAATATTCACTTGTTCTAGTATCGATTTTAAGCATATCTCCTTCTTCAACAAAAAGAGGTACCATAACTTGAGCGCCTGTTTCAACTTTAGCTGGTTTTGTAGCTCCTTGAGCTGTATCACCTTTGAATCCTGGCTCTGTTTCGATTACTTTTAATTCCACTGTAATAGGTGGCTCCACAGAAAATACATTTCCTTGATAAGACACAATTTTTACATTTTCATTTTCTTTAACGAATTTTAAAGACTCACCAACTGCATCTTTATTAACCGCAATTTGTTCAAAAGTCTCATTATCCATGAAATAATAAAGATCCCCATCTTCATAAAGATATTGCATTTCTTTTCTCTCAATATGGGCTTGATCAAACTTTTCTGAAGGTCTAAAGGTTTTCTCTACAACTCCGCCATTTATAATATCTTTAAGCTTTGTACGAACAAAAGCTGCACCTTTCCCTGGTTTTACATGTTGAAATTCCATTACTTGGTATACTGTACCTTCAATATTTACTGTCAGACCGTTTCTAAAATCACCTGCTGATACCATATTAATTCCTCGCTTTCTTAATCCTTTAATAAGTTTATAATATATTTCCCTATTTTTCAACCTTTTTTCTTTTTAGCGCACGATTATATGACCATAACACTATTTTTTCTAAATATCGCTTCAAAACTATTTGAATTTCTTCTTTTGGATGAATCGGTTTTACCAAAAAATTCTCAATGCCAGCATTTTTAGCGCCCCAAACATCAGTAAAAAGTTGATCGCCGATAAAGACGGTATTATTTTTGTTCGTTTCCATCAGTTCCATTGCTTTATAATAATTCTTCTTAGCAGGCTTATGAGCATCCCAAATAGCATAAACCTTTGCGTCATTGTTAAACAAAGAAACGCGTCCCTCTTTGTTATTTGATAAGAGACAACACTTAAAGCCCATTTTTTTTAAGGAAGCAAACAAACGTAGAGCCCTGTCATCGGCCGGAAAGCCGTGGGGCACTAAAGTATTATCAATATCAAAGATTATCCCTCTATAACCTTCTTGATACAGCTTCTCGTAATTAATTTTATAAGCTGATTCTACATAATGAGCGGGGTAAAATTTACTTAACAATTTATTTCTTTCTCCTTTAATTTTCGTATGACTTCATTGCAAATCATCGGTACCGTTTTATGGTTAATCGTTACTTTAATATCGGCACTTTCATCATAAAATTTCTTTCTTTCTTTTAAGACTTTTGCGATATATTCTTTTGATTTTTTTTCTTTTAAAAGCGGTCTTCTATCATTCATATTCACTCTTTTATGAATGGTATAAACATTTGCACTTAATAATATAACACATCCCACTTCTTTTAGCAGTAATCTATTTTCCTTGCGTAAAACAATCCCCCCACCACAAGAAATAATCGTATTATCTAAGTCTTTCAGCTCTTTTAAGAGGTTCGTTTCTTGATCACGAAACCATTCTTCTCCATGAGTTTCAAATATTTCAGAAACAGTCATTTTTGTACGATTTTCTATTTCTTTATCGGTATCGATAATTTCCATATTTTTCATTTTCGATAAACGATAAGCAATGGTTGATTTTCCTACTCCCATAAATCCTATAAACACTATATTATTCAAGGCTTTGGTCTCCTTTATCAATAGCCGCTTTTACATCTTCTTTAAAAGCGATAAAAGCAGCTTCATCTTCTACAAAGTATTTCGGGCAATTTTTCCCTGATACATCAAAATGACGAATAATGTCTTCTTCATTTAACTCAAACTTTAAGCACAACCACGCGCAAAGATGAACAAGCGAATTATAAGTATCCTCATTTGGCACACCGCTTTCATCAAGATGGCAAAACTCAATGGAAACGCTGTCTAAATTTCGATCATTAGAAGCATAAGCTACCTCCCAAGTTGGTACGCACTGGACAATTTCGCCTTCTAATCCTACCACAAAATTACTACTTGCTTGGGTTATCTTAGAATCTTTTAAGCCTTCAAAATAATTACGATTCCCCATTGCTGTTGAGCCAGGATTAGCCGTATAGTGAACGACAATATTACGAATCTTGTTGGTACTAAGGCCAGGTCTTGAATAAGGATTGACACTTAATAATGCCACCTCGATATCCGGCTTTGAAGCATCAATTACGGCATTTTTCTTTTCTTTGTATTTATCAGAAAAAAAGAGTTCATAAAAAAGCAATACCACTAAAACAAAGAGCAAAATGGCCAAGCCTATTTTTAAATTAGATCTACTTTTTTTCCTATTTTTTCTTTTCTTCATTTACCTACCTATACTATTTGAAAGGAAAAAGAAGTGGTACTTTGATATTCTTCACCCACTAATAAGATTGGCGAATTAAAACTCTGTTCATTAACAGCATTAGGAAAATACTGCGTTTCAAAACAAAGCCCTTGTCTTTTTTGGTATGTAACTTGATCTTTGCCAACTTCTTCCTCAATAAAATTTCCTGAATAAAACTGTAATCCTGGAAGATCGGTACTGACTTCCATTTTAATGCCTGTGACTTTAGAGTAAAGAGAAGCAACCTTGCGAAAGCCACGACCTTCTAGGACATAATTATGGTCGAAACCACCGGCTAATTTAAGCTGTTCAAAATCAGCGTCAATTTCTTTTCCTACTTCTTTTGCCTGGGTAAAGTCTAGAGGCGTCCCTTTTACTAATGAAATTTCACCCGTAGGAATCAAAGCTTTATCAATTGGCGTAAAAGCTTGCGCATTAAGCCAAACTTCTTGACTTAAAGTATCGGAGCTTTGATGTCCTTCTAGATTAAAATAACTGTGATTTGTCATGTTAAATAAGGTATCTTCATTTGCCTTCGCCTGATAAGTAATTTTAAGTTCATTTTCTTCACTTAAGTGATAACTAACCCTAATGGTAGCTTCACCGGGATAACCTTGATCTCCGCTGGGACTTATAAGTTCAAAGGTAATCTCTTCCTTAGACTTACGCAGAACTTGCCACATTCTCTTATTATAATAGTTTAAGCCACTATGCAAATTATTACCATTATCATTAGTAGTAAGGTGGTAATTAACACCATTTAGCTTAAATTCACCCTTCGCTATGCGATTGGCCACTCTACCAACTGTAGCGCCAAAAAAAGCTTCTCCCTTTTCATAGCCTGTAACGTCCTCATAACCTAGAACTACATCTCTAATTTTTCCTTCTTTATCAGGAACTAAAACTTGTACTAGAGTTGCTCCAAAATCACTTAGCGTAACCACCATTTTGTTTTGGTTTTCTAAAGTATATAAAGTAGCCTCTTCTCCCAAGCTTGTGGTGCCAAATTTCATCATCATCTTACACCTCTTTTATTTTCTGCTAGTTTAATCACAAAAAAGGCAGATTGTTTAACTTCTTCAATCTGCCCTTTTAATGTTCTTATTCGTCTACGGTATAGTTTGGTGCTTCTTTGGTAATGTGAATATCATGTGGATGACTTTCCTTTAGCGAAGCAGAAGAAATCTTAACAAACTCTCCGTTTTCTTTTAAGCTTTCAACAGTCTTTGTTCCGCAGTATCCCATTCCTGATCTTAAGCCACCGATTAATTGGAAGACAGTATCTTCAACCGAACCCTTATAAGCAACACGTCCTTCAACGCCTTCCGGAACAAGTTTTTTGGCATCTTGTTGGAAATAGCGATCTGCACTGCCATGTTCCATAGCTGCAATAGAGCCCATGCCACGGTATACTTTGTATTTTCTTCCTTGATAAAGTTCAAATTCTCCAGGGCTTTCATCACAGCCTGCAAAAATGCTACCCATCATACAAGTGTCAGCACCAGCCGCAATTGCTTTTGTCATATCTCCAGAGTACTTAATACCACCATCGGCGATAATTGGTACATTGTATTTTTGAGCCATTTCATAAGACTTCATAATCGCAGTGATTTGTGGTACACCAATACCTGCAACTACACGGGTCGTACAAATAGATCCTGGTCCAATACCAACTTTAACAGCATCAGCACCGGCTTTAATTAAAGCTTCTGTTCCTTTTGAAGTTGCTACGTTACCAGCAATAACTTGAAGGTCTGGATATTTGCTCTTAACCATATCAACCGTCTTAAGCACGTTTGCTGAATGTCCATGAGCAGAATCCATAACAACAACATCAACCTTAGCTTCTACTAATTCTTTGACACGGTCTAAGATATTAGCTGTAATGCCTACTGCTGCACCACAAAGTAATCTTCCTTGATCATCTTTAGCTGAAAGTGGGTACTTGATTTGTTTTTCGATATCTTTAATTGTAATAAGACCTTTTAAGTTGTAGTCTTTATCAACAATAGGAAGCTTCTCTTTTCTTGCCTTTGCTAGAATCTTCTTTGCTTCATTTAAAGTGATGCCTTCAGGAGCGGTAATTAAACCTTCAGAAGTCATGCTTTCTCTAATTTTTCTACTAAAGTCCTCTTCGAACTTCAAATCACGATTGGTTATAATACCAACTAATTTTCTTCCTTCAGTAATTGGTACACCAGAAATTCGATATTTTGCCATTAAATTATTGGCATCTTCTAAAGTATTCTCAGGAGATAGATAAAATGGATCTGTTATAACTCCGTTCTCAGAACGTTTTACCTTATCTACTTCATCCGCTTGTTTTTCAATGCTCATGTTCTTATGAATGATGCCGATGCCACCTTGTCTTGCCATGGCAATTGCCATTCTGTGTTCTGTTACTGTATCCATTCCGGCACTAATCATTGGTATATTTAAAACAATTTTCTGTGTCAAATGTGTTCTTAGGTCTACTTCGTTAGGAATTACTTCTGAAAAAGCAGGTATTAATAATACGTCATCAAAGGTAATGCCCTCACCGATAATTTTACCCATTTTTGTTCCTCACTTTCTTTATGCTATAAATATGATATTTACCCGATATAATATCAAAAGCTATGGCCCTTTGTCAATAGATATAAAGAAACTCCTCGTTATTCGAGGAGTTTCCTAATTTTTAAGAGTAATCTACATCATACCCATTCCGCCGCCTGCTGGTGGCATTACTGGTTCATCTTCTTTAATATTTGCAACAACAGATTCGGTTGTTAGAAGTGTTGAAGCAACGCTAGTTGCATTTTGTAGAGCGCTTCTTGTTACCTTTGAAGGGTCAAGAATTCCGCTTTTAACCATATCAACATATTCTTCTTTTAAGGCATCAAAACCGATACCTACTTCTGATTCTTTTACTTTATTAATCACAACTGCACCTTCAAGGCCAGCATTTTCGACAATTGTAAATAGTGGAGATTCTAGAGCTTTTAATACTACTGTAGCACCAGTTTTTTCATCTCCATCAAGAGTTTCTACAAAAGTTGCTACTTCTTTTGCAGCGTGGATATAAGCAGATCCACCACCAGCAATAATACCTTCTTCTACTGCTGCTCTTGTTGCATTAAGTGCATCTTCCATACGTAGTTTTGCTTCTTTCATTTCTGTTTCTGTTGCCGCACCAACACGGATTACAGCAACACCACCTGCCATCTTAGCAAGTCTTTCTTGGAGTTTTTCTTTATCAAACTCAGAAGAAGTTTCGGTAATTTGTCCTTTAATTTGAGCGACCCTATCAGAAATTGCTTTCTTATCGCCCATACCGTCTACGATAATGGTGTTTTCTTTTTGTACTTTGACAGATTTTGCTCGGCCAAGCATTTCCATGGTAGTATCTTTTAAGTCCATGCCTAGTTCTTCAGAGATTACTTTACCGCCAGTTAAAATAGCGATATCTTCAAGCATCTCTTTTCTTCTATCACCATAACCTGGTGCTTTAACGCCAACTACGTTAAAAGTACCACGTAATTTATTAACGATTAAAGTAGTAAGAGCTTCTCCTTCAATATCTTCAGCGATAATTAAAAGTCTTGCTCCTGCTTGAACGATTTGTTCTAATAGAGGTAACACATCTTGAATGTTAGTTAGCTTTTTATCCGTGATTAAGATATAAGGCTCTTCTAGCATTGCTTCCATTTTTTCCATATCCGTTGCCATATAAGCACTAAGGTAACCTCTATCAAATTGCATTCCTTCGACAAAATCAAGTTCTGTTTGCATGGTTTTTGATTCTTCGATTGTGATAACACCGTCTTTAGAAACTTTCTCCATTGCTTCTGCAACCATTTCACCTACTTCTTGATCTGCTGCTGAAATAGCGGCAACGTTAGCGATTTGATCTCTACCATTTACCTTACTTGACATTTTGTGAATAGCAGATACAGCTACATCCGTTGCTTTTTTCATGCCTTTTCTTAAGATAATAGGATTTGCTCCAGCCGCTAAGTTTTTCATTCCTTCTTTAACCATTGCTTGAGCTAAAACTGTCGCTGTTGTGGTTCCATCACCAGCAACATCATTGGTTTTTGCTGCTACTTCTTTAATTAATTGTGCTCCCATATTTTCGAAAGCATCTTCTAGTTCAATTTCTTTAGCAATTGTTACACCATCGTTGGTAATAAGTGGTGCTCCATATGATTTATCTAAGACTACGTTACGTCCTTTTGGTCCAAGTGTTACACGAACAGTATTGGCAAGTTTATCAACACCTTCTTCAAGGGCTTTTCTTGCTTCACCTGCATATTTAATTTCTTTAGCCATGATTATCTACCTCCCGTATTATTTATTTATAATAGCAAGAATGTCATCTTGTTTTACAATAATATATTCAACATCGTCGATTTCTACATTGGTACCTGCATATTTTGAAAATACAACTGTTTGTCCAACTTCAACTTCCATCTTTACTTCTTTACCATCAACTATACCGCCAGGTCCTACTGCAATTACCTCCGCTTCTTGAGGCTTTTCTTTTGCTTCTCCTGTAATGATAATTCCTGACTTAGTTGTCTCTTCTGCTGCTAATTGTTGCAAAACAACTCTATCACCAAGTGGTACTAATTTCATTTTAAGTCCTCCTTACGATTATTGTTTTTTACTAGCACTCATAAATAGAGAGTGCTAACCGTTGTTTATAAGATAGCACTCTCCTAGTTTTTTGTCAATAAATATTCGATTTTTTTTACATTTTATTAAACCCTTTATGAATAGCTAAAACTACTTTCTTTTTATCTTTAAGCCAATATCGCTCTTCAATAACGCCTTCACAGTAATAGCTGTCTTGATCTGCCATAACCTTCACTTTATAGATTGCATCTAAAGAAAAAAGTGAGACGTCGTTTTTAACGTCAATATAGAGTAACTTATCCTCTTTGTCATAATAATCAACCACGCCACTATAGGTTCCATCATCATAATAGCCACCTTCTAAGATAACATGTTTCATGGTTAATTCAACCGGGTAATCTTCAAACATAATAATACCTTTCAAAACAAGGGCACCGCAATGCGGTGCCTTATTTATTTTTCTTTACGTTCTTTTTTAATTTTTTCAAGTTCGGAAAAAACATGATCATTAATCACTTTAATATAAGTTCCCTTCATTCCTGAAGAACGTGATTCAATAACTCCTGCACTTTCAAACTTTCTTAAAGCATTGACAATCACTGATCTAGTAATACCGACACGGTCAGCAATCTTACTTGCTACTAGAATGCCTTCTGTCCCCTTTAGCTCATCAAAGATATGAATAATCGCCTCTAATTCCGAATAAGAAAGGGTACTAATAGCGGATTGCACAATATGCTCTTTCCGGTCTTCTTCTGCACTTTCTTCGTTAACAGAACGAAGCATTTCAAGGCCTACTACGGTAGTGCCGTATTCGCTTAAAATAATGTCGTCGATTTCATAGGTAGAATCTTTCTTGTAAATAAACAAGGTGCCAAGTCTTTCCCCAGCAATATTAATTGGGGTAATAATAGCTTGATAGCCTCTTACGAAATCTGCGCTAAAACCTAGTGTTTCCAGGTTTACATTTTCTTTGGTTGAAAGAATACTTAGTAATCTTTCATTTAAGTCTTGATCAATATGATCACCAATAGTATCACTAATTAATTCATTAATTGTCGGAACGCTAGCATCTTTGCTTGCTCCTAAAACTTTTCCTTTTTTACTAACAACTAAGACATTAGAATTTAAGATCTCAGTTAGGATAATGCATATATCAGTAAAAACTACTTTGCTCGAATTGTTGTTGTGCAACAACTTGTTGATTTTTCTCGTTTTGTCTAATAATTGTACACTCATTTTATTTCCTCCATCTTATGAGGTAATATTATCATAAAATTTCGAAGTAATCAATTAATTTTATCTTTATTTTCTTTCATTTCTGTGTGTCCGCAACTTTTGTTCGTACACATTAGCTTATTGCCTTTTTCTACCATGTAGCTTCCACATTCTGGACATTTCTTTTCAACGGGTCTTTGCCAAGACATAAACTCACATTCTGGATTATTTTCACAGCCATAATAGATTCTACCCTTTTTCGTTCTTCTAAGAACCACATCTTTTCCACACTCGGGACAGGCTACTCCGATTTTTTCTAAGTAAGGCTTCGTATTTTTACATTCAGGAAAACCTGGACAAGCTAAGAACTTACCGTGAGGGCCGTATTTAACGACCATGTTTCTGCCACATTTATCGCAAATTTCTTCCGAAACTTCATCTTCAATGGTTACGCTTTCCAACTCTTCTTCTGCCTTATCCACTGCTTTTTCAAAATCTGGGTAGAAGTTTTCAATAACAGTTTTCCATTTTACCTTTCCTTCTTCTACACCGTCAAGAAGTTCTTCCATGTTAGCAGTAAAGTTAACATCTACTATGGCCGGAAAAGAACTCATCATAATAGCATTTACCACTTCACCAATTTCTGTAATAAAAAGATTTTTTCCTTCCTTTGCCACATATCTTCTTGCTAAAATAGTGGAAATAGTTGGAGCATAGGTACTAGGTCTGCCAATTCCTAATTCTTCTAACACCTTAACTAGAGAAGCTTCTGTATAATGTGCCGGTGGCTGGGTAAAATGTTGTTCTGCTTCTAAATCTTTTTTTGTTAAGACAGAATCCTTATTTAGGTGGGAAACAACGGACTTCTTCTTTTCTTTTTCTTCATCAGCATCTACATAGACACTTTTAAAGCCTTCAAAAACCAGTTTTGATACGGAATCATTAAAGCGATACTGATCGGCTTTTATTTTAACGGAAATGGTTTCATAAAGGGCTGATTCCATTCTGCTGGCAACAAATCGTTTCCAGATTAATTGATAAAGTCTAAATTGATCTCTTGATAGTGACTCTTTTATTTCAATTGGGCTTCGTGCCACGTCAGAAGGACGAATGGCTTCATGGGCATCTTGAATCTTTTTACCCTTTGCTTTATTTTTATCTTCTTTTGTAACATAATCAGCACCGTAATGCTCTTTAATATATTCTCTTACCCCTTTATCGGCATCTTCCGATATTCTCGTCGAATCGGTACGTAAATAAGTAATAAGACCTACGGTACCATTGCCTTTAATGTCAATACCTTCATAGAGCTGTTGGGCAATCCTCATGGTTTTTGAGGTGGCAAAATTTAAAGCCTTAGAAGCCTCTTGTTGTAGCGTACTCGTGGTAAAGGGTAGAGGTGATTTTATTTGTCGTTTTGACTTTTTAATTTCGTCAATAGCAAAGGTTGCCTTTTCTAAGTCTTTTAAAATCTCATCTAATTGTTCTTTATTACTAATTAGAATTTTTTCCTTACTGGTTCCATAAAACTTAGCATTTAAAGGATTCTTTTCGCCCTCTACATTTAAAATTGCATTTAAACTCCAGTATTCTTCCGGAATAAAATTATTAATTTCATTTTCTCGGTCGGCAATAATTCGCACTGTTACCGA
This sequence comes from Candidatus Dorea intestinavium, assembly GCA_019113475.1. Taxonomy (GTDB): domain Bacteria; phylum Bacillota; class Clostridia; order Lachnospirales; family Lachnospiraceae; genus Aequitasia; species Aequitasia intestinavium. The sequence goes on along the minus strand of DXHJ01000140.1, from coordinate 16,570 downwards.
TTGCACACGGCCCGCACTTAAGCCTCTTTTTACCTTTGCCCAAAGTAGAGGACTAATTTTATAACCAACAATACGGTCCAGTACTCTTCGTGCTTGTTGTGCATCGACTAAATCCATGTCAATGTCTCTTGGGTGTTTAAGAGAGGTTTTAACCGCATCTTTAGTAATCTCATTAAAACTAATACGAAAGGCTTTTTCTGGTGGTAAATTAAGAGCCTTCTTTAAATGCCAGCTAATTGCTTCTCCTTCCCTATCGGGGTCAGTTGCAAGATACACTTTATCGGCTTTCTTTGCTTCTTTTCGAAGTTTCGCCAATAAATCACCCTTTCCTCTAATGGTAATATATTTGGGTTCAAAATCATTTTCTGTATCTACACCTAGCTGACTTTTAGGTAAATCTCTAACATGTCCATTAGAAGCTTCGATGGTATAATTCTTTCCTAAAAACTTCTTAATTGTTTTTACTTTTGTGGGGGACTCCACGATCACCAGGTTTTTTGCCATTATTTATTACTCCTTTAATTTTACGTTTTTACTTTTACATAATTATTTTTCGATATTTCCTTAATTAATCCTTCTATTTCAAGCATCACCAGCTCTTCCATTAACCGGCTCGGGCTTAAGTTCGTTTCAACGATCAGACTTTCTAAATTCTTCGGATAGAAATCAAGGCAACTATACACTATATTATTATCTGTTTCAAGTGTTTTTTTTGCTGACACATTATTTTCATCCGGATTTTCACTACTTACTTGGAGGTTAAAAAGGAGTTCTTCAACACTGGTAATAATTCCTGCCCCTTGTGAAATAAGGCGATTACAGCCAGCACTTAATTTGCTAGTAACAGGCCCTGGTAGCGCATAAATATCGCGTCCTTGTTCTAGCGCATAATCTGTTGTAATAAGGGTTCCACTTTTGATTTTTGCTTCGATAATAATAAGTACATCACTTAGGCCACTAATAATTCGATTTCTACGGGGAAAATTATAAGCCTTTGGTGGCGTATCTAAGGGATACTCAGAAATAATTCCACCACTACTGGCTACTTGTTCATAAAGATTTTGATGTTCATAAGGATAGCAAACATTTAACCCACAACCCAAAACACCGTAGGTCTCTCCTTTTGCTGCAATTGTACCTTGATGGGCAAGACCGTCAATTCCTGCTGCCAAGCCACTAATGATTTGCACCCCTCTTTTTGCTAGCGCCCGAGAAATTTCTAGTGCCATAATTTCACCATAGGTACTACAACTTCTAGCACCAATAATTGCTACTGAAAGAACCTCTTCTTTTGGTAATCCTCCTTTTACATAAAGGCCATATGGTTTGTCCTTAATTTCTCGTAAACGCTTGGGATAAGCGGGATGATCAAAAGGAAGATAGAAGGCTTCTATTCTTTTTAATCTCTGGGCTTCTTTTTTGTAGTTTTCTAGCTCTTTTTTGCTCTGAATAAGCTTTTGCTTTTCTTTAGCACTTAAGATTTCACAAGAAACTAAGGGTGTTTCTTCTATATTATTATAAATAAATTTAGCACTTTTAAATATTTCCTTTAAGCGAATCTTTTTCTCCAGACTTAAGCCTTTTAAATTTCCTAACCATAGTTCATATTCACATTGATGCATATTCATCTCCTTACTCCCACTTAGGATTGATACGATAAGCAAGTGCCTCTTTTACATGGCCCACTTCAATTTTTTCTTTTTGTTCCATATCAGCTATAGTACGTGAAACTTTTAAGATTTTATGGTAACTGCGAGCCGTTAAATTTAGCTGATTGTAAGCTTTTTCTAAAAGTTCCCTTCCTTCTTTATCTAAGACACAAAACTTGGCTAGTTCTGTACTTAAGAGCAAACTGTTTTTCATCTTTTTATGACCATATCTTTCTTTTTGTATGTTCCTTGTTCGACTTACTCTTTTTCTGATTTCCAAGGAACTTTCTGCCGCTCCTTCTTTACTCACTTCCTGATAAGAAAGTTTTGCCAACTGAAGGCTTAAATCCATCCGATCTAAAAAAGCACCGCTAAGCTTAGCCCGATAATTTTTGATGTCTTGGCTTTTACAATTGCATAAATTACGATCGGGATACATCCCACAGGGGCAAGGATTACAAGCTGCAATCAAAGTAAAATCAGCGGGAAATTCATAACACTGATGTTGCCGATTAATTCTTACTTTTCTTTCTTCTAAAGGCTCACGAAGCGCCTCTAAAACAGAGCGATTAAATTCCGTAATTTCATCTAAAAAGAGGACTCCTTGATGAGCAAAGGTAATTTCTCCAGGCTTTGGATAGAGACCACCACCTATTAGGGCTGACCTAGTAACCGTGTGGTGAACTTCTCTAAAAGGAGGTTTTCTTTGTAAGGGTGCTCCTTGATCTAGGAGGCCATAAATAGAATAAATTTTGGTCAGTTCTAGACTTTCTTCCGCTAAAAGAGCAGGCATGATTCCTGGTACCCGCTTCGCTAACATGGTTTTTCCACTACCAGGAGGTCCCATCAAAAGAAGATTATGTCCACCACTTGCTGCAATTTCTAAGCATCTTTTAGCAACCTTTTGCCCACAAACATCTTTAAAATCCAGCTCTTTCCTTATGCTCTTTTTCTCGGCTTTTTTTAAAGGGGGCTCTTGAGGGCAAAACTCCCCTTTTATTAACTCCTTAAGGTGCTTAATTCCAATAATCTTAAGCCCTTTAATTAAGCAAGCTTCCTGTAAATTTTCTTCTGGCACAAAGCAGGTTTTTATTCCTATTTCTTTTGCTTTTGCAACGATAGGTAATGTTCCCTGTACTCCTATTACCTGACCGTTTAAACCTAGTTCACCAATAAATAATGTTTCCGCTACCACTTCTTTAGAAATTTCCTCTAAGGCAAGTAACAGCGAAATAGCAATAGGCAAATCAAAAGCCGACCCTCTTTTTCGAATATTTCCCGGTGATAAATTAATCATAATTCTTTTGGGGGGCAGGCCTATTCCTAGGCTTTTTATTGCTGTTCGCACTCTTAATAAAGACTCCTTAACCTCAGAGGAAACATAACCCACCATTTGTGTCAGAGGAAGTCCATTACTTACATCAGCTTCCACTTTTATTGCCTCCACTTCAAGACCATTAATGGCCGCTGAAATAACTGTACTAAAGGCCATTTAACACCTCCTATTTAGTTTTTTTAAAATTGGAATAATGGCAGAATTTGCCAAAGAATTTATTTGTTAAATTTAATGGTAACGAAAGTTTTAAAAAAAGTCAAGAAACCCTAACAAAAAAAGAATAAGGTCAATATAAACCTTATTCTCTCCTTGCTCTTTTTATTTTAACAATTATAACGAGTTTCTTTTACTCTTAATACAAACCGCTGTTATTAGGCTAATCATACCGATAATAAGAAGCATCTTGATTGGCGTACTTCCCTGTGTTTTTGGCGATTTAATAGTACTCTTATTTGTCGTATTCGAAGTTGTAGTATCGGTTTTTTCCCCTGTTTGTAAACTTTCCTCTTGTCCGGCTTCTTCCTTTACTTCTTCCTTTGCTTCTTCTTTTTCTTGCACTTTAATCACGATTTCTTTTGTGCTAGTAAGGTCAGGATTTCCATCATTACTAATAGAAATATAAAAAGAATACTCACCAATGGCATAACCTGGTTTAATCAGCAAATCTATACCAGAAAATTTTCCGCTTTCTTGATCTATGATGCTGTCTAACACCAGGTTACTAAATTCTTCACTGTCGGCATCATAATTGGTATTAAATTGATTAAAACTGCCACCAAAGGTATATCTTTCTGTTACACTTTCATATCCCTCAACCAGCTCAATTACATTTTTTCCACTAATTGTGGGAGGAACTACATCCCCTGACTCATCTGCAGCAGTTGCTGCTATTGGAAGGGCTACCAGAGTAATAATCAGGGACAATACAAAACTTGAAATTCTTTTGGTCTTTCTTTTCATATCTTCTTCCTCCTTTATCGTTTATTTTTACTATAACATAGGAAGAACGGTCCCATCAATTTACTATTTCCCGAAATTTTATGGTATATTTTATATTTTTTATTATTTTTTTGCGCAAAAAAACAGGACCTTAGGTCCTGTTTTATGCTTTTCTACGTAAAATATCATAATGCTCTGCTTTTTCACTTAACTTAATAAATAACACCTGTTGTGGATGAGGAGCACTTTCCATTAATTCGTTTTCTTCATTTTTGATTTCTTCCACCACTGCCTCGATATTTCGGCCATCTGGTTTCATAATTTCAATAGTTTCTCCCACACTAAACTTATTCTTTTGCTCAATTTGATAAGAGCCATTAACTTCTGCTTCAATTAATCCTAAGTAGGTATATTCCTTAATATAGGTATTGTTATCATAAATCTGAGCACTTTCATTTGGCTTGCCAAAGTAAAAGCCCGTAGTAAACTGGCGATAAGTGCAATTGGAGATTTGATCCAAATACCAAGGCATATTTTCTTCGTACTTTTGTGGGCTCTCATAGAAATCATCAATGGCTTTTCGATAAGTTCTGGCAACCGTTGCCACATAAAGAGCCGTTTTCATTCGCCCTTCAATTTTCAAACTATCAATACCCGCATCAATCATCTCAGGAATATGTTCAATCATACAAAGATCCTTAGAATTAAAAATATAAGTGCCTCTTTCATTTTCATAAACAGGCATATATTCTCCTGGTCTGGTTTCTTCTACAAGCGAATATTTCCAGCGACAAGGATGGGTACAAGCTCCTTGGTTTGCATCTCTGCCAGTAAAGTAATTACTTAATAAACACCTGCCTGAATAAGACATGCACATCGCTCCATGAATAAAACTTTCGATTTCCATTTCTGCTGGTATCTGATCTCTAATTTCTTTGATTTCTGCTAATGATAACTCTCTAGCTGTTACGACTCTTTTTACCCCCAAATTCCACCAAAATAAAAAGGTGCCGTAGTTAGAGTTATTCGCTTGCGTGCTAATATGGATTTCCATTTCTGGAAGTTCTTCTTTGGCAATACTAAAGATTGCCGGATCAGCAATAATTAAAGCATCTGGTTTTACGTCTTTTAGTTCTTTAAAGTAAGCACGAACTCCCTCTAAATCTTGATTATGAGCAATAATATTTGCCGTTACATAAACCTTTTTGTTGTGAGCATGCGCAAATTCTATCCCTTCTTTCATTTGTTCAAGGGAAAAGTTCTTTGCTTTTGCTCGCAGGCCAAAAGCTTCACCGCCTATGTAGACTGCATCGGCTCCAAAGACAATCGCGGTCTTTAAAACTTCAAGGCTACTTGCAGGAATTAACAATTCTGGTTTCTTATTCATCTTCACTCCTATAAACTGATACCGAAACCCCATCACCGACAGGATTTATACTAGTCAATAAATTTTTATTATGCTTGATTTCATATAAATATTCACGCATTCTCGCATGAATAGTACGATCTCTTCTTCTGATGCTATAACGAGACTCTATCACTTCACCATCTTGTAAAACATTGTCGGTTACTAGTAAAGCGCCCTCTTCCATTAGTCTTAATAAATCATCTAAGTAATGAATATATTGGGCTTTTGCTCCATCTAAGAAGATAAAGTCAAAAGGGCCCTCTAATTCTTTTAGGGCCACAGCTGCATCTTTAGGAATCAAAGTAATACGATCTTCCTTTCCGGCCTTTTTAATATTATCTAAGGCAATAGGAATTCTTTTTTCATAATTTTCAATCGTCGTAATCTTTGCTTCTTTTGCATATTCGCTCATTAAAAGAGAGGAAAAGCCAACGGCTGTTCCTATCTCTAATATATTCTTTGGTTGTTTGATTTGCAGCAACACTTTTAGAAAGCTTTGCGTACTTTTTCTAATAATTGGAACATAGTCTTTTAAAGCTTGTTCCTCAATTTCTTCTAAATACGCTTTTTCGCCCGTTTCCAGTGCTTCTAAAAAAACTGCTATTCTATCTTCCTTCATAACTATTCTTAAACATCCATAATAATGGGAAGAATCATCGGTCTTCTCTTGGTTCGCTTCCAAATAAAATCATTCATAGTATCACGAATCACCATCTTGATTTTACTCCAATCAGCATTCTTTTGGTTCTTTAGACAATCTTCAATCGTTGAAGACAACAGTTGTCTTGCTTCCTCCATTAGACTTTCTGATTCTCTAACATAAACAAAACCTCTAGAAACTATGTCTGGTCCGGCCATTAAATTATTAGTCTTTCCTTCAAGGGTTAAGACTACAATTAAGATACCATCTTCTGCTAAATGTTGTCTGTCTCTTAAGACAATATTTCCTACATCGCCAACGCCTAAACCATCGACTAAAATTTCACCAGTTGGTACATGATCAACTACAACGGCGCTGTCATCACAAAGTTCTAGGACATCACCTGATTGTAAAATAAAAATATTATCGTTCGGTATACCAAGCATCTTAGCCACATTACTATTTGCAACTAAATGTCGATATTCCCCGTGAACTGGGATGGCGTATTTTGGATGAACCAAAGAGTAAATAAGCTTTAATTCTTCCTGGCAAGCATGTCCGGAAACATGGGCATCTTGCATAATAACGTTCGCACCTTTTTCGTATAATTCATTAATAACTTTAGAAACTGATTTTTCATTACCAGGAATTGGATTGGAACTAAAGATTACCGTATCTCCTGGCATAATGGTTACTTTTTTATGCATATCTGCAGCCATTCTTGATAAAGCTGCCATGGATTCTCCTTGGCTGCCTGTGGTAATTAAAACCGTCTTTTCTGGGGGGTAATTCTTTAATTGATCAATACCAATTAAAGTTTTATCCGGAATATCTAAGTAGCCAAGTTCGCCAGCAGTATCAATAATATTAACCATGCTTCGACCTTCAACTACTACTTTTCTTTCGTACTTTATGGCCGAGTTAATAATTTGTTGCACACGGTCCACGTTTGAAGCAAAAGTTGCCACAATAATACGACTGTCCTTATGTTCTGCAAAAAGGTGATCAAAGGTGATACCGACCGTTTTTTCACTTTGGGTAAAACCTGGCCTTTCCGCATTCGTACTATCAGACATTAAGGCTAAAACGCCCTTTTTACCAATTTCAGCAAATCTTTGTAAGTCAATAGCATCCCCAAAAACTGGTGTATAGTCAACTTTAAAGTCGCCGGTGTGGACAATAATTCCGGCTGGAGAATAAATAGCCAGAGCTGCTGCATCTTGGATACTATGATTGGTTTTAATAAATTCAATTCTAAATTGACCTAGGTTAATGGATTGACCATGTCTTACCACTTTTCTTCTCGTTCCTCTAAGAAGATTGTGTTCTTGCAATTTTTTTTCAATAATTCCCATAGTAAGCTTGGTTGCATAAATAGGAATATTAACATCCCTTAAAATATAAGGTAGCGCACCAATATGATCCTCATGACCATGGGTAATAACAAATCCTTTTACCTTATCAATATTATTCTTAAGATAGGTTACATCAGGAATTACAAGATCAATACCAAGCATCCCATCTTCTGGGAAAGCTAGTCCGCAATCCACCACAATAATACTATCTTCATATTCAAAGGCCGTTATATTCATTCCGATCTTTTCTAATCCGCCCAAGGGAATGACACGTACCTTTCCTTTATGTTCTTTCTTCAATTACAAAATACCTCCGTTTTCTATTCTTTTTTTTCACGACATTCTTTACATATTCCATAGAGTTTCAACTCATGATCTAATACTAAAAATCCGGTTGCCTCCTCAATGTACACTTCTAGTGAATCTAATCTATCATCTTTAAAGGGAATAACTTTCCCACATTTTTCACAAATTAAATGATGGTGATGGTGAGTTTTATCATTTTCTCCATCCATATCACCCATCTCATATCTTACATAACCATCATCCAGGTTAATGCGGTCTACCAGTCTCATATCATAAAGTAATTGTACCGTTCGATAAATCGTTGCCAGACCAATTTCCGGATAATCTTCTTTTACAAGTTCGTATATATCTTCTGCAGTAAGGTGTTTGTCTTTATTTTCTCCTAAAACTTGTAAGACTAAAAGTCTTTGATTTGTCACCTTTAGACCTTTTTCTTTCAGCATCTTTTTAAACAGTTCCTGATCTACAGGCATAACATCTTTACCTCTCTATTTCTACGTCTTCTAAAAGCTCCACAAATACTTTCGTAATAATGTCTAATTCTTTATCATCATCCACTATTTCATAAGTTGTTTCTTTTTCTTCTTCCTCTACTGCTTTTAAAATTAAAGCCTCTGCTTCCTCTTCTTCAGAGTCCGCTACCAATAGATATTTATTCTCGTTAATCTCTGTTTGTTCAACAACATAAAACTCTACTTCTTTATTATCATCTGTTATAAATTTAATTTTTTCCATAAAAAATATCCCTTTTACTTTCTAGGCAAAGAGTCCATATAGCCTTGTAAAATTAGCACGGCAGCAATTTGGTCGATGTATTTTTTTCGGTCTTCGCGCCTAATACCACTTTCAATCAAGGTTTCTTCTGCTTCAACTGTAGTAAGACGCTCATCCCACATCACGACTTCAAGGCCGGTCCGTCTCTGTAACATCTCTTTAAATTCTAAGGTCTTCTTTGCACGTTCACCAATATCATCATTCATATGCTTAGGAAATCCAAGCACAATTTTACTAACATCATTTTCTGCAATGATGCTTTCAATTCTTGCACAGGTTTTCCGTAGCTTGCTTTCATTCTTTCTAAAAATGGTCTCTACAGGTTGAGCAGTAAGGCCAAGTAAGTCACTTAGTGCAACCCCTACAGTCTTACTACCAAAATCCAAACCTATTATTCTCATTATTTTTGCCATCCATTATGGTCAATATATGTCTTTAACATTTCTTCGACTAATTCGTCTCTTTCTACCTTCATAATTAAACTTCTAGCGCCATTATGACTGGTAATGTAGGTAGGATCTCCTGACATAATATAACCCACGATTTGGTTAACTGGATTATAGCCTTTTTCATTTAAAGCTTCAAATACAATTTCCAAAATATCCTTTGCTTTAATTTGCGGTCCGCTTTCCACTTGGAAAAATTGGGTATTACTTAAATCCTTCATCTCATCACGTCCTTTTCGCTTCTTTTATATAGTCTACTACATATTGTATAATTTAACAATGAATTATTTGTAAACTATTGCTAAAAAAAGCATGTATTATCAGTGATTTTCACGGTACCAATTTGATTAATTAGGCTATCATCGCCTTTTATGCCTAGTTTATAGTATTCTTTTGTGTACCCAATAACCCATTGTTCCTTATCCCTAAATATAGATTCTTCAAAGAGCACTTCTTTTTCTTGACCTAGAAGTTCTTGATGATATTTTTCTTTCTTTTTCTCACTAAGCTCAATTAAAATTGCACTTCTTTTGGCTTTTACATCATCAGGCACTTGATTCTTCATTGCCTCTGCTTTTGTGCCTTTTCGTTTTGAATATTTAAAAATATGGGTTTCATAAAAGTTAATCCGGTCGATAAAAGCCTTACTTTGGGCAAATTCTTCTTTTGTTTCACCAGGGAAACCAACAATAACATCCGTCGTAAGGGTCACTTCTTTAAAATATTTACGCAAGAGATTACAAGCATCTTCATATTCCTTTGCGCTATATTTACGATTCATTCTCTTTAGAGTTTCATCACAGCCACTTTGTAAGGAAAGATGGAAATGAGGACAGAATTTTTCATTATCTACCACTCCTTTTACAAACTCTTCCGTAATAATTCTAGGCTCTAGAGATCCTAGTCTAATACGTTTAACGCCTTCCACTTTACTAACCTGGTTAATTAAGTTTAATAAGTTATCTCCCGTATCTTTTCCATAAGAAGATAAATGAATCCCCGTTAGGACTACTTCCTTATAGCCTTCTTTGGCTAAAGCACTTACTTCTTCTATTACATGGGTGGCTCTTCTACTTCTTACCCTACCTCTGGCATAAGGGATAATACAATAAGAACAAAACTGATTACAGCCATCTTGCACCTTAATATTAGCTCGGACATGATCCGTTACACCGGTAAACATCTCTTCATATTCATCCGTATGATTAATATCAATCATTTCTTCTAGGACACTATCTTTATCTGCTTCATAGTTTTTGATAATTTCAACAATATCTTTTTTCTTATTATTACCCACAATAATATCGATTGCTGGATCCACTTCATCTTTTGCGGTTTCCACATAGCAACCGGCTGCTACTACCACAGCATTAGGGTTATTTTTCTTGGCTTTATGTAACATTTGTCTTGATTTTCTGTCGGCAATATTCGTCACCGTACAGGTGTTAATAATATAATAATCGGCACTTTCTTTAAAAGGCACGATTTCAAATCCTTCTTCTTTTAGTTTACTTTCCATGGCCTGGGTCTCATACGCATTAACTTTACATCCCAAGTTATGAAGGGCTACTTTTTTTCCCATAGTTTCTCCATTTCTATATAAATAGTTTATAAATTTAACCGCCCCTTAACTTGACTTTTATAGCCAATACCCTATAATTAAAGTATAAAACATGAGGAGGTACGGTTTATGAAAACTGTAAAAATTTGTTTGAATTCAATTGACAAGGTTAAATCCTTTGTTAATGATATTACTAAATTTGACTATGACTTTGATTTAGTTTCCGGAAGATATGTAATCGATGCAAAATCAATTATGGGTATCTTCAGTTTAGATCTTTCCAAACCAATCGATTTAAATATTCACGCTGACGACAATATGGATGAAATCCTTGAGGTTTTAAAACCTTATATTATTGACTAGCATAAAACTTGAGCAGGCCACCAAAAAGTGGCACTGCTCTTTTTTAATTTACTCTTATAATCTCCGCGCTTTCTATTGCTTCTTTAACAAGATCGTCGATTTTTTCACTAAGTTTTTCTTCAGACTTCTTAATAATATCAATTCTTGGCTTGGTAACAGGATGCTTTGCCACAAAAATAGTACAGCAATCCTCAAAAGGCTGAATAGACGTTTCATAAGTCTCAATTTTTTCTGATATTTCCACAATTTCTTGTTTATCAAAGCCAATTAATGGTCGGTAAACAGGAAGGGTGCAAACTTCATTTGTTGCCGCTAGTGATTGCATGGTTTGTGAAGCGACTTGACCAATACTTTCCCCTGTTATAAGACCCAGACAACCGTTTTCTTTTGCAAAATGCTCGGCAATCTTCATCATATAACGGCGCATAATAATGGTCAGCTCATCATGAGGACATTTATCATAAATATAAAGCTGAATGTCCGTAAAATTTACCACGTGAAGCTTAATTTCTCCGGCATAAGAAGAAACAATTTTTGCTAAATCAACTACTTTTTTCTTTGCTCTTTCACTAGTATAAGGAGGTGCATGAAAATAAGTTGCTTCTAGGGCTACCCCTCTTTTGGCAATTAAATAACCGGCTACTGGACTATCAATGCCTCCCGATAATAGAAGCATTGCTGAACCATTGGTGCCAACTGGCATACCGCCTGGTCCTTTAATAATGGTGGAATAAATATAGATATCTTGTCTTACTTCTACATTTAATTTCACTTCCGGTTTATGCACATCTACCTGGGTATTAGGCATAGCCATTAAAATGGCTTCTCCTAAATCGCAGTTAATCTCCATGGAAGTTTTTGGATAAGCTTTCTTTGCTCTTCTTGCTTCCACTTTAAAAGTAAAGGCTTTATCACCATAGGTTTCTTGCATATAATCGACCACTACCTTTTTAAGGTTTTCAAAATCATCGTTCTTTTCCCTGACTACGGGACAAATTCCGACAATACCAAATACTTTTTGAAGTTGGCCTACTACTTCGTCGTAATCATAGTCTCCCTCTACGTCTACGTAGATACGTGCTTGTGATTTATAAACTTCAAAGCTTCCTTCTACTTCTTTTAAACTTCTTCTAATTTGGCGAACCAAGGCATCTTCAAATAGATATCTATTTTTCCCTTTAATGCCGATTTCCCCGTACTTTATCAAAAATGTATGAAATTTCATCTTCTACCTCGCTATTGTCTCGTGTATCGTCTTAACATTGGTACAATATTATATAGTGTCTCTAGAGTATAGTCAATCTCTTCCTTGGTGTTGCTTTCACAAAAGCTAAACCTAATCGTGGAATCTACATATTTTTCTTCTACACCTATGGCTCTTAGTACCCCACTAATAGCCGGATGGTTAGAAGAACAAGCCGATCCAGAAGATACATAAATTCCTTTTTCTTCTAAAGCGTGAAGAAGAACTTCTCCTCTAATTCCTGCCACAGAAACACTGACTATATAAGGAGAGAAGCTATCTTTTTCTAAACTATTAATTTTTATATCTTCTATTTTATTAAGGCCTTTAATTAAGCGAGACTTTAATTCTTTAACTCTTTCATACTTCTGTTCGTGGTTTTGATACATTAGAGAAGAAGCTAAAGCAATTCCAGCTGCGCCTGGCACATTTTCCGTACCTGATCTTAAGTCTTTTTGTTGACCACCACCAAAGATAATCGGGGTAATCCGCACATTTTCTTTTTTATATAAAAGCCCCACGCCTTTAGGTCCATGAAGTTTATGGCCGCTAACGGAATAAAGATCACAATTAAATTCTTTGGGATGAACTTTTAGTTTTCCATAAGCCTGAATACCATCCACATGAAAAAGAATCTTCGGGTTGTAATCTTTAATAATTTTACCAATTTCTTTTAAAGGCATAATGCTACCAATTTCGTTATTAACATGCATAATAGAAACTAAAATAGTATCTTCTTTAAGAGCTGCTTTTAACTCCTCTAAAGAAATAATGCCTTCTTCATTGACTTTTAAATACGTAACTTCATAGCCGTTTTCTTCTAAATAGCCTAAGGTATTATAGATAGCTGGATGCTCCACATTAGTGCTAATGATGTGTTTTCCTCTTCTTTTTAAGGCTCTAGCGCCACCAATTAAGGCTAGGTTATCACTTTCTGTCCCTCCCGAGGTAAAGAAAATCTCTTTCGGACTTACTTTAAGTTCTTTTCCTAAGGATTCTTTAGCTCTAGTCAGATATTCCTCTGCTTCCATACCTAAAATGTGTCTCGAAGAAGGATTACCAAAATCTTCACACATTACTTTTTTTACCAAATCTGCCACTTCTTCATAAGCTTTTGTTGTAGCAGCATTATCTAAATATACTTTCATCTGTATTTTCCTAGCTTTCTAATAAATATGATAAAACAGAAAGAACAAACATACCCGCTGTTTCTGTTCGTAAAATTCGTTTTCCTAAGGTTATAACCTTCGCTCCTGCTTCTTGTAGTTCTGCCACTTCACTTTGTGCAAAACCTCCTTCTGGACCGATAAAAATACCAATACGACAACCTTTTTCTAGTTGTCCTAGCACTTCTTTGGTATAATTCATCCCTTTAGCCTCTTCATAAGGGCAAAGAATTACATCTAGGTCTTTCGCCATTAAAAGTGCTTCTTTAAAAGATAACACCTCATTAACCTTAGGGATTCTACCTCTTTTAGACTGCTTTGCTGCCGTTTCGGCAATTTGCTGCCAGCGAATTAACTTTTTATCCGCTTTTTTCTCATCTAGCTTAACGACGGCCCTTTTCGTTGCTACTGGTACAATGGTATGAACCCCTAATTCTACGGTTTTCATAATAATAAAATCCATCTTATCTTTTTTAGGTAACCCCTGAAATAAATAAAGTGAAGCTGGTAGTTCTGTGTCAATTTCTTTTTGTTCTTTAACTTTTAAAAGAACTTCTTCCTTACTTATTTCTTTAATGGTGCTTAAGTAAAAAGAAGTTTCATCACTTACCATAACTTCTTCGCCTTCTTTCATACGCAAAACGTTACGGATATGATTTACATCCCTACCACTAATATGCACAAAATCCTCTTTTACCGCTTCTTTATCCACAAAAAATAATTGCATACTAACCCTCCATTACTTTCGCGCTATAATGGAGAACCATTCTCCTAGTTGATTCACTTCTACTATCTCCATACCACTTTTAATCAGGCTTTCTTTTACAATCTCTTCTTTCCCCTCAATAATACCACTGGTAATAAAGATTCCCCCTTTTTTTAGGTTTTCATAAATTACTGGAGTTAAAGGTACTAAAATTTCTGCTAATATATTGGAAGCTATCATTTCATAATTTTCTTTACCAGCATGTGCTTGCAACTTTTTATCATCAATAATGTTGCCGATGATTACTTCATAGTCTTTTTCACTTACTTGGTTGTTTTCCATGTTTTGTTTAACTGCTGGCACCGCGTTTTCATCAAGATCGGTTAAAAAAGCAAAGCTTGCTCCAAGCTTTAAGGCCACTAAACTTAAAATACCGCTTCCTGTTCCCACATCTAAAAGTTTCATTCCAGGCTTTAGATACTTTTCTATGCCTCTGATTGCTAGTTCTGTGGTCTCGTGTTTGCCTGTACCAAAGGCTGTTCCTGGATCAATTTCAATAAGGAGTTTATAGTTTTCTTTTGCAACTGGCTCTTCCCAAGAAGGATAGATTAAAATGTCATTAATGGAAAATTGATGAAAATATTCTTTCCAATTATTAACCCAGTCCACATCTTCGGTTTTTGAAACTTCTAGCTTTAATTCTCCCACATCAGAAAAAGCTCGCATCTCTTCCACTTCTGACAAGGCTTCTTTTAACTTTTCTTTATCTTCTTTCGTTTCGCTCAGATAAAAAACCAAATAAGCTTTCTCATCAGTACTGGTAATCTCTGGCATAATTCCCACAAACATGCCTTGTTGCTCTTCTTTTGTTAAGGGGACATTATCTAAAATTTCTACCCCCTCAATGCCGTGATCCATCAGGATGCTAGCGACAATATCTTCTGCTTCTACTTTTGTTGATAGTCTATATTTCATCCACTTCATTTTATGTCTCCTACCCTATTATACCAAGGTGTTCTAATAATATTTTTAAACCAATTAAAATCAGGATAACACCTCCTGAAATTTCCGCTTTTTTCTTAAATCTGCTGCCAAATACATTGCCTATTTTAACACCCGCTACGGATAAAGTAAATGTTGTTATGCCAATGATAATAACCGCTGGAATAATCGCTACTTTTAAGAACGCAAAAGTAATACCAACTGCTAATGCGTCGATACTAGTAGCTACGGCTAAAGGCAGCATCGCTTTAAAAGTAAAGGCTTCTTCACTTTCTGGATAAACCACACAGGAATCTTCTTTTACTGCTTCTTTAATCATATTTAGACCAATTAAACCTAGTAAGATAAAAGCAATCCAGTGGTCAATACTTTCAATATAGTCTTTAAACTTAAAACCTAAAAGAAAGCCGATTAAAGGCATCATTCCTTGAAACACACCAAAATAAAGACCTGTGATAAAAGCGTATTTATTTCGATAGCGTTTCATCCCAAGTCCCTTACAAACAGCAACAGCGAAAGCATCCATTGAAAGCCCTATTCCAATCATCAAAATGCCAATTAAATTCATCTTTTGTTCTACTCCTATTATATTATTAAACTATCATAACACATTTATAAAATTTTTCCAAAATAACCCCTAATCCCCTAGTATTAAACATCCATTTGTAGTATGGTCTAGATAGACAAAAAAGAAGGAGGGACCACCCATGAGAGATTTTTTTAAAGAAGTTACAACTGGTAATATCGTTACAGAAACCACATCTTTTCAAGCCGCTCCAGATAAGAGTGAATATGAGAAGTTAACAGCAAAGACAGAGGATGCTGCTACTGAAAAACATGTTCCTGTAGTTAAACAAGAAGGAAATAAAGTAGAAGTTGTTGTTGGAAGTACTCTTCACCCAATGACAGAAGAGCATTATATTACAGCTATCTACATTGAAACTAAAAATGGCGGACAGTATCGAGCTTTAAAAGCTGGTGATGAACCAAAGGCTGTCTTTACGATAGAAGATGGTGACGAATTCGTTGCTGCTTATGAATATTGTAATATTCATGGATTATGGAAAGATTAAAAATTTAAAATTTTTAATAGTAAAAAATGCAAAAATAGGAGGATTTTAAAATGAAGAAATATGTATGTAATGTATGTGGTTATATCTACGATCCAGAAGCTGGCGATCCTGATAACGGAGTAGCAGCAGGAACAGCTTGGGAAGACGTTCCAGAAGATTGGACATGTCCTATCTGTGGCGTTGGTAAAGACGATTTCTCTGTTGAAGAGTAATTATAAGTAACAAGAAAGCTTAGAGTAGATCTTAAGGGATCTACTCTATTTTTATGTTCAACAAGAAGATGCCTAAGATGCTAATAAAAAAGGAACTAACCAACCACAAGAAGTAATCACCAAAGAATGTATCTATAAATGGATAAGAATAGCTGAATGTATCCCAACTTTGTTTTGCTACCTATCTTTACTCTATATATACTGTACAAATGTTGGGGGAGGATGCGGATGCATCCCACTCTGGCACTGGCTTAGAGCTATTTTTAATGTTTCAAAGGAAATATCTGATTTTTATGCATACTAAAAGAACTGCGGCAGTTGCCTATATTTTAAACTAATTACAATGAAGAATACGATTTCTAAAGCGTTCAAAGTCTTGAACGCTATAAGA
>DXHJ01000139.1 GCA_019113475.1 Candidatus Dorea intestinavium | reverse complement strand
GAAAACCTAGCCAACACCTTAACTTCTATCAAGGGCGTAGATGATAGCATCAGACAAGTAAACATCTATGATCGAAAAACAACCGGTTATGGTTGTGGCAACTATACTGGCCCTATTACAAAAGATGTCCCGAAAATTGTTTGGTATGATAATGCCACCCAAGCCAATGGTTTAATTAGCCTTTATATTCCCACGATCAACCCTTTATTCTCTATTAAAAGTGGGGCCGATACCGGGCAAATATATTTTCCACTTGTTAGAATGTATTATAATGAATTTCATCTACCAATTGGTTATGTAGAGGTCTTAAAGTATTATGACGTTTTTTTTGAACGTGCTCTTAATTCAGATCAAGATATTGACGTAGTTATCCAAAATAAGGAAGGCGACATCATCTATCCTCTATATCCTAGTGATAACCAGCGTAAAGCTTTTAACAAATCCGGTAACAAAAGGGAAAAGAATATTCATTATTATTCTGCTGACACTAAATATTCCCTTTTTACCGTTACCACTACGGTTGAAAATAGCACGCTTTTAGCGCCTATTTATAAACGATTAAGAATGATTTTAATTCTCTTTCTCTTTGCTTTAATCGTTTGTTACCAAATTGCCAGGCTACTGTCCAAACGTTTAAGTGCACCTATTAAGGACATCTACCACCAATTGCGCACCCGTGATTTTAATGATAATCTAGAAGAACTGCTTCTTCCTGATTCCCATATAATAGAAATCGAAAAGTTAAAAGATAGCTTCAATGATTCCCTGCGACAAAGGAAAAAATACATGGATGCTATGATGGTCTTAACAAAACAAGAAATGCAAGCTAAAATGTTAGCCTTACAATCCCAAATGAATCCGCATTTTTTATATAATTCGCTCAATACGATTGGTGCCATGGCTGAAGAAGGCTTAAATGAGCCCATTTCCCAAATGTGTCGTTATATAACCTCTATTTTACGTTACATCTCCTCTGACACAAAGCAGACCTCTTCGGTTGAAGAAGAACTGGAACAATCTGATTTATACCTCAAATGCCTCACCCTTCGTTATGGTGATTCACTTACTTATAATTTTGACATCGAAGATGCGCTTTTGGACTATTCGATTCCTAAGCTTTGTATTCAACTTTTGGTGGAAAATGCTGCGAAGTATACAACCACTACCTTACCCCCTTGGAACATTGAAATTATCGGTCGATCCTTAGAGGATTATTGGTATTTAGAAGTAAGAGATGATGGGCCTGGTTTTGATGAAGCTACTTCTGTGAAACTGAGAGAAAAAATGGATGAAATCTTAGAAACCGGATTGTTACCTTCGTTGGAAATAAACGGAATGGGTATTTTAAATATTTTTATTCGACTCTATTTAATAAATGGTATTCCTTTTATCTTTGATTTTGGTAACTTAGAAACAGTGGGTGCATTTGTACGAATTGGAGGAACTTATGAAGGCCAAACAAAAAATTGATTCATTTAAAGTGGTTTTAGTAGAAGATGAAACCCTTATTATTAACTCGCTAGAACGACATATTCACTCAATTGACCCTTCCTTTGAGATCGTAGCTAAATGTTCAAATGGCCAAGAAGCCTTATCTTATTTAAAAAATAACAGTGCCCACCTAGTGATTACTGATATTATGATGCCGGTCATGGATGGCTTGTCTCTTGCTAAAAAAATACAAGAGGGCTATCCTAGTATGTTAACTATTATCTTGACTGGTTATGCTGATTTTAATTATGCCAGAGACGCCCTTAAAAGTGATGTCTTTGACTATCTCTTAAAGCCGGTTAATCCTCAAGAACTAAGTGATAGTCTCAACAAAGCCAGAATCCATTTGGAAACCTATTACACTTTGACGGAAGAATCCCATATCACCGGCAAAGATAGTGCCACGATTGTCGAATATGTAAAACTTTATATTATGGAAAACTATATGAATGAAGTAGACTTTACTTCTCTTGCTTCAACCCTTGGTTTTAGCTCGGCTTATCTGACTAAAATATTTACAAAATGCACCAACGAAACCCCTGTTCGCTATCTAACAGCCATACGAATACGGGAAGCTAAACGGCTTTTAATCGATACTTCTCTTCCTATTCAAAAAGTGGGAGAACTGGTGGGTTACCCGGATCAATTTTATTTTAGTAAGACCTTTAGAAAAGCAACTGATAAAAATCCCAGTACTTATAGACGCGAAAAAAAAGAGGACTAAGTCCTCTTTTTTTATTTTATAGCTTATTTCCAAGCTGTATCTCCTGCTGCTTCTGCCTGTGTTGCTCTTCTTTCATCAATTTGTTTTACCACATCTTTTGGTTGCATATCACCAATAAACATAGAAACCATATCCTGTCCAATTTCCATCCACTGAGGATTTAAATATTTGATTGAATCTTGGAAAACAACTCCTGCTTTATCTTTGTGAGCTTCTAAAAATTCTTTTGTATCATCGGAATAAGATGGAGTTTGTCCTTCATCATAAGGGAGGTTTTCAATTTTTGACTCATTATCAATCATGTATTGAATGCTGTCTTTTTTAGTAATGTAATTTAAATATTGTTTTGCTTCATCAACATTTTTTGATCCGGAATAAATAAATCTTGATGGTCCACAAGGATGTTCATTAAGAATATCATTGTCAAGAACAGGATAAAGCATAAGTCCAAAATCGCTTTCCTCATATTTACCTTCTGAAGCTTCAGCAATTGCTTTAATATTACCTGGTTTATCTGCTGTCATCGCATATTCACCACTTCCAACATTGGCTGCTAAATCTGCATACTCATCCGATAAATAGTTATCACCGAAATAACCTTTTTGAGCCAATTCGTTAATTTGTTCAAAAGCTTTCACAAACATTTCATTGTCGGCAAATTTGGTTTTATTATTATTTAAATCATCAACAATACCTGGTGTTAAATTTTCATATTGGCCACCAATTTCAGCAAACCACATTACATGATGCCAACCATCACCTACTGGTTGATAGAAAGGCGTAATCCCTGCATCCAAAAGTTTTTGGCACACCTCTTCAAACTCTGCAAAATTTGTAGGTTCTTTAAGTCCTTGTTCTTTAAAGATTTTTTTGTTGTAAACAAGGTAATAATCTGTCGTTACATCATAGTAATTAGCGCCATAAACTTTTCCATCTACTGATGTTTGTTCTTTCGCAAATTCGTCATACTTTTCAACCCATGGTTCATCTGAAAGATCTACGGCATTATCTTCGATTTGATACTGAGAAACTAAGTCATAACTTCCTGATTGGCCGCCGAAAATATCTGGGCCTTCACCGCTGTTTAGTTTCGTCATTAACAGATTGTAGTATTGATCTGCCGGTACAATCTGATAATCGATTTTAATTCCTGTTTCTTCTTCAAATTTCTTTCCCAGTTCCATTTCCGCATCATAAACCCAGTCTTGACTTGCCATAATAGTAAGGGTTTTTCCCTTGCCATTACTTGAGGTGCCTTTTTCAGCACTCTTTGCATCATCGCTTTTTCCACATCCAAACACAGATGCTGCAACAAAAGTACAAATTAAAAGTGTTGAAATTATCCTTTTTTTCATAAAAATTTCCTCCCATTTCGGTTGTTTTTTATAGAATATCAGTTAATTTCAATAACTAACATGACTTATTTAGACCCGTTTATGTCAATATTTAACTCATTTACAAAATTAATCACATCTTCT
>DXHJ01000138.1 GCA_019113475.1 Candidatus Dorea intestinavium | reverse complement strand
CAATATTAAAATGTTTTGATATCGTCATATATTTTATCTGCGCAGATGAAATGATTAAATTATAAGAAGGGGTTATATATGAAAGCATTTTTAAAAAGTCTGATGACAATAATTGTTTTAATTTATGTCTTAGGCATGATTGCTATACTTTCAATGTTTACACACATTCCCTGGCTAACAGGAAGGATAACCCGACTAGTAAATAGATATGAGTCTAGTAAGATGATAGCTTCTATTATAATATTAGTTTCAGTATTTCTTACCATTATATTATTGATAATTGTTTTAAGCTCTATTCCTAAGTCTAAGTCAGTAATCTACAATAATAACTTAGGAAAATTAGAATTATCTAAAAAGAGTATTGAAGCTGTTGCTTATTCTGCAGTGAGAGAGTTTAAAGAGGTTGGTGACTCTAAGGCTAGTATAAAAGGTAATGCTTCCCCTAAAAAACTAAAAATGCAGATAGATATCGAACCACGAAATGCTTCGGTGCCTATTGAACATTTAGGTGGACTTATTCAGAAAAATGTTGTAGAAAAACTTGCGTCGTGTTTATCAATTGATGCCAAAGCCATAAATGTAAAGGTTCATAAAGCTGAGATTAAAGCTGATAATACAGGTAAAAATACAGGTAAAAAACAGCCACGAGTTATTTAAGGAGGTTCGTAATGAGTTTAATTAGAAGGTTTCTTCCCATCAGCCTTAAACCGTATGCCGGACGCCTTATAATAACCATGTTGGCGTTCATCATCAGTATACTATTTTTAACGATTGGCTTTTTTAGGACACTGTTAATTATTATTTTGTGTACGGTGGGTTATGTAATTGGTGTATGGGTCGATAAAGAATTGTGGTAACAGAACAAATTGTTTTTAGACGAGAGGAGAATATGAACATGAATGAATTTAACAAAAAAGAAATAGTTACTCCAGAGAAAACGAAACTTACTTATGATGATAAGGTGCTCATAAAAATTGCAGGATTGGCGACAGAAGAAGTGCAAGGAGTTATAACGGCAAGTAGTGGCTTTATCGGAAATATCACCGATAGATTTAAAAGTGAAGATACTATAAAAGGTGTGGACGTGAAAGTTGGAGAGAAGCAAGTAGCTCTTGATCTAAACGTATTTTGTGAATATGGAAGAAACATTCCTGATATCTTTAATCGAGTGCAAGAAAAGGTTGGGGATGCAATTAAGCGTATGACTGGATTGGAATTGGTAGAACTTAATATGAATGTTGAAGATGTTCTTCGCAAAGATGAGATGGACGAAGTCAGAAAACATCAGAATACAACACCGATGGATGCGCTAAATCGTGATAAAGATAAATAATTAATGAAAAGTAACTTAATAAAAATAAAGAAGGAGGTACATAATGGGTATATTGTCATGGCTAATTATTGGTGGACTGGCGGGGCTTATTGCAGGAAAACTTGTACAAGGTAGTGGCAATGGGCTAGTAATGAATATTATTGTTGGTGTGATTGGAGCCTTTATTGGTGGCTTTATTATGAATAGCATTGGCGGCATTGGCGTAGCTGGTTTTAGCCTTTGGAGTTTAGTTGTTTCCGTGATTGGGGCGGTAGTGCTTTTATTAATCCTTAATGCACTTCGTACCAGAGCTTAAGATTAAAAGGGACATAGTTGGAAAGATTTTCTAACTATGTCCCTTATGCCTTTAATAAGAGGAGGGTGGGATATGCGTAAGAAGAAAGAAGTTAAAATTAATGATAAGCTGGCGCTTGATCGAACCGTCCTAGCAAATGAACGGACACTTTTGGCTTATGTTAGAACTTTCGCCTCCTTAGTTGGCGGTGGTATTGGTATGGTTGCAGTTTTTGAAAGTTCTATTATACAAATTACGGGAACGGTAGCTATTATCTTAGGCGTTATTTTTTTGATTTTTGGCTTAAGGCGCTATATTTTAGTACATAAAAGTATTAATGAAGTTTTTGAACAAGGTGAGGACGGGTGTGTTTCTTTACCAACTGATAAGAAAGAAGATAAATAAAGAAGTCTGCCTTGATATGCTCCCTCTTAGGTAGACAAGTATAATAATAAAAACTTGTCACCTGGGAGGGAGTATTTCTATGCGTAAAAAAGTAAATGCTGAGACAAAACTCAATGCGGTATTAGAGTGCCTGAATGGGAATAGTGGGAGGTAAGCTGTAGCCAATAAATATGGAGTTTCTAAAGGAGCTTTTGAAAAATGGGAAGTCAAATATAAAGCTTTGGGGAATTTGGCATTTATTAAGACTAGAACAAATAAACATTATACAAAGGAATTCAAGTCCTTAGTTGTTCAAGAGTATTTGAATGATAATCTATCCTATCCGGAATTAGCAATTAAATATAAAATACCATCAATAGAGACTGTGCGGCAATGGGTTTTAAAGTATAACAGTCATGAGACATTGAATTCATATAAAAGTGGGGATATCCCATCATGACAAAAGGAAGAAAGACTTCATTTGAATCGTGAGTTTACCGCAGAAGCACCAAATCAGAATAAGTGCAATTTTAGATTTATATGATTGGCGAATTGTATCCCATGTCATCGGAGACTCTAATAATAATACGCTTGTATTTAAAACATTTGATGCTGCTGTTTTTGCAAATCCCGATGCTCGACCACTATTTCATAGTGACAGAGGATTTCAGTATGCAAACCGAGTGTTTTATGCAAAACTCGAGCAACAAGGAATGACACAAAGTATGTCCAGAGTTGCCAAATGTATTGAGAATGGTCCGATGGAAGGATTCTGGGGAATTATCAAACGAGAACGTTACTATGGCCACTGATTTACAAATCGAAATACACTTGCAGATATAATAAATGATTATATTGAGTACTATAATTCAAAAAGGTTACAACGAGGTCTAGGAGTTAAAACCCCCTAAAGAAAAACACGAGGATTATTTAATGGTGGCATAAAAACTGCCAGCAGGTATACACCTACTGGCAGAAACAAATGTTATTTTTTCGATTGTCTACTTGACGGGAAGCAGTTCACTACCAGACTTCTTTTTGCGTAGTGTCATTTATTTATGCCAAAAATGAATTTAAGCTTTTAAGATTGGTATTTAAGATAAGTTCCCTAGGAAACTGGGCTAGTTCGATTAAGTCTAGGGCATTTGTAAAAGAACCAATGTGGCTAGTACCATGACTATCACTAGATAAGAGAATAGGATAATCATAATGCTTACAAAGCTCTAAAATCATCATATCGTTAAATTTTGTATCACCTCTGTAACCATCAGGACGCAAAGAACTTTCGTTAATTTCTAAAACAACATTGTGCTTCATTGCTTCTTTTATTAAAGTTTGGTAATCCACGGGGTAATGGGTATCATCGGGATGGCCGATAAAGTTTACATAGGGATTTTTCATGGCCTCAATATAACAAGCGGTATTTTCTTTGATATCACCTGGCTTTTTGACAGGACGGTGTAGGCTAGCGATAACAAAATCCAAACCACTTAAAACTTCAGCGGGTAAATCTAAAGTCCCTTTATTGTCGAGAATATTTACTTCGGCTCCATATAACATTTTTATTCCTAAGCGTTCTTTAGCACTAAACTTAAGACTTCTAAAATAAGAAAGTTTGCCACCACCGAGAGTTTTTGGCCCGTGATCGGAAATACCAAGCATTTCTAAACCAGCATTTTTGGCAGCTTTAGCCATGTCGGTAATAGTCGCATGGGTTCCATGGCCACTGGCTATGGTATGGGTGTGGATATCAAATAATAAATCCATGAAACAACCTCCGTTTCCTTTGTTTTCACATCTTTTATCTAAAGTATGGCGGTTTTTTAGGCATTTGTCAATATAAAAACAATAAAAACAACAATATACGATGTTGATTTATGTTGACTTTGCGAACGGTTGGGACTATAATTATCGTATTAAAATGAAAGACCATAGTTATAAGAAGAAAGGAGCACTATAGCAAATGGGATTATATAAATATCAGACAGAGGATATACCCAAAACCGAGCGAATCACTAAGCTTGTTGACAACCTTTTCGCAAAAATGCCGGAAATAGAGTCCTCTAGAGCAAAACTTATTACCGAGTCTTATAAAGCAACAGAAAATGAACCAATTATAACAAGAAGAGCTAAGGCCTATAAACATATTTTGGAAAACATACCGATTGTTATAAGAGATCATGAATTAATTACAGGAAGTCAAACGATAGCACCAAGAGGCTGTCAAACTTATCCAGAATTTTCTGTTGAATGGTTAGAAAAAGAATATGATACGGTGGCAACAAGATCTGCGGATCCTTTTTACATTGCCCCAGAAACTGTAAAAGAATTAAAAGAAGCAAATGCTTATTGGTATGGTAAGACCACCAGTGATTTAGCAACAGCTTATATGGAACCAGAAACCCTTCGTTCTATGGATCATAACATGTTTACCCCAGGAAATTATTTCTACAATGGTGTCGGTCACGTTACCGTTAAATATGAAGAGGTTTTATCCATTGGTTTTAAAGGTATTAAAAAAAGAGCCCAAGACCAACTAGAATCATTAACCATGGCAGATGGCGATTATCAAAAGAAAAGAAGCTTTTTAAAAGCTGTTATTATGAGCTGTGATGCTACTATAACTTATGCAAGACGTTATGCCAAATTAGCGCTTGATGAAGCAAATAAATGCAGTGATGAAACCAGAAAAAAAGAATTATTAATTATTGCTTCAAACTGTGCTAGAGTTCCAGAAAATCCAGCAACAAGCTTTTATGAAGCTTGTCAATCTTTCTGGTTCGTTCAACAATTACTACAATTAGAATCAAGCGGCCACTCTATTTCCCCAGGACGTTTTGATCAATATATGTATCCTTATTATTTAGAAGATCTAGAAAAGGGCGCAATTACCCGTGAATTTGCGCAAGAATTAATTGATAATATTTGGGTGAAATTAAATGATTTAAATAAATGCCGTGATGAAGCTTCAGCAGAAGGATTTGCGGGCTACAGTCTTTTCCAAAACTTAATTGTTGGTGGACAAAACGCTGCAGGCGTTGATGTGACAAATGACTTATCTTTTATGGCTATTAGAGCAGCACACCATGTCTTTTTGCCACAACCATCGCTTTCGATTAGAGTTTGGAATGGATCACCTCAAGAGCTCTTAATAAAAGCAGCTGAACTTACGAGAACCGGCATTGGTTTACCAGCTTATTATAATGATGAAATTATTATTCCAGCACTACAAAGTAGAGGACTTACACTTTCCGATGCTAGAGAATACAACATTATCGGCTGTGTAGAACCACAAAAAGCAGGTAAAACAGAAGGCTGGCATGACGCGGCATTCTTTAATATGTGTAGACCACTTGAACTTGTCTTTACTAATGGTATGGATAAGGGCGAGCAAATTGGACCAAAAACAGGTGAAGTAGAAGACTTTAAATCATTCAATGATTTCTATGATGCCTATAAAAAACAAATGAATTACCAAATTGAGCGTCTTGTTGATGCCGATAATGCCATTGACTTAGCTCATGCGAATAGATGTCCTCTTCCTTTTGAATCATCCATGGTCGATGATTGTATTAACCGTGGTAAATCCCTACAAGAAGGTGGAGCGATTTATAACTTCACTGGTCCTCAGGGATTTGGGATTGCAAATATGGCCGATTCTCTATATGCCATTAAAAAACTTGTTTTTGACGAAGGAAAAGCGACTCTTTCAGAATTTAAGGAAGCCCTAGCAACCAACTATGGAAAAGGTCTTGCTAATGAAGATATAGCCGATTTAACCAATGGGGTAGCAAAAGGCCTTGTAGAAGCAGGTAAAGAAGTGGGCGAATCAGAAATTTCTGCTATTTTAAAAGCAGTAGTAGAAGCGGCTACTTCAGAAAAAGCCAAAGCAAATGGTGAAAGACTTCTTAAATTAATAGAAGAAGTACCAAAGTTTGGCAATGATGAAGACGAAGTGGATTATTTTGCTAGAGATGTGGCTTATACTTATACCAAACCACTGCTAAAATATCACAATCCAAGAGGAGGTATTTATCAAGCAGGACTTTATCCAGTATCAGCCAATGTTCCTCTTGGTAAACAAACGGGAGCAACTCCTGATGGTAGGCTTGCTCATACACCTGTAGCTGATGGTGTATCACCAAGTGCGGGAGCAGATGTTCACGGACCAACAGCAGCAGCTAACTCGGTTTCCAAACTAGATCATGGTATTGCTTCAAATGGTACCTTATTTAACCAAAAATTCCATCCAACTGCTTTAAGCGGTAAGAATGGGTTAGAAAATTTCGTAGGACTTGTTCGAGCTTACTTTGATCAAGGCGGCAGCCATATGCAATTTAATGTTGTGGACCGCGACACCTTAATAGCAGCCCAAAAAGATCCGGATAAGTACAGAAGCTTAGTAGTACGTGTAGCAGGATATAGCGCACTATTTACGACTTTGTCAAAATCATTACAAGACGACATTATTAAGAGAACTGAACAAAGTACCTATAACCCTACAATGTAAGGAAGGATAAGAAATGGACAATTATTTACAGACAAAAGGACGCATATTTGATATTCAGCGTTACTCCATACATGACGGAACTGGTATACGAACCATTGTATTTTTAAAAGGCTGTCATCTAAGATGCAGATGGTGCTGCAATCCAGAATCTCAAGAATATGAAATTCAAAATATGACCATTGGTGGAAAAGATAAAATAGTTGGTGAAGATGTTACCGTAGAAGAAGTAATGAAAACGGTTATGAAAGATCTTCCTTATTATAAACGGACAAATGGCGGACTTACTCTTTCAGGTGGCGAATTTTTAAATCAGCCAGAATTTGCCTTAGCACTATTAAGAGCAGCAAAAGCAAATGGCATTACAACAGCAGTAGAGACTACTTCAAATGCTGATTTTAAAGTAATAGAAAAAATGCTTCCTTATATTGACCAATATCTCATGGATATTAAACATATGGATAGTAATAAGCATGAAAAATTTACGCAAAGTAAAAATGAGTTGCTAATAGAAAATGCTATGAAGATTTCTAAATCGGGCTTAACCGAATTAAGTATTCGCGTTCCCGTGGTTCCGGGCTTTAACGATACGCCAGAAGAGATCAGAGCCATAGCAAGATATACAAAAACATTACCTAATGTTAAAAGGATGCATTTACTTCCTTATCACAACTTTGGTTATGACAAATACATAGGACTTGGTAGAGATTATCCCATGGGAAGTGTTCCTTCACCAAGTAATGAAAAGATGAATGAGCTATTAGAAATAGCAAAACAAGAATCTCTCGTAGAGTGCCAGATAGGAGGTTAAGATGAGCGAAAGACAGATGCCAGATCGAATTGTTCAAGAACTGGTGCCAGGAAAAGAAATAACCATAGCTCACCTAATAGCAAGCCCAGATGAAACACTTTATCAAAAATTAGGTTTAGACCCAAGTGTCGATCACAGCAAATCAGCCATTGGTGTTTTAACTATTACCCCGGCGGAAACAGCTATTATTGCTGCTGATGTGGCAATGAAGTCAGCGGGAATAGAACTGGGCTTTGTAGATCGCTTTAGTGGCACCTTGATTGTCACGGGAACGATTTCCGAAGCGGATGCAGCACTTAGTGCAGTGCTAAGATACGTAAAAGAAAAAATGGGATTTTCTGTTTGTGAAATCACAAGGACTTAAAAGATGAAAAAGATTGTCTTAATGGGAAGAAGCGAAGCAGGAAAAACTACCTTAACTCAAGCTCTTAAAGGGGAAGAAATAAGGTATCAAAAAACCCAATACGTTCATAATCAAGAGTTGATTATTGATACGCCAGGCGAATATGCACAAACAGTGGGACTAGGGCAAGCATTAGCTCTTTATACCTATGAAGCTGATGTAGTAGGGCTTTTGGTATCGGCCACAGAACCTTACTCTATCTTTCCCCCGTGCATTACCACCATGGCAAATCGTGAAGTTATTGGTATTGTCACAAAAATCAATGACGAAGGGGCAAATCCTAAACGAGCAGAAAATTGGTTAAGGATTGCCGGATGTAAAAAAATATTCTTTGTGGATTCAAAAAAGAAGCAAGGAATCAAAGAAATAACAAACTACCTAGAATGGACACAAAAACAATGAAAACAACACAAATAAATATTGACAAGTGTGGGATTGTGTGGTAAATTTTAGGAAGAAACAACAGAAAACAAAATTAGGTTTCTATCCAAGGAGGAAAAATCAATATGGTTAACGAATACGAAATCAAAAAAGAAATGTGTGAGATCGGTAGACGTGTATACAATCGTGGAATGGTTGCAGCAAATGATGGTAACTTTTCAGTAAAATTAAATGATAATGAATTCTTATGTACACCAACAGGTGTAAGCAAAGGCTTTATGACACCTGAATATATATGTAAAGTAGATGCAAACGGAAATGTACTTCAAGCAAACAAAGGTTTCAAACCTTCTTCAGAAATCAAAATGCATATGCGTGTTTATAAAGAAAGACCGGATGTAAACTCTGTAGTACATGCACACCCACTTTATGCAACAACTTTTGCAATCGCTGGTATTCCTTTAACACAACCAATTATGCCTGAGGCTGTTATTGCACTTGGATGCGTACCTATTGCTAAATACGGAACACCTTCAACAGAAGAAATTCCTGATGCTGTAGAAGAATATCTACAAAGCTTTGATGCAGTATTACTTGAAAATCACGGAGCATTAACCTACTCAGATTCTTTACTTAATGCTTACCACAAAATGGAATCAGTAGAATTCTATGCTCGTCTATTATGGCAAACAATGCAAATCGGCGGACCACAAGAATTAAATGATGCTCAAGTTCAAAGATTATATGAAATCAGAAGACAAATGGGACTTCAAGGAAAACACCCAGCTGATCTTTGCCCAAATGAAAAAGCAGGAAGACCAAGCTGCCATAGCTGTGAAAGAACATGCTCTTCAGCTACTATAGCACCAACAAATGGTGACGCTGATTTAGTTGCTTCTATTACAAAGAAGGTTATGGAACAACTCGGAATGAAATAGATCATAAGCGAGGGTTTTAAAAAGTGAACGAACAAGACATTAAACAAATAGTAGAAACAGTTTTAACCAATGGAAAGCCAAAAGAACATAAGTGTACTTGTGTGAAAAACATTACCTTAGATTATGCCAATGCTTTAATTGAAAAAGTGAAGGCAAAAGCGAAAGAAATGGGTCTTTCAGTAGTAGTAGCTGTTTCCGACAGTGCAGGACACATAGTGTCTGTTCAATCAATGGATGACGCTTATATAGCAAGCTACGACGTGGCTGTTAATAAAACCTTTACCTCAGTTAGTTTAAAAATGTCAACAGACGAATTATCTCGCCTTAGTGGACCAGGACAACCACTTTACGGAATACAAAATACCAATCAAGGAAAAATTGTTATCTTTGGTGGTGGTGAACCGCTAATGGTAAAAGGAAAAATTATTGGAGCGCTTGGGGTCAGCGGCGGAAGCGCTGCCCAAGATACCGCTCTAGCAGCTTACGGAAAGGATATTTTAGAGGAGGTAATAAAGTGTCAGTAAATGAACAGATGGTTCAAGACATTGTGCAAGGAGTTATGGCTAAAATGCAATTAGGCGCAGATGTGTCTGGCAAAAGAGGCGTATTCCAAGGAATGGAAGAAGCTATTGAGGCTGCTAAAAAAGCACAAAAATACATACACTCCATGTCAATTGACCAAAGAGAAAAGATTATAACCGGTATTCGCAAAAAGACAGTTGAAAATGCAGAAATACTTGCACGTATGGCTGTTGAAGAAACAGGAATGGGAAATGTCGGACATAAGATATTAAAACATCAACTTGTAGCGGAAAAAACACCGGGTACAGAAGATATTAAAACAACAGCCTGGTCAGGCGATAGGGGACTTACCCTAGTAGAAATGGGACCATTTGGCGTAATCGGTGCTATTACACCAACTACCAACCCAAGTGAAACAATTATTTGTAACACAATCGGCATGTTAGCTGGCGGAAATACTGTAGTATTTAGCCCCCATCCAGTTGCCACTAAGACTTCAATTTTTGCAGTAAATATGCTAAATGAAGCTTCAGTAGAAGCAGGCGGACCAGATAATATTGCTTGCACAGTAGAAAAGCCTTCTATTGAAAATAGCAATATTATGATGAAACACAAAGATATTCCATTGATTGTCGCAACAGGCGGTCCTGGTGTTGTAACTGCAGTTCTTTCTTCGGGAAAAAGAGGAATTGGTGCAGGAGCAGGAAATCCACCAGCCCTTGTTGATGAAACAGCGGATATTAGAAAAGCAGCAGAAGATATTGTCAATGGTTGTACTTTCGATAATAACCTACCATGTATCGCTGAAAAGGAAATTGTTGCTATTGATAGTATCGCTGATGAATTAATGAATTATATGATAAATGAACAAGGTTGCTACCTTATTTCTAAAGAAGAGCAAGATAAACTGACAGAAGTTGTTTTACAAAATGGTAGACTTAACAGAAAATGTGTTGGTCGTGATGCAAAAACACTTCTAGCTATGATTGGTATTCAGGTAGATGACAATATTCGTTGCATTACTTTTGAAGGAGAAAAGGAACATCCTCTGATTGCGGAAGAGTTGATGATGCCAATCCTAGGAATCGTAAGAGCCAAGGATTTTGATGATGCAGTAGAAAAAGCCGTCTGGTTAGAACATGGAAACAGACATTCTGCTCATATCCATTCCAAAAATGTAGATCGTATTACTCAATATGCGAAAGCAATTGATACCGCAATTTTAGTTAAAAACGGACCTTCTTATGCCGCTCTTGGTTTTGGCGGAGAAGGATATTGCACCTTTACCATTGCTAGTCGTACCGGTGAAGGACTTACCAGTGCAAGTAGTTTCGTTAAGAGAAGACGCTGTGTTATGACAGACAGCTTATGTATTAGATAATAGTAGGAGGAAATGATCATGGAAATGAATTCTACAAGTGTAGAAGAAATTGTTAAACAAGTACTTGAGTCCATGGGTGGAACAGACAATGCTACAAGTAGTGCTACAAAAAGTGTAGCGTCTACAGGAAATAGTGAAATCCCTAAAACTGCTCATGTAGCAATGCTTACAGCACTTGAACATTATGAAGTAAAGGAATTCCCAATGCCACCAGTTGGTGATGGAGACATTCTTGTCAAAGTTGAAGGCTGTGGAATCTGTGGTACAGATGCACACGAATTCAAAAGAGATCCTTTTGGTATCATACCAGTAGCACTTGGTCATGAAGGAACTGGCGAAATCGTAAAAATGGGTAAAAATGTTAAAGTAGATAGTGCTGGTAAACCACTTAAGCTTGGTGACAAAGTTGTAACTTGTATGATTTTTAAAGACAACCCGGACATCACAATGTTTGATTTAAATAAGCAAAATGTTGGCGATGCAGATGTATATGGACTTTTACCAGATGATGATATACACTTAAACGGTTGGTTTTCTGACTACATTTTAATTAGAGAAGGTTCTACAGTATTTAATGTAAGTGATTTAGATTTAAAATCAAGAATACTAATTGAACCATGTGCAGTTCTTATTCATGCAGTAGAAAGAGCAAAAACAACAGGAATTTTAAGATTTAACTCAAGAGTAGTTGTTCAAGGCTGTGGTCCAATCGGACTTATCTGTATTGCAATTTTACGTACTATGGGTATTGAAAACATTGTAGCAGTAGACGGAGAACAACAAAGACTTGATTTTGCTAAGAGAATGGGCGCTGAGAAATCAGTAAGCTTTAAAGATTATAAAGGCATTGACGCTTTATCAGATGCAGTTAAAGAAGCATTTGGTGGACATCCAGCAGACTTTGGTTTCCAATGTACTGGTTCACCTATCGCTCATGCTAACATCTATAAATTCATCAGAAATGGTGGCGGATTATGTGAACTTGGTTTCTTCATTAACGGTGGAGATGCAACCATTAACCCACACTTTGATATTTGCGCAAAAGAGCTTACCATGGTAGGATCTTGGGTTTATACTTTAAGAGATTATGCAACTACTTTTGATTTCTTAAAGAGAGCAAAAGGAATTGGTCTTCCAATGGACGAATTAATTACTCACGAGTATCCACTTGATGAAATTAATGAAGCTCACCGCACCAACTTAGCGATGAAAGGCCTTAAGATTGCCATTATAAACGAATAGGCAAAGCCTTGATAAGGAGATCATAATGGATGCAGTAGGAATGATCGAGGTATTTGGCCTGGCAACGGCTTTTGCAGCAGCAGATGCAGGCTGTAAAGCGGGAAATGTTTGGCTAGAACCTTTTGATAAGAATAAACCAGGTAATGCGGATGAATTACCTGTTCCCCTAATCGTTATGATAAAATTTCGCGGGGATATAGCTGATGTTCGCTCTGCTCTAGAAGCAGCAAGAACAAAAGCAAGCCAAATGGCAGGAGTAGTAACAGAATATGCAATAGCACGCCCGACAAAAGACACAGAAAAAATGTTGAAAATTTCTGCGCTTGATAAAGGGAATGGAAAAAATAAAATTTATATTGAAGAAGCTTAGGAGGAAAGTAAAATGGCACAAGAAGCATTAGGAATGGTAGAAACTAGAGGACTTACAGCAGCAATCGAAGCTGCAGATGCAATGACAAAAGCAGCAGAGGTTACACTTGTAGGAACAGAAAAAATTGGTTCAGGACTTGTTACAGTTATGGTTCGTGGTGATGTTGGAGCTGTTAAAGCTGCAGTTGAAACAGGTGCAGAACAAGCAGGTAGACTTGGAGAATTAGTTGCAACTCATGTAATTCCAAGACCACACAGTGATGTTGAGAAAATTTTACCTACTATTAAATAAGTAAGATTTAAATTAAGGAGTAAGTTTCATGGGAGAAGCATACGGATTTTTTGAAATCCCCAGTACAACCGCAGCAATTTATGCCATTGATGTGATGTGTAAAACTGCAAATGTTAAACTTGTAACATGGGAAAAAAAACTAGGTGGTAGATTAGTTACCATTATTATAAAAGGCAATGTATCAGCAGTAACTGGGGCGATAGAGGCAGCAGTAGCTGATTCTTTAAAAGAGCCTGCTGATTACTGCGTAATTGCGAGTCCTCATGAAGAAATTTTAAAACAGATAAATGCTAGTAACAATCGCATATGCTAAGGAGGCAGTAAGCTGATGGCAGAGACGAAAAAACCAGCGGCAAAAGCGCCGGCAAAAACAGTACAAAGAGTAAATAAAACAAAACCTGTAGAGAAAGAAGTTCACAAGGAGGAAAAAAGAATGGCACAAGAAGCATTAGGCATGGTTGAAACAAGAGGTTTAGTAGCATCAATTGAAGCAGCAGATACAATGCTAAAAGCAGCAAATGTTGTATTAGTTGGAACAGAAAAAATTGGTTCAGGTCTTGTAAGTGTTATGGTTCGTGGTGATGTTGGAGCTGTTAAATCAGCTGTTGAATCAGGAGCTGAAGCAGCAGGAAGACTTGGCGAATTAGTTGCAACCCACGTAATCCCAAGACCACATAGTGATGTTGAGAAGATTCTTCCTACATTAGACTAATATATTATAACCTTAAGCAAAAAGTTCCGTGGCATCTTTTGTAAGCTTACAAAAGACGCCAAAAGGAACTTATTGTATATAATAGGAGTAAACTTATGAACGATAAGAGTATTGAGACAATAACAAGATTGGTATTAGATGCAATAGAAAAAGAAAATACTCCTCAGGGAAATGGCTATCTTGTACCTGTAGGTGTTTCAGCAAGACACGTGCATTTAACCCAAGAACATGTTGAGGCCTTATTTGGTAAAGGATATCAATTAACCAAGAAAAAAGAACTTATGGGTGGACAATATGCTTCCAATGAACAAGTAACAATTGTTGGACTTAAGCTTAGAGCAATAGAAAACGTTAGAATTTTAGGACCTGTTAGAAAAGCTTCGCAAGTAGAAATCTCTAAGACAGATGCGATTAAATTAGGCGTAAATGCCCCTATTAGAGAATCTGGAAATACAAAAGGATCAGCAGCAATCGCTATTGTTGGACCCAAAGGCGTTATTTATTTAGATGAAGGATGTATTGTGGCAAAACGTCATATCCACATGCAACCAAAAGAAGCAAAAGAAGCTGGCGTTATTGACGGTCAAGAAGTAACAGTTACTAGCGAAAGCGAAAGAAGTGTTTCTTTTAATCATGTGCAAGTTCGTGTAGATGATAGCTATACCTTAGAAATGCATATTGATACCGATGAGGCAAATGCAGCAGGAATTAAAACAGGCGACTGTGTTAGAATTATAAAGTAAGAAAGAACAAATAAACCGGGAGGACAAGCGGATGCTGGTTGGAAAAGTAGTTGGAAGTGTGGTATCCACACGCAAATGTGATAGCCTTGTAGGTAGCAAGTTTATGATAGTAGAAATTCTTGACAAAATTGGATCAAGTAACCAAAAACTTGTAGCTGTTGATAAAATAGGTGCAGGTGTAGGCGAAGACGTACTTATTGCAACAGGCAGCGCGGCAAGAGTCGGAACAGAAATGGCCGATTCACCGGTGGATGCGGCAATTGTTGGAATAATTGATAATGGAATCGGACTGGAGTAATGATAACATGGATATAAAACAATTAAGCGAAGTCTTACAACAAAACGGGGTTGTAGGAGCAGGTGGTGCAGGATTCCCTACCTATGCTAAGCTTGATGAAAGAGCTGAAACTATCATATTAAACTGTGCAGAATGTGAACCTTTATTAAAGCTTCACAGACAATTGCTAGAAGAATATGCAAGAGAAATAGTGGAAACCTTTCACCAAATCGGTCAAAGCGTTGGTGCAAAAGAACTGATAATAGGTATTAAGAAGGTTTATACAAAAACCATAGAAGCACTAAAAGATGTGATAACTGATTACCCAGAGGTTCGTCTCGGATTATTAGACGAAGTATACCCTGCAGGTGATGAAGTTGTTTTAATATATGAAGTAACAAAAAAAGTAGTTAGACCAGGTGGTCTACCAATCGAGACTGGAGTCGCAGTATTTAATGTTGAGACTGTCTTTAATGCTTACAAAGCTTTAAATGAAAAAGGCCCAGTTACTGAAAAATACGTTTCAGTAGTTGCAGAGGTAAATAGCCCTGTAACAGTAAAAGTACCAATAGGGGTAACCCTTGATGAAGTTGTAGCATTAGCAGGTGGTTCGACCATCGCTAATCCTGTTTATTTTGTTGGTGGCCCAATGATGGGAAGAATTGGAACAGGAGATCAACCGGTTACAAAAACCACCAATGCGATTTTAGTACTACCACAGGATCACTATCTAGTAAATAAGAAACGAAGCGATAGTTCAATTGACCTTAAAAGAGCAGCAGCTTGTTGCTGTAACTGTCAAATGTGTACCGACTTATGTCCAAGAAATAGATTAGGACACCCAATTGAACCTCATTTATTTATGCAAGCAGCGACGTTTAAAGATATACAAGATCCTAACATATTTTTGAATACAAATTTCTGTTGTTCATGTGGACTTTGTGAATTATATTCTTGCTTCCAAGGATTATCACCTAGAACCTTAATTACAGAATATAAGAACGGCTTAAAAGCCAATAAAGTACCGGTACCAAAAGTTACTGCAAAGCCAGTAGGACCGGAAAGAGAATACCGTAAAATTCCTGAAGAACGATTAATGGCTAGACTTGATTTAACGCAGTATGACAAAGAAGCCCCAATGGATGAAAACGAAAGAAAAGTAAAAAAAGTAAAAATTCTTTTAAGTCAACACATCGGTGCTCCTGCCTCTCCAGTAGTTAAAGTAGGAGATACGGTTAAAAAAGGTCAAATGATAGCAGAGCCAGGCAAAGGTTTAAGTGTTGCTATTCATTCAACTATTAATGGCACGGTAAGAGAAATAGATGATAAGTACATAATAGTGTGTGCATAGAAAGGACTAAAATACAATGAGTAAAGCAATAGGAATGATCGAATATAGAACAATTGCAGCGGGAATTACAGCTGTAGATACCATGGTGAAAACCTCTGCTGTTAGTATTGTAGAAGCACAGACTGTATGTCCAGGTAAGTATATTGCAGTTGTAAGCGGCGATTTAAGTGCTGTTAGAGCAGCTGTAGATGCGGTAAAAACACAACAGCCTAAGTTCTTAATCAACAGTTTAGTACTTGGAAATCCTCACGAATCAATTTTTCCAGCAATTTATGCCGCATCAGATATTAAAGATGTAGCAGCTCTTGGAATATTAGAAACTTATGATGCGACCTCTATTATTCTTGCTGCTGATCAAGCAGCTAAGACAGCGATAGTAGATCTAATAGAACTTCGTATTGCTAGAGGTATGTGTGGAAAATCCTACTTCCTTATTACGGGAGAAGTTTCTGCAGTTCAAGCGG
The DNA here is from genome assembly GCA_019113475.1 of Candidatus Dorea intestinavium. GTDB lineage: Bacteria > Bacillota > Clostridia > Lachnospirales > Lachnospiraceae > Aequitasia > Aequitasia intestinavium. The sequence continues at coordinate 14,758 of DXHJ01000138.1, read as the reverse complement.
CGGTAGATAAAGCACAAGCAGCAATAAAAGAAAGTGGTATGTACGCAGATTCATCTGTAATTGCGCATCCTGATAATCAAACAAGAGACGCAATATTGTAATAAGTAGTTGGAGGGGTATAATGCTCGCAATAGAGAGAAGAAATGGAATACTAGAAAAATTACAAAAAAATAAGCGGGTTGTAGTTGGCGAACTAAGCAGCATTTACAAAGTATCAGAAGAAACTATAAGACGTGACTTGGAAAAACTGGAAGTGGAAGGTTATGCGATAAAAAGTTATGGCGGTGCTGTCCTAAATGAAAATTCTGAACTTGAGATACCTTTAAATATAAGAAAGAATAGAAACGTAGCAGAGAAGCAACAAATTGCTTCTCTTCTTACTAAAGTGATACATGATGGAGACAGTCTGATGTTAGATGCTTCATCTACAGCGGTTTTCACGGCAAAAGCTTTGAAAGCCAAAAAGAATTTAACAGTTATTACTAATTCCGTAGAAATTTTATTGGAATTATATGATATGACAGACTGGAATATCTTATCCACAGGCGGCATCTCAAGAGAAGGACTTTTAGCCCTTGTTGGACCACAGACAGATAGAATGCTTAATTCTTATCATGTGGATAAGGCAATTATTTCTTGTAAGGGGCTTGCTCATGAATACGGATTGACGGATTCAGATGAACTCCATGCAAAAAATAAGAAAACCATGCTTGATTGCGCTACCGAAAAAATCTTAGCAATCGATAGTACAAAGTTTGATAAACAAGCATTTATAAAAATAGGTGATTTAGATAATGTAACTATGGTGGTAACGGATAAGAAACCGGATAGGAAATGGATGCAGGTGTTTGAAAATAAAGGAATCGAATGTATTTATCCGGAGTAAGGAAAGAAAATGGAAAGTTTTGAAATTAAAACGAAAATTCACTTTGGTGATCGAGCTCTTGATCGACTAGCGGATATACCATATCAAAGAGTACTAGTTGTCACAGACCCTTTTATCGCCCAAGGAAATATGATAAATCTTATTAAAGAGCCTTTAACAAGAGGAAAGAAAGAATTTGAAATTTTTAAAGACATTGTTCCTGATCCTCCTATTGAAGAAATTAGTCGTGGCGTCGATAAGATGTTATCTTATAAACCCGACGTAATTGTCGCAGTAGGTGGTGGATCAGCAATTGATTCCTCCAAAGCAATTAGAGAATTTGCTCTAAGAATCAATCCTTATAAAGATGTAGCACTAATTGCTGTACCAACTACTAGTGGAACAGGATCTGAGGTTACATCTTTTGCTGTTGTCTCAGACCCGACAGAAAAGAAAAAGTACCCTCTTGTTTCACCAGAGCTTACGCCTGATGAAGCTATTTTAGATGCGGAACTTGTAAAAAGCGTGCCACCATCGATTACTGCCGATACCGGAATGGATGTTTTTACCCATGCCTTAGAAGCGATAGTAAGTATTAATCGCAATGATTTTTCCACGGCGTTAGCTGAAAGAGCAATTGAAATTTGTGGGGTCTTTTTACTACGAGCTTATCTTGATGGGAATGACACTCATGCTAGACAAAAAATGCATAGTGCTTCTTGCCTTGCTGGCCTTGCTTTTAACTCCGCTTCTCTTGGCCTTAATCATGGTATGGCTCATCAATTAGGGGCAATGTTTCACATTCCCCACGGAAAAGCAAACGCCATGTTATTGCCTCACATTATTGAATTTAATAGTGATATTAATAAACACTCAAAGAGCAAACAAGAGTATTTACCTTCAGTTAAGCAATATGCCAAAGTTTCGAATATTTTAGGCCTTAGTAGTTACAACAAGATTATGACTGTTCGCTCTTTGGTTAACTGGGTTCAATTTATGCTAAAAGAAATGGATATTCCTTTATCAATTTCTCAACTAGGAAATATTACCAAGGAAGAATATTTTGGCGCAATTAATCAAATGGCTGATATGGCTCTTTTAGATAATTGCACGGATACAAATCCAAGGGTGCCTAGAAAAGTAGATGTCATAGAAATCTATAAAGACTTATGGTAAAAATTTGCGTTTTTTTCTTAAGTGGTCTATAATGATTATCAAAGTTTTTAAATAGCACCACTAAAGGAGGAATCTATGTTAGAATCAGCAAAAGACATGCTCGAAAAGGCAGTAAAAGGACACTATGCGGTGGCTCAAATCAATATTAACAACCTAGAATGGACAAAAGCTGTATTATTAACAGCCCAAGAATTAAATTCACCCGTTATACTTGGAGTTTCGGAAGGAGCCGGCAAGTATATGACTGGATTTAAGACAGTTCAAGCAATGGTTGAAGCAATGATGGGCGAACTTAAAATTACTGTTCCAGTGGCAACACATCTAGATCATGGTAGTTACGAGGGATGCTTAAAATGTATTGAAGCGGGCTTTACTTCTATTATGTTTGATGGTTCACATTATCCTATAGATGAAAACGTTGCAAAAACAAAAGAATTAGTTGCAATTTGTAGAGAAAAAGGCATGTCAATCGAGGCAGAAGTTGGCTCTATTGGCGGCGAAGAAGATGGAGTTATTGGAAGAGGCGAATGTGCAGACCCTAATGAATGTAAAAGAATTGCCGATTTGGGAGTAGATATGCTTGCTGCCGGAATTGGTAATATTCATGGAAAATATCCAGCAAATTGGGAAGGCCTAAGCTTTGAGACTCTTGATGCAATACAAAAATTAACAGGTGATAAACCACTAGTACTTCATGGTGGAACAGGTATCCCTGACGATATGATTAAAAAAGCAATTGACTTAGGTGTGGCAAAAATTAATGTTAACACAGAATGTCAATTATCATTTGCTGCAGGAACACGTAAATACATCGAAGAAGGCAAAGATTTAGAAGGTAAAGGATATGATCCTAGAAAACTTTTAAAACCTGGTACTGATGCTATTATGCAGACTGTAAGAGAAAAGATGGAATTATTTGGATCTGTTGGCAAAGCATAAAGCTAATAACAAGGCATTCCGTTTGGGAGTGCCTTTGTTGTGTTATAGAGAAATAAAACTAGTTTAACAAGAATTATGATTGGAAAGGATTGCCATATATGAGCGATACAATTAATGTAGCTAAAATCTTCGGTGAAGATGTTTTTAATGATACGGTAATGATGGAGCGTCTCCCTAAGAAAATCTATAAAGATTTAAGGCAGACCATTGAAACAGGAAAAGAATTAGATCTTGCAACAGCAGATGTAATAGCACATGAAATGAAAGAATGGGCTATTGAAAAGGGAGCAACTCACTATACCCATTGGTTCCAACCATTAACCGGTGTAACCGCTGAAAAACATGATTCCTTTATTTCAGCGCCACTAGAAAATGGCAAAGTATTAATGAGCTTTTCAGGAAAAGAACTAATTAAAGGGGAGCCAGATGCATCCTCTTTCCCTTCAGGAGGCCTTAGAGCGACTTTTGAAGCAAGAGGATATACTGCTTGGGATTGTACCTCACCGGCTTTTGTAAGGCATGACGCGGCAGGAGCAACTCTTTGTATTCCGACAGCCTTTTGCTCTTATACAGGAGAAGCCCTTGATCAAAAAACACCTCTTCTTCGTTCTATGCAGGCAATCAATAAAGAAGCGCTTCGTTTAATTCGTTTATTCGGAAATACGACAGCAAAATCAGTTACCCCTTCCGTGGGAATCGAACAAGAATATTTTTTAGTCGACGCTAAGAAGTTTAGAGAAAGAAAAGATTTAATTTATACAGGCAGAACCTTGTTTGGGGCAATGGCACCTAAAGGACAAGAAATGGATGACCATTATTTTGGTACCATTAGACAAAGAGTAGCAGCCTATATGAAAAGTGTGAATGAAGAACTTTGGAAGGTAGGAGTTAGTTCCAAAACACAACACAATGAAGTGGCGCCGGCTCAACATGAAATTGCGCCAATTTATGCCAAAGCAAATGTGGCAGTAGATCATAACCAAATTATTATGCAAACATTAAAAAGAGTGGCTCATAATCAAGGCCTTAAATGTTTGCTTCATGAAAAGCCCTTTGCCGGAGTAAATGGCTCAGGGAAACATGATAACTGGTCTTTAACGACCGATGATGGTAAAAATTTGCTAGAACCAGGACAAACCCCTCATGAAAATATCCAATTCTTATTGGTCCTTGCTTGTATTTTAAAAGCCGTTGATGAGCATGCGGATATTTTAAGAGAGTCCGCAGCTGATCCGGGAAATGACCACAGATTAGGTGCGGATGAAGCTCCACCAGCCATTATTTCTGTTTTCCTCGGTGAACAATTAGAAGACGTAGTAGAACAATTAGTTTATACAGGTGAAGCTACCACTAGTAAAAGTAGCGGTACGCTAGAAACTGGAGTAAAAACATTACCTCATTTAGCAAAGGATGCAACGGATCGTAACAGAACATCACCTTTTGCGTTTACAGGCAATAAATTTGAATTTAGAATGGTTGGCTCAAGAGATTCTGTTGCTTCGCCAAATGTTGTGTTAAATACCATTGCGGCCGAAGCTTTTGCTGAAGTTTGTGATATACTAGAAAAAACCGATGATTTTGACATGGAAGTTCATGATTTAATTAAAAAGTATTTTACAGAACATCAAAGAATTATCTTTAATGGTAACGGTTATACAGATGAATGGGTAGAAGAAGCCAAAAGAAGAGGCCTTCCTAACATTAAATCAATGGTAGAAGCAATCGATGCTCTTACAACAGAAAAAACCGTAGCAATGTATGAAAGATTTGGCGTGTTTACAAGAGCTGAACTAGAATCAAGAGCAGAAATTAAATACGAGAACTATGCTAAAGCATTAAATATTGAAGCAAGAACTATGATAGATATGGCTTCTAAACAATTTATACCTTCAATTATTAAGTATACAAAAACATTGGCTGATACCGTAATAGCTGTTCAAGCAGCGGGAGCAAATAGTGAGGTACAAGTAGAATTACTAAATGACGTTAGTGCCTTACTTAAAGAAGCAGAGGAAGCACTTAAAGCGTTAATTACTTCAACTAACAAAGCTTGTGCCATGGATGAAGGAAAAGAACAAGCCTTTTACTATCATGATGTGATTTTACCAGCCATGGAAAATCTTAGAACCCCAATCGATAAGCTAGAGATGATGGTAGATAAAGAAGCATGGCCAATGCCATCTTATGGAGATTTAATGTTTGAAGTATAAGAAATAGACAGGAGGCGACTGGATGACGAAAATGGAGTTCTTAAATAAGCTTCAAGAGGCTTTAAGTAATGATTTAAACCCGCTGATTGTGCAGGAAAATATCAATTACTATAAGCAATATATTGAAGATGAAGTACGAAAAGGACGAAGTGAAGAAGAAGTTATAGCAGAGCTAGGAGATCCTTGGGCTCTTGCTAAAACAATCGCAGACTCAGAAGAAATTAAGAAAAAAAATAGTAATACTTATACTAATTATAATTATTCGGAAACTTATGCAGGAAATAGTGAGAGTCCCAAACAAAGCCAGGGCAATTGGAATAGACTAGGAAGTGGCATTAAGATATTTATTGTTTTCCTCTTAGTTATTGTCGCAATTGTTGCTATTGTTTCCATCATTGGCGGGATATTTTCAGCCCTTTTACCAGTGATTGTGCCTATTTTACTAGTAGTATTAGTTGTTCGTCTGTTTGCGGGACGACGATGAAGAAAAGAAGAGCGTGTTTACGCTCTTCTTTTTATAATAAGACAAAGAGAAACGCTTTGGTAGGGGAGCTACCAAAGCGTTTCGAGGGGAGTATAAATAATTAATAAGGGGTTGTAGAGGTAAACTTCCTCTACAACTTAAGTATATTATAAAAGATTTGGAAATGCAAGATGCAAAATCGCGGATAAATTACCATAAAAGGTGAAAGTATTTTGTGAAGATTGGACATATGGATTGACAAAGAATGAGAGGAACAAGTAAGATAGATAAATGATAAATGGAGGAAATATGGATAAATATGAGTTGATTGCACCTTGCCATTTTGGCCTAGAAGCGGTGCTTAAAAGAGAAATACAAGACCTGGGATACGAAATTAAACAGGTAGAAGATGGAAGAATCACCTTCTTAGGCAATGAAGAAGCCATAGCAAAAGCAAATATCTATTTAAGAAGTGCCGAAAGAATTCTCTTAAAAGTAGGTGAGTTTAAAGCCCTTACCTTTGATGAGCTTTTTGAGAAGACGAAGGCCCTTCCTTGGGAAGAATACATTCCTAGAGACGGAAAATTCTGGGTTGCGAAAGCAGCATCGGTTAAAAGTAAGTTATTTAGCCCTTCGGATATTCAATCTATTATGAAGAAAGCCATGGTTGACCGATTGGGCAAAAAATATCATGAAACCTGGTTTAAAGAAGAGGGAGCCCCTTACCCTGTCCGGGTTTTTTTAAAGAAAGATCTAGTAACCATAGGAATTGATACCACAGGAGATTCCTTACATAAGAGAGGCTACCGCGCGCTTTCTGGAGAGGCACCTATCTCCGAAACTTTGGCAGCAGCGCTTATTATGTTAACTCCGTGGAAAAAAGATCGAATTTTAGTAGACCCTTTTTGCGGCAGTGGTACTTTTGTAATTGAAGCCGCCATGATGGCCGCCAATATTCCTCCTGGACTTAATCGTGAATTTACAGCAGAACTATGGACAAATTTAGTACCTAAAAAAACTTGGTATAAAGTAATAAATGAGGCAAATGACCATATCAATATGGACGTAGATGTTGATATTCAAGGTTATGATATTGATCCTGCTGTCTTAAAGGTAGCAAGAATTAATGCCAAAGAAGCCGGAGTAGAAGAGTTAATCCATTTTCAAGAAAGACCAGTTAAGAACTTAAGTCATCCTAAAAAATATGGTTTTGTCATTACAAATCCACCTTATGGAGAAAGACTAGAAGATAAAAAAGATTTACCTCTTCTCTATGAAGAATTTGGAAATAGCTTTAAGGGCTTAGATTCATGGTCTTGTTATATGATCACTTCTTATGAAGATGCGGAAAAATATTTTGGCCGAAAAAGTGATAAAAACAGAAAAATTTATAATGGAATGATTAAAACTTACTTTTTAGAATTTAGAGGGCCAAAACCACCAAGAAAGAAGGCTTAAATTGAATAAAATTATCTTTGCAACATATAATGAACATAAAATGGTAGAAATAAGAATGATTCTTAAAGATACGGGACTGGAAATTCTATCACAAAAGGAAGCAGGAATCCAAATCGAAGTGGTAGAAGATGGAAAAACTTTTGAAGAAAATGCGGCCATTAAAGCAAAAGCTATTGCTGGGATTGCCCATAAAATGCCAGGTTTTGAAAAAAGCATTATTTTAGCTGATGATTCAGGGTTAGAAATTGATTATTTAAATAAAGAACCAGGAATTTATTCGGCTAGATATATGGGAGAAGATACTTCTTACGCTATCAAAAACAAGGAACTCTTAAGACGTCTAGATGGGGTCAAGGAGCAAGATAGAAGTGCTAGGTTTGTCTGTGCTATCGCTGCTTGTTTTCCTAATGGTGAAATGGAGGTTGTACGTGGTACCATGGAAGGAAGAATCGGCTATGAAATAGCCGGTGAAAATGGTTTTGGATACGACCCAATCTTCTTTTTACCACAATATGGCCTAACGAGTGCAGAACTTTCGCCAACGGAGAAAAACAGTATCAGTCACAGGGGACAAGGACTGCGTTTAATCAAAGAAATAATCAATAAAAAACAAAATTAGAATTAGTAATGGAGACTATATGAAGGTACTAATAGTAAGTGATACCCATAATGCTAATGGGAATTTTTATGATGTAATAGATAAAGAACAACCACTTGATATGATTATTCATTTAGGTGATGGTGAGGGAGTTGAGGAAGAACTCCCCATGATCACCAATGTACCAATGCAAATTGTACGTGGCAATAATGATTTTTTTTCGAGGTTACCACGAGAAAAAGAATTTTTTCTCGGAGACCATCATGTGTTTATAACCCATGGTCATGCTTATATGGTCTCGGCAACAGAAGACTATTTGATTAATGAGGCAAAAGGCAGGGGTGCTGATATCGTTATGTATGGTCATACTCATAAGCCCTCAATTAGAGAAAAAGAGGGGATTACTATCCTTAACCCAGGTAGTTTATCTTATCCAAGACAAGAAAAAAGAGTACCAAGTTATATCGTTATGACTCTAGAAAATGGCGTAAAACCAAGCTTTGAAATAAAATATAAAAAAGTTTAGAAAAAGTGTTGACAAAATATAGGGGGTATCATATAATAACTATTGTCGCAAGCGAGACAAACAAAAAAATAACAAAGCTTGATGACAATAATTGAATACGGGGTGTGGCTCAGCTTGGCTAGAGCGCCTGGTTTGGGACCAGGAGGTCGCAGGTTCGAATCCTGTCACCCCGACTTTATGCGGGTGTAGTTCAATGGTAGAACACTAGCCTTCCAAGCTAGATACGTGGGTTCGATTCCCATCACCCGCTTTCATAAAGCCTTTTAGAAAAAAATAATGTGCTGTCAAGTGGCTGCTTTTCCCGGATAGAAAAGTATTTATTTGATAGCACATTAGGGCCTTAAGAATATGAGTCTATAGCTCAGCTGGATAGAGCAACGGCCTTCTAAGCCGTAGGTCGCAGGTTCGAATCCTGCTAGGCTCGTTAATTAAATATTATGCATGGTGGGTATGGTGTAGTTGGTTAGCACGTCAGATTGTGGTTCTGAAGATCATGGGTTCGAGTCCCATTATCCACCCTTTTTAAACTTAAAGTTTAACCTTAATAATTTTTATTGGGCTATCGCCAAGCGGTAAGGCACAGGACTTTGACTCCTGCATTCGCTGGTTCGAATCCAGCTAGCCCAGCTTATCAGTAAAGCTGATGTAAAAAAATTAATGAGGGCGTGTAGCTCAGATGGTAGAGCACTTGACTTTTAATCAAGTTGTCCGGGGTTCGATTCCCCGCACGCTCATTGGTTTTAATAAACCACACATGCGGATGTGGCGGAATTGGCAGACGCGCTAGACTTAGGATCTAGTACTTCGGTGTGCAGGTTCAACTCCTGTCATCCGCATTAAAAGTCCCGATTTCTTACGTAGGTAAGGGGTTGGGGCTTTTTTGTTGTCTATTTTTATCCTCTCTTTTTACATTATAATAACATATTTACTCTATAAAAAAATACTCCTAGTAAAAACTAGGAGTATTTTAGTCAGTTTAGTTTATAGGAACTTCAAGAGCAAAAGGAGAAAAGTCTAATTCCCAGTTATCACTATAGCCTTCTAAGTAAATTTGAAAATTAGTTTCTTCTAAAGCTGGAAAAACGATAATGCCACTAGAAGAAGCGCCGGCCAACAGACTAGTTGCTACTTCCGGATAATCAGCATCGTAATTAGCAAAGCTTGCTTCTATTTGTTGCCCATTTTGAATGATTTTGGCACTATAGGTATGTAAGTTAAAAGTATCATTAGAATTGTTGGTAGCACTTAAATAAATTCTGGTTTCTAGATCTGAGAATTGAATTTTTTCATAAGTAATGGAGACATCGTGTTGGGTAATTGTAGAGTCAGTTAAAGTGATTTCTTTTGTGGTTGGGACAACGGCAGTGATATAATCAGTTACTTCGATTTTATTTGTTTCTATTAAAGGAACACTAACGTTACTGCCAATAAAGTTCTTACCTTTAAATTCACCTTTTATTAAGCCATCTATGAGGAGATAATCATCGATTGCAATTGACTCTGTGCCGGTATAATAGACAATAAAATTTTTATCATAGTTAGGGATGTCATAATAAAGTTGTAAGCGAATGTTTTTGTCGCTTTTCTCAGGAGTAGTAAATACTTTGCCAATAAGTTTTACATATTTTCCTTTGAAATTTTCAGGGGAATGAAAGAGTTCATCAATTTGCTCGTCACTAAGGTATTCTTTTTCTTTTGCCACGTTAGAGTCATCGGTTTCATCTGTAGAAGATGTGCCACCACAAGCAAGTAATAAGAGGGCTAAAATTCCAGTTAAGAATAGTACTAAAATTTTTTTCTTCATAGTCTGTCCTCACTTTCTTGGGATATTAGCTGTTAATATCACGAGAGAAAATAATTAAGGGGGAATATAAAACAAGAAAAAATAAAATTGAAACTGAAACATAATGAATAGAGTAACAAAAAAGAAATAAAGATTTATTGATAGAATAGGATTTCTTACTTTCATTATATGATTATAATGTTAGAATGTCCATTAGAAAGTAAAGAATGTTTAAGATAGGCTTTACAAGTGATTTAGTACTTGTTATGCTATTAAAGATTAAAAGCAAGAAATGATTAAAACTTAAAATCCCATTTTCTTACTTAGGTAGGGAAATTGGGGCTTTTTATTTTGAAAAGGAGGTAATTTGATGCGAAAAAAGCCTAGGATTAGGCAGAAAATACGAATCATGAGAAGAGCACTAAGAATGGAGAGAAGAGAGCATAAAAGCTCATTTTATGTATATTTTATTTTAAGAATCTTAGTGATTTTGATGATGGTACTACAATTCTTTAATAAAAACTATGAAAATGTCTTTTTATGCATTCTGACTCTTTTACTACTAACTGTTCCTAGTTTTATTCAGGTAAACTTTAAAGTAGAACTGCCAACTGGTTTAGAAATTACTATTTTATTCTTTGTTTTTGCGGCAGAAATATTAGGAGAAATTAGTGCTTACTATATTAAATTCCCTATGTGGGATACTATTTTACATACGATTAATGGCTTTTTAATGGCAGCAATCGGTTTTTATTTGGTGGACTTTTTAAATCGGAATACGAAGACTAGATTTAATCTCTCACCCGCGTTTTTATCCTTGGTAGCCTTTTGCTTCTCCATGACCATAGGAGTAATATGGGAAATGTTTGAGTGGGCGATGGATCACTTCTTAGGGTTTGATATGCAAAAAGATACAGTAGTTGATCATATTAACTCAGTGGCTCTTGATCCCACAAAAACCAATACGGTGGTAAGAATTGAACATATTAAAGAGGTTGTGGTTAATGGTAAAGAATTAGGCGTAGGTGGTTATCTTGATATAGGACTTCATGACACCATGAAGGATTTAACCGTTAATCTAATTGGCGCTGTGGTCTTTTCTGTTATTGGCTTTATTTATGTTAAAAACAGAGATAAGAGTATCTTAGCAAAAAGTTTTATCCCGGTTAATAAAACCAAAGATAAAGACTACTTACAACAATCCATAGAGATTGAAGAAAAAGAAGAAGAAGAACGACTAGAAAAGCAACTGGAGAAAAAAGAAGATAAATAGAAAATAATATTTATCTTCTTTTTTTGTGCATAATTAGAAACAGTTAAATATGTGTTGGAAAATTATGATATGATAGAAATATAACAAAAGGAGGTAAAGCGATGCAAAGAGGACTTGATACCACTGTAAAAAAGATACGTAAGAGAGTTTTTGAAGAAGTTGCTAGACTTGGAATGGAGACAGATGAGGATACTCTAATAGAAAAAATGGAAGAAATCCCTTATCGACTTGTACCTGAAGATGATACCACCTATAGAGAAAGTATTTATCGCTCTAGAGCTATCGTCGGAGAAAGAATAAGACTTGCTATGGGTCTTTCTCTGCGACCAGAAGATAAACCGGTCCATATGACCCAAGGCCTTGAAGAAAGTAATATTTCTGAAAAATATTATGAACCACCACTTATGCAAGTAATTCCCTCAGGTTGTGAAAAGTGTGAAGAAAATAAATATGAAGTAAGTGATATGTGTAAAGGCTGCTTGGCACACCCTTGTGTAGAAGTGTGTCCGAAAAAGACCGTTCACATGATTAATGGAAAATCTTATATTGATCAAAGCAACTGTATAAAATGTGGAAAATGTAAGGCTGTTTGCCCTTATGATGCCATTGTTCATAAAGAGAGACCTTGTAAGTTGTCTTGTGGCGTTAATGCCATTGGAAATGATAGCCTTGGCAGAGCCTTAATCGATAATGATAAATGTGTTTCTTGTGGAATGTGTATGGTAAATTGCCCATTTGGAGCAATTTCTGATAAATCACAAATTTTCCAATTAACAAGAGCTCTAAGAGATGAAAACTGCGAATTTATAGCCGAGATTGCGCCCGCTTTTGTCGGACAATTTGGTGATAAGGTAAGTGAAGAAAATTTAATTTGTGCTCTTAATAAGCTAGGCTTTACAAAAGTCTATGAAGTAGCACTTGGTGCTGATATTGGTGCCATTAGTGAAGCCCATCATTATGTGGATAAAGTTGTAACTGGTGAACTACCATTTTTACTAACTTCTTGTTGTCCTTCATGGGCAATGTTAGCTAAAATATATTTCCCAGATTTAGTAGATGAGGTTTCAGAAGAGTTAACACCTATGGTGGCAACCGCCAGATCAATTAAAAAAGACAATCCCAATGCAAAAGTAGTATTTATTGGGCCTTGCGCTTCTAAGAAACTAGAAGCATCAAGAAGAACGGTACGAAGTGATGTAGATTTCGTTATTACTTTTGAAGAATTATCGGCTATGTTTGAAGCAAGTCAAATTGTCTTAGAAGAATGTGATACAAAAGAAAACTTTACAGACGAAGCCACGGGAGCAGGTAGAGGTTATGCCGTAGCAGGTGGTGTGGCTCATGCTATAGAAGAGTGTATTAATGAGTATTATCCTGAGGTAGATGTACAAATTGAACATGCAGAAGGGCTAGCAGATTGTAAGAAAATTTTAGCTCAAGCCAAAGCAGGAAAACTAAATGGTTGCCTAATCGAAGGCATGGGTTGTCCAGGTGGCTGTGTTGCTGGCGCTGGAACAATTTTACCAATTCCAAAAGCACAAAGAAAAGTAAAAAATGTGGTTTCTACTTCTGAGAAAAAAGTTCCAGATAAGGAATTAGAAGAGATAAGATTAGACTAAGAGAGATAAAACGACGAGTTCAAAGTGTTGAACTCGTCGTTTTCGTTTATTTCATATTTATAAATTCTTCTAATTTATACCAGTCTTTTCGCGAAGGAGCATAAGGAATGCGATAGGTTGGGATATTAATGGTTGTATCGGATAAATAGAAATTGGTAACAACTAAATCAGCCTTTTCTTTTTCGATAACATCAGAAGTTATGCGAATGTTAGAGAGAAAAACAACTTCGCTTCCTGTTTTTACAAACTTTTTAAAAGCAGTTTGTAAATAAGGATTTAACCCTGGTTCACCAGAGAAAGAACAAATAATCTTATTGTATTTATTTAAAGCAGCATAATCAAACTGGCTAGAAATCAAAGCAAGGCTAGCACTAACATCTTCTAAGAATTCAATCTTAAAATTCAATTCATCACTCATGTTAGTAAGAGTCTTCTCCCATAGCTTATATAAAGTTGGCAGACGATCCTTTACTAGTTCAATCGTTGCAGTTGAAGAAATTTGGTAAACCTTTGATAAGGCGGTTAGCTGAGCTAAGTTTTTAAAATAAGAGAAGAATACGCTAGTAAAACCACTATCACCACCTAATTTTAGGGGAATCGCCACTTTTTGAATAATTTTGTAAACATTAGCTTCATTGGTGTTTAAGATTACATCACTTCGATACATACCCAACCTTTTTTCATGAGCATCATAAATAACAGCATCAAGAGAAGTGATTAAGATCCAAACGACTTCATCACTTGGCAGATTCTTATAGACTTTACTATAAGCAGCTTCCAGTTCTTTAAAGCTGTCAGAAGCCATAATGGTGTCTTTAAAGTGTTGGTCTTCAATTTTTACAAAGCAATTGGCATGGATACGGATATCAGCGATTAATAGCCAATGGCTCATTTTAAAGTAGGAATTATTAATGATAGGAACATTTTCAGCGACCATTTTAGTTTTGATCATATCATAGATGTCATTATAAGAGTGTTGATCTAAGTCTTGGTCTAAAACTACAAGTTGACGAAACTCAGTATAAAATGAATGCAAGAAAAAGCGAATATCAATTTCTGATCCGACTAAATTGATATTATAGGTTGAAAGTGATACATTAAATTCTTCTAATCTTTTGTTGTAAAAGGCTAATCTTTTGCGAATACTTGATTCTGAAATGTACATAGCATCTTCAGCATCATGAATCGTTAAAATCCTATTATGTAAAATATTATCCATTAATTGAAAAATAAAACTACTTTTGGCAAGTTCTAAAATATAATCTTGAATAGGCTTATTGCTTGGACTTGTAAGAGAGATGATATTTTCACGCTCTTCCAAAACATATTCCTTAGGAAGAGTTTTCTTTAAAAATTCAAAATCGCTTAAAAAGGTTTTTTTAGAGACTTCCAAAGCGTCTACTACGTCATTTATGGTAACAAGGCCGGAATGTTTACTGATGACATTTAATATCTTCATAATCCGCTTTGTCTTCTTTTCGTACATTAATTCGTAAAATAAATTGTTCATTTATATGCTCCTGTTTCCAACTTAATCATTTGCTAAAGGAAGATTGTAATCGGGCTTTATTTACCTTAAACAAATCCATAACAATATAATCACACATTTTAGTGAAATTATCAAATGATATCAAGGGAAAAGGTATAAAAATTCTTTAAAAAAGAAAATTATGAAGGCCTTACTTTAAAAGCTTTTTTAAAAAAGAAAGTTTTTCCCTAAAAGGAGGATAACGCATAGGTATGTCTGGGGATAAGCCACGTTCGACGATGCTTTTAGTGTGAGAAAAAGTAGCAAAGCTATCGGCTCCATGATAACGACCCATGCAACTATTTCCGACGCCACCAAAA
>DXHJ01000137.1 GCA_019113475.1 Candidatus Dorea intestinavium | reverse complement strand
GTGATAATGTAATAAAAATACTGAATGTGCATTATTATCCATTCCTTTTATCATACTAGTACCCGCCTTTCCTTCGACTGATACTATCATATCATATTTTATTTGACAGAACAAGTGTTCTATTACTTGTTTTTACTTTTTACTTATGGTTGTTATGGCTTTTAGTAACTTGAGAACACTATCTGAATCGGGCAATTCATCTCACTACCTACAGGCTTCCTATAAACCCTTTCGAGGAAGGGGAGTTCTTGCTTATATATGTTAAAGACTGATGAGATTATTAAAAGTCATGGAAGTAAAAAAAGCGCCTTAATCCCCATCATTCAAGACATTCAAAGTGAGTATCGCTATCTTCCCCCAGAGCTTCTTACCTATGTAGCAAAAGCACTAGACATTAAAGAAGCAAAGGCCTATAGCGTTGCCACATTTTATGAAAACTTTTCTTTTGAAGCTAAAGGAAAATATATTATTAAAGTGTGTGATGGTACGGCTTGTCATGTTCGAAAATCCATTCCTATTTTAGATTTTCTTTACAAGGAGCTTGATTTAAGCAAAGAAAAACAAACAACAGATGATATGCTCTTTACCTTAGAAACAGTATCTTGTCTTGGTGCTTGTGGACTTGCTCCGGTTTTAACGATGAATGACAAGGTGTATCCGGCGATGACTCCTGAGGCGGCAGGAGAATTAATTGCGAAACTGCGAGGTGAAAAGTAACGACGCTAGCATCAAAAGAGGATTTAATTAAATTACGAAAAAATAGTATAGAATTAAGAAATAAGGATGCGATTCGCATCCTTATTTGTGCCGGAACAGGTTGCCTTGCAGGTGGTTCAAAAAAGATTTATGAGATTTTTGCGAAACTGGCAAAGGATTTTGAGCAAGTATCAGTAGAATTTGGCGAAGAAATCGCTCATGTGGGAGTAAAAAAAAGTGGCTGTCATGGCTTTTGTGAAATGGGCCCTCTAGTAAGAATCGAACCTCTTGATATCCTTTATATTAAGGTACAGCCAGAAGATTGTGAAGAAATATTTACCGAAACCATTTTAAAGAAAAGGCCCATTGCTAGATTGCTTTATCATAAAGACGGGAAAGAATATAAAAGCCAAGAGGAAATTCCTTTTTATGCGAAACAAACGCGACTTGTTTTAAAAAATTGTGGCCATATTGATGCCGAACATATTACCGAATACTTTGCAGTTGGTGGCTACCAGGCTCTAGAAAAGGCTCTTTTTGAAATGACCCCAATGGAAGTTATTGAAACCATTGAAGAAGCTAAATTAAGAGGTCGTGGTGGAGGTGGTTTTAAAACAGGCTATAAATGGCGCCAGGTAGCAGGACAAAAAGAAACCATCAGATATGTAGTTTGTAACGGTGATGAAGGAGATTCGGGGGCTTTTATGGATCGCAGCATTATGGAAGGTGATCCGCACAAGATGATTGAAGGAATGGCTATTGCGGCTTATGCAACAGGTGCTAAGGAAGGTTATATCTATGTACGTGCTGAATAGCCACTAGCGATTAGCAGACTAAAACTGGCTATTGAACAAGCAGAAAACTATCAACTTTTGGGTGAACATATTCTCGGAACAGATTTTTCTTTTGTTCTTCATATCAACCGAGGTGCAGGCGCTTTTGTTTGTGGTGAAGGAAGTGCACTTACTGCTTCCATTGAAGGGGAGCGAGGAATGCCGAGAACAAAACCACCAAGAACGGTTGAACAGGGGCTTTTTGCTAAACCTACAGTCCTAAATAATGTGGAAACTTATGCTAATGTACCGATGATCATAGAAAATGGCGCCAAGTGGTATCTTGGCATTGGAACAAAAAATAGCCCGGGTACCAAAGCTTTTGCTTTAACAGGAAGTGTTAATAATACCGGGCTTATTGAAGTACCAATGGGAACAAGCCTTGGTGAAGTAATCTTTTCTATTGGTGGTGGGGTGAAAAATAATGGTCAATTTAAAGCGGTTCAAATTGGCGGACCTTCTGGGGGCTGCTTAGTAGAAAGTGATTTTGATTTGCCCCTTGACTTTGATTCCCTTAAAAAAAGAGGGGCCATGATTGGTTCTGGTGGCTTGGTAGTGATGGATGATAAGACTTGTATGGTAGAAGTAGCCCGCTTTTTTATGAACTTTACGCAAAATGAGAGTTGTGGAAAATGTGTACCTTGCCGTGAAGGTACGAAACGAATGTTGGAAATTTTGGAACGCATTGTTAGTGGAAAAGGAAAAAGCGAAGACTTAGATCTTTTAGAAGAACTAGGAGATGCTATAACCAATACCGCTCTTTGTGGACTAGGAAAGAGCGCTGCTCTTCCTGTTCTTAGCACCTTAAAGAATTTTAGAGAAGAGTATGTGGCTCACATTGAGAAAAGATGTCCAGCGGGAAATTGTGAGAAACTTTTACATTATGTTATTGATAAAGACCTTTGCAAAGGTTGTTCAAAATGTGCGAGAAATTGTCCAGTAGAAGCAATTAGCGGGGTAATAAAAAGCCCATATACTATTGATCAAGAAAAATGCATCAAGTGCGGCGCATGTAAGAGTAGCTGTCCTTTTAAAGCGATTTATATAGAATAGTTGGAGGTAATAAAATGGAGTATATGACAATAGATTCAATGTGCGTGCCAATAGAGGGAGAAAAAAACGTGCTCTCTATCATCAGAAAAGCAGGAATAGACTTGCCTACTTTTTGTTATCATTCTGAACTTTCTATATGTGGGGCTTGCCGTATATGTGTGGTGGAAGATGATAAAGGAAAGATTTTTGCCTCTTGTTCCAAAAAGCCAAGACCCGGAATGATTATCAAAACAAATTCTTTAAGAGTACAAAAATATAGAAAATTAATTATGGAGTTGTTGTTATCTTCTCATTGCAGGGATTGTACTACTTGTCATAAAAATGGCACCTGTACGTTGCAAAAGTTGGCCTATCGCATTGGTGTAGATGCAGTTCGTTTTACCAATAATAAACCAAGAGAGCCTATCGATAATAGTTCTTCTTGCATTGTCCGTGATCCCAATAAATGTATTTTATGTGGAGACTGTGTTAGAACCTGCGAAGAAGTGCAAGGAATAGGCGCTATCGATTTTGCTTTTCGCGGTTCCCAAATGAAGGTAATGCCAGCTTTTAACAAATTAATAGGAGATACGGATTGTGTGGGCTGCGGCCAATGCCGTGTAGTCTGTCCAACTGGAGCCATTACCATAAAGCTTGATGAAGACCGAGTATGGCAAGCTATTGAAGATTCAAACGTTCGTGTTATAGCTCAAGTTGCGCCAGCTGTAAGAATTGCGATAGGTGATGGCTTTGGTCTACCTAAAGGAATAAATGCCATGGGAAAATTAGCAACAGCTCTTAGGCGAATGGGTTTTGATAAAGTTTTTGATACTAGTTTTGGGGCGGATCTTACCGTGCTTGAAGAGTCCAAGGAATTAATAGAGCGTCTACAACAAGAAGAGAACTTACCCTTATTTACTTCTTGTTGCCCGGGTTGGGTGAAGTATTGTGAAGAGCATTATCCAGAATATCGAAAAAATATTTCCTCTTGTCGCTTCCCCCAAGGCATGTTTTCCGCAGTATTAAAGGATTATTATCAGCAAAAAGACCAAGAGGATGGGAAAAAAACCTTTGTCGTTTCGATTATGCCTTGCACCGCTAAGAAGGCAGAGATTTTACGCCCCGATTATCAGACAAAAGGAAAACAAGATACCGATGCTGTGATTACTACGATGGAAGTAGAAAGGATGATTCGTAGAGCAGCAATTGATTTTGCCAATTTAGAAGAGGAGGCTCTTGATATACCTTTTGGTCTAGTTTCTGATGGAGGAGTAATCTTTGGTGTAACTGGCGGAGTTACAGAAGCGGTGCTTCGTAAGATAATTTACGAACAAGGAGAAGACAAAAAGGCCCTAGAAGAGATAAAATTTAGCGGGATTAGGGGGCTTGAAGGAGTAAAAGAAGCGAAAGTTAATTTAAATGGTCGCGAAATTAAAATTGCTGTAGTTCAGGGGCTTTTAGAAGCTAGAAAACTTATTGAGGATCTAAAAGCCGGTAAAAGAAACTATGATTTTGTGGAAGTAATGACTTGTAAAAGAGGTTGCGTAATGGGCGGGGGACAACCAACGCCTGCGGGAGCTAGAACGAGAGCACTAAGAATGGAAGCTTTATACAAAGTGGATAAAGGTTTACAAGTTAGAACGTCAGCAGAAAATCCTCTGGTAAATCTGGTTTATCAGGAGCTAAGCAAGGAGAAAAAACACCAATTACTACATACGAGCCATTGATTAAGTAAACCTTGCAAAGATGGGAAATAAAAGGTATTATAAGAAATACAAGAAAAAAATTATCGGATTGGAAGGAGAATAATCATGGCTGAAAAGACAATGGAAAAAATCGTGGCACTGGCGAAATCAAGGGGATTCGTATACCCGGGGTCAGAGATTTACGGCGGCCTTGCAAATACATGGGATTATGGAAATCTAGGTGTAGAACTTAAAAACAATGTAAAAAGAGCTTGGTGGAAAAAATTTATTCAAGAAAGTCCTTATAATGTGGGTGTAGATTGTGCAATCTTAATGAACCCACAAACCTGGGTAGCATCAGGACACGTAGGTGGTTTTAGTGATCCTTTAATGGATTGTAAGGAGTGCAAAGAGCGTTTTCGTGCAGATAAGATGATTGAAGACTTTGCCAAAGACAATAATGTAGATTTAGGTGAGGCAGCAGTTGATTCTTGGTCGCATGAAAAAATGCAGGAATTTATTGCAGAGCATAATGTTCCATGTCCAAGTTGTGGTGCTCATAATTTTACAGATATTAGAGAGTTTAACCTAATGTTTAAAACCTTCCAAGGAGTTACCGAGGATGCAAAAAATGTCGTATACCTTCGTCCAGAAACAGCACAAGGTATTTTCGTAAACTTTAAAAATGTTCAACGTACTTCTAGAAAGAAAATTCCTTTTGGTATTGGCCAAGTAGGAAAATCTTTTAGAAATGAAATTACACCGGGTAACTTTATTTTTAGAACCAGAGAATTTGAACAAATGGAATTAGAATTCTTCTGTGAACCAGGAACAGATTTAGAGTGGCATGCATATTGGAAAAAATTCTGTATGGACTGGTTACTTTCTCTAGGCATTAAAGAAGATGAAGTAAGAGGAAGAGATCATGATCCAGAAGAACTTTCTCATTATTCAAATGCGACAACTGATATTGAATTCTTATTCCCCTTTGGCTGGGGAGAACTTTGGGGAATAGCTGATCGAACAGATTATGACTTAAAACAACATATGGAAAGCTCAAAACAAGATATGACTTATTTTGATGATGCAAAGAACGAAAAATACATTCCTTATTGTATTGAACCTTCTCTTGGCGTTGATCGTATGTTTTTAACTTTCTTATGTTCTGCTTATGATGAAGAAGAACTAGAAGGCGGTGATACTCGTACGGTACTTCATCTTCATCCAGAGCTTGCACCAATTAAAATTGGTGTACTACCACTTTCTAAGAAACTTAATGAGGGAGCAGAAAAAGTGTTCCAAAAATTAAGTAAAAAGTGGAATTGTGAGTTTGATGATCGTTCAACTATCGGAAAACGTTATCGTAGACAAGATGAAATTGGAACTCCTTATTGTATTACTTATGATTTCGATTCTGAGACAGATGGTGCTGTTACAGTGCGTGATCGTGATACAATGCAACAAGAAAGAATTAAAATTGAAGACTTAGAAGCTTACTTTGAAAAGAAGTTTGCTTGGTAAAATAAGAACTAAAAAATACCACTATCTTAATTGATAGTGGTATTTTTTATTCGGAAATCATTTCGTTAACTAAAAATATTATGCGTGAGCTTTTACTCCAGAGATCTTAGAATCAGAAGTTTCCTTTAAGTCTACTTCTACGCCAAGTTTAGGAATGTCTTCCCCAGCTTTAATGCGTGCTCTGTATTCAGCGGTAGCTGTAAAAAGAGCATCTGTTGAAGAGTTCAGTGCTGTTTCACAAGAATCTTGAATAACACCAACGATAAAACCAACGCCAACAACTTGCATTGCGATATCATTTGAAATACCAAATAAACTACAAGCAAGAGGAACTAAAAGGAGAGATCCGCCAGCAACACCAGAAGCGCCACAAGCACTAACAGCTGATAATACACAAAGGATAACAGCGGTTGGGAAATCTACTTTAATACCTAAAGTTTTGGTTGCGGCCAAAGCTAAAGTGGAAATAGTAATAGCAGCACCGGCCATGTTAATGGTAGATCCAAGTGGGATGGAGATGGAATAAGTATCTTTGTTAAGTCCTAGTCTTTTACAAAGATCCATATTTACAGGGATATTTGCTGCAGAACTACGAGTAAAGAAGGCGGTAATGCCACTTTCTTTCAAACACTTGAAAACAAGTGGGTAAGGGTTTCTCTTTGTTGCGATAAAGACCATTGCTGGATTTAAAACAAGGGCAACAAAGAACATAGTGCCAACGAGTAAAATAATTAATTTACCATAGTCTAATAGCCCTTCAACACCTTGAGTAGAAATAGTTCCATACATAAGGCCCATAATACCAAATGGTGCACAGCTAATTACCCATTTAACGGCTTGCGATACGGCATCAGAAATTCCTTCGAGTCCAGCTTTAAGGCCTTTTGGTGCAACTCTTAGAGCAAGTCCTAAGATAACTGCCCAGGCAAGGATACCTACGTAATTTGCGTTTGCTAAAGCATCGACTGGATTCGATACGATGTTCATTAATAAAGTAGTAAGAACTTCACCGATGCCGCCAGGAGCAGCATGTTCTGTGCTTGACTGTGTAAGTGTTAAAGTAACCGGGAAAACCTCACTGGCCACTACGGCTGTAACACCTGCTAAAAATGTCCCTACTAGATAAAGAACAATTACTGTGGACATATTCGTTTTTTGTCCATCTTCATGTTTTGAAAGCGCTGTCATTACTAGGAAAAATACTAGTATTGGTGCAATCGCTTTAAGAGCCCCTACAAATAAGTTACCAAGCATTGCTATAGGTGCTGCTTTAGGAAAGGAAATTCCTAAAATAAGACCAACTATAAGACCGATTAAGATTCGTTTAACAAGACTCATATTGGACCATCCTTTTGCTATTTTTTTCATCCTTTTTCTCCTTCTCTTTTGATAATATTAAGTAATTATTAATATTATACTATCATTGTCAATGAGAATGAAAATCGTTTTTTTCCAAATTACAGCAGAAATTGATTTTGCTAGGCAGCTAAAAGTAATTCGTGGTATTATAGAAAATAGAGTGTTTATGAATGAAATTGGAGGTAGGTTGTTATGGAAAGAAAAAATGCATGGGAAACTTATGAAGAAGCACAATTAAAAGAGCTAGAAAAAATTAGTAACGACTATAAGAAGGCTTTAGATAAGGGAAAAACGGAACGTGAATGCGTTAAACTAACCGTCGATATGGCTAGAGAACGAGGTTATAGGGAACTTAATGAACTTATCAAAGAAAAGAAAACGATTAAAGCGGGAGACAAGGTTTATGTTGTTGGGATGGAAAAGTCCGTTGTCCTTTTTAATATCGGAACAGAGCCAATTGAAGAAGGAATGAACATTCTTGGAGCTCATATTGACTCCCCAAGAATGGATGTTAAACAAAACCCACTGTATGAAACAGAAGAATTAACCTATTTGGATACTCATTATTATGGTGGCATCAAAAAATATCAATGGGTAACCATTCCTTTAGCTATTCATGGTGTTGTGATAAAAAAAGATGGAACAAAGATTGAGGTAGTAGTAGGAGAAAATGAAAACGATCCTGTCTTTGCTGTCACAGATTTATTAATTCATTTGGCTGCTAAGCAACTAGAAAAAACGGCTAGCGTGGTTATCGAAGGAGAAAACTTGGATGTTTTAGTGGGAAGCAAACCAGTAGTAGCAGATAAAGAAGAAAAAGAGAAAGTTAAAAAGGGAATCTTAACTATTTTAAAAGAAAAATATGACTTTGATGAGGAAGATTTTCTTTCTGCTGAATTAGAGGTAGTGCCGGCAGAAAAAGCTAGAGATTTAGGCTTTGACCGTAGTATGGTGATCGGTTATGGTCAAGATGATAGGGTGTGTGCTTTTACTTCTCTTTTTGCTATGTTAGAGGAAGAAAATGTAAAAAGAACTTCTTGTCTTATTTTAGTAGATAAAGAAGAAATCGGTAGTGTGGGAGCAACTGGTATGCACTCTCGTTTCTTTGAAAATATGATTGCTGAACTTCTCTATTTAATGGGAGAAGAAGCAGAATTAAAAGTTCGTAGAGCTTTGGCCAATTCAAAAATGTTATCTTCTGATGTAAGCGCAGCTTACGATCCACTGTTTCCTGAGGTTTTTGAAAAGAGAAGCTCGGCATTCTTTGGTAAAGGCTTAGTATTTAATAAGTTTACCGGAGCAAGAGGTAAAAGTGGCTCAAACGATGCTAATGCAGAATATTTAGCGAAACTACGTCAAACCTTAGATGATGAAAAGGTAAATTATCAGTTTGCTGAACTAGGAAAAGTAGATGCTGGTGGTGGCGGCACCATTGCTTATATTATGGCAAATTATGGTATGGAAGTTATCGATAGTGGAGTTGCGGTTCTTTGCATGCATGCACCTTATGAAATCACTTCAAAGGCTGATATTTATGAAGCATATAAAGGATATAAAGCTTTCCTTAGGGGAATTGAGTAGAAGATATAATTTACTTGACTAAAGTTAGGAAAGGAATTACAATATTGATTGCGACTTTAAGAATAAAATAGTATTAGGAGGTCATTAAAAATGGCAAAATGGGTTTATATGTTTACAGAAGGTAACGCAACCATGAGAAACCTTCTTGGCGGAAAAGGTGCAAACTTAGCGGAAATGACAAATTTAGGTCTGCCAGTTCCTCAAGGATTTACAATTACAACTGAAGCTTGTACTCAGTACTATGATGATGGACAAAAGATTAACGACGAAATCATGGGTCAAATCCAAGATGCAATCGTTAAAATGGAAGATATAACAGGAAAGAAGTTTGGAGATCTTGAAAATCCACTTTTAGTTTCTGTTCGTTCAGGAGCTAGAGCTTCCATGCCTGGAATGATGGATACCATCTTAAACCTTGGTCTTAACGAAGATGTTGTAGAAACAATCGCAGCAAAATCAGGAAATCCTCGTTGGGCTTGGGATTGCTACAGAAGATTTATTCAAATGTATGCTGATGTAGTAATGGAAGTTGGTAAAAAATATTTTGAAGAGCTAATCGACAAAATGAAAGAAGAAAAAGGGGTAACAGAAGATGTTGACCTTACTGCTGATGACTTAAAAGAATTAGCAGCACAATTTAAAAATGAATATAAAACAATGGTAGGGGAAGACTTCCCAACTGATGCTAAAGACCAACTTATTGGCGCTGTTAAAGCAGTATTTCGTTCATGGGATAATCCAAGAGCTAACGTATATCGTCGTGACAATGATATCCCTTATTCATGGGGAACAGCTGTTAACGTACAAATGATGGCCTTTGGTAACATGGGCGATACATCTGGAACAGGTGTTGCTTTTACTCGTGACCCAGCTACAGGTGAAAACGTCCTTATGGGTGAATTCTTACTTAATGCACAAGGTGAAGACGTTGTTGCCGGTGTTCGTACACCAGAACCAATCGCTCATCTTGAAAATGTAATGCCAGAAGTTTACAAAGAATTCGTTGAAATTACAGAAAAATTAGAAGATCACTATAGAGATATGCAAGATATGGAATTTACCATTGAAGATAAAAAGCTTTACATGCTTCAAACTCGTAATGGTAAAAGAACAGCAAAAGCTGCTCTTAAAATCGCTTGTGACCTTGTTGATGAAGGTATGATTTCAAAAGAAAAAGCAGTAGCTATGATTGAACCAAGAAACTTAGATACTCTTCTTCATCCACAATTTGATCCAAAAGCAATCAAAGAAGCAAAAGAACTTGGAAAAGGTCTTGCTGCGTCTCCAGGAGCTGCATCTGGTAAAGTTGTCTTTACAGCTGAAGATGCAAAAGAATGGAATGACAGAGGTGAAAGAGTTGTTCTTGTTCGTCTTGAAACATCACCTGAAGATATCGAAGGTATGAAAGCAGCTCAAGGTATCCTAACTGTTCGTGGTGGTATGACTTCTCACGCAGCTGTTGTTGCTCGTGGCATGGGAACATGTTGTGTTTCTGGTCTTACAGCAATTGCTATGGATGAAGCAAATAAGAAATTTACACTTGGTGGAAAAGAAATCCACGAAGGTGATGCTATTTCTCTAGATGGTTCTACAGGAGCTGTTTACGATGGTATGATCGCAACTATTCCAGCTGAGATTTCTGGCGAATTTGGCAGAATCATGGGATGGGCTGATGAATTTAGAAGACTTAAAGTTAGAACAAACGCGGATACACCAGCTGATGCTATTAGAGCAAAAGAACTTGGTGCTGAAGGAATTGGTCTTTGCCGTACAGAGCATATGTTCTTTGAAGGTGAAAGAATCGAAGCTTTCCGTGAAATGATTTGTTCAGATACAGTAGAAGAAAGAGAAGAAGCTCTTGAAAAAATTCTACCTGTACAACAAGATGACTTTGAAAAATTATATGAAGCACTTGAAGGAAACCCAGTTACTATTCGTTTCCTAGATCCACCTCTACATGAGTTTGTTCCTACAGAAGAAGCTGATATCAAAAAATTAGCTGACGCTAAGGGCAAAACAGTTGAGCAAATTAAAACAATTATTGCTAGCCTTCACGAATTTAACCCAATGATGGGTCACAGAGGATGTCGTCTTGACGTTACTTATCCAGAAATTGGAAGAATGCAAACAAAAGCAATCATTCGTGCAGCAATTAAAGTACAAAAAGCTCATCCAGAATGGACAATTAAACCGGAAATTATGATTCCTCTTACAGGCGAATTAAAAGAATTTAAGTTTGTAAAAGATATCGTAGTTGAAGTAGCTGATAAAGAAATTAAAGAAGCTGGAATTGAACTTGAATATGAAGTTGGAACTATGGTTGAGATTCCTCGTGCTTGTATTACAGCTGATGAAATTGCTACAGAAGCAGACTTCTTCTGCTTTGGTACAAACGATTTAACTCAAATGACTTACGGATTCTCACGTGATGATGCTGGTAAATTCTTAGAAGCATACTATGATGCTAAAATCTTTGAATTTGATCCATTCTCAAAACTTGACCAAGAAGGTGTTGGTAAACTTATGGAAATGGCTATCAAACTTGGTAAGCCAGTAAATGAGAAATTACATCTTGGTATTTGTGGAGAACACGGTGGAGATCCTTCATCTGTAGAGTTCTGCCATAAGATTGGTCTTGACTATGTATCTGCATCACCATTTAGAGTACCAATCGCAAGACTTGCAGCAGCACAAGCAGCTATCGCTGAAAAGAACGCTTAAGAATTAAATATCAAGTATTATACTTGAAACTAATAAAAAGCTCCATTCCTAAACGATATAAGTGTTAAGAGGTAATCCCCATTATCGCCCAGTGCGAGAAAATGATTATCCTCTGACAAACAGTACTCAATCAGTAATAAAATGAATAGACCTTGAGGTTTAGAAGAAATTCTAACCTTGAGGTCTTTTTTTA
>DXHJ01000136.1 GCA_019113475.1 Candidatus Dorea intestinavium | reverse complement strand
GTAATTTGCCGCAATCACAATCCCGGCATCAGAGGCAACAAGACGAAAACCGCTGATAATAAATTCTCTAGCAATAATAATAAGAACTACCCAAGTAGGAATTCTGCCTAGAGGAATCAAACAAATCATTGCTGAGCAAACAAGTAGTTTATCAGCTAAAGGATCCATAAATTTGCCAAAATTAGTAACTAGATTTCGACTACGAGCAATCTTACCATCTAAAAAGTCCGTAAAACTAGCTACGCAAAAGAGAATTAGGGCAATCCATTTATTGGCTTCTCCTCCTAGATTCGTTAACATAAATACTACAAAGACTGGTACCATGCACATTCTAAGTACCGTTAATTTATTTGGTAAATTCATTCTTTTAGTTCTCCAATCAAGTCATAATCTAAAGCTTCACTTACAATCACTTTAACAAAATCACCGCTATCTAAATAAGCCTGCGTATTAACAAAGATAAGTCCGTCTACGCCTGGGGCGTCTTTATAAGTTCTGCCCACATAAGCATCATCTTCTACGATTTTTCCTTCAATCATTACCTCAATTTCTTTACCTATCATCTCTTCTGAGGCCTTAAAAGCAATGGCTTGTTGCAGTTGCATTAACTCATCTTGTCTAGCTTTTTTAACATCCTCTGCAATTTGATCTGGTAATTGAGCCGCTGGTGTATCATCTTCCCTTGAATAAGTAAAGACCCCAAGACGGTCAAATTTCATTTCACTGACAAAATCAAGAAGCTCTTCATGTTGTTCTTTTGTTTCACCGGGAAAGCCGGTAATTAAGGTGGTACGTAGACAAATGTCAGGGATTTCTCTTCGTAGCGTTCCAATAATTTCAACCAATTGTGCCTTGTCCGTTTTTCTACCCATTTTCCTTAAGATTTCATCGTTGCAGTGTTGAATTGGTAGATCTAAGTAATTAACCACTTTATCTTCTTCCTTCATGGTTTGCACGAGTTCTTCGGTGATTTCTTCCGGATAGCAATAAAGAATTCGAATCCATTTAAGATCTTCAATCTTACTTAATTCTTTTAATAAGGTTGGTAACATTTTCTTACCATAAATATCTGTTCCATAAACAGTTGTTTCTTGTGCTACTAAAATAAGTTCTTCCACGCCAAAATCCACTAAACGATTAGCTTCTTTTAATAATTCTTCCATAGGAATACTGCGGTATCCCCCCCGAAGAGAAGGGATAATGCAATAAGTACAATGCTTATCGCAACCCTCTGCAATCTTTAAATAAGCATAGTGACCACCTGTTGTTACTAAACGATCCGCACTAGGTTCAGGGAAATCTACTAAATTTTTCATTTCCAAGGTCTTTTCACCACCAAGGGCCTTTTCAATTGCCTTAGCAATCTCATCAAAAGAGTTTGTTCCTAAAACTGCATCTACTTCCGGTATCTCTTCGATAATCTCTTGACGGTATTTTTCTGCCATACAACCGGTTACTACTAAAACCTTGGCCTGACCTTCTTTTTTAAGGTCAGCCATTTCTAGAATCTGTGCCACACTTTCTTCTTTTGCATCGTGGATAAAACAGCAGGTATTAACAACTACAATATCTGCCTGGCTTTCATCATCCGTTATGGTATAACCTTTGTTTGCTAATATTCCTAACATCATTTCTGAATCTACTAGGTTTTTATCACAACCTAGGGAAACAAATAATACTTTCATCTATCATGCCTCTATTCTTTCTCTTTGATAAAAAGGCAGATGCCTTCGCCTCTGCCTTTACAACTTTTATTCTTCTGCGTGTATTTTAATCTTGCCTTCATTTAGTTCTTCGATAGCAATGGAAAGTGGTTTCTCATCTTCTTTTGTCTCCACTAATGTTTGGGCTCCATCGACGATTTCTCTCGCTCTTTTTGCTGTCGCCATTACTATGGAGTAACGACTATTTACTACTTTTGTATGTCCCTCTTCTACGTCTTTGTTTACTACTTGCATTAAATCACTATAAGATGGATGTAACATTTAAAAATCCCCTTTCAATTCTTCTTTTATTTTTTCAATAAAGTCTTGGTTTCTAAAGCATCTTCTACGTTCATTTTTAATAATACTATGAACCTCTTCAATGGCGTCCTCTAAGTCGTCATTGACAATCAAATAGTCATACTTATCCATTATGGCTGCTTCTTCTGCTGCTCGCTTGATACGATCTTCAATTACTTCTTTTGTTTCTGTTCCTCTGCCGATTAAGCGTTTTTTAAGCTCGCTAACAGAAGGTGGTGTTATAAAAAGAAGCAAGGTGTCTGGAAATTTTTCTTTCACCTTAATCGCTCCAACCATCTCTATTTCTAAGATTACGTCTTTGCCACTTTCTAGCTGTTCTTCTACATAGGATTTTGGCGTTCCGTAATAATTTCCTACATAATTAGCATACTCTATTAAGTCTTCTTTATCAATCATTTTTTCAAATTCCTCTTGACTGACAAAGAAGTATTCTTTCCCATGTTCTTCTCCACATCTAGGGTTTCTGGTGGTGCAAGAAATGGAAAGTGCATAGTCTTGATATTTTTCTAATAGTCCTTTCATAATAGTGCCTTTTCCCGATCCGGAAAAGCCAGAAACAACTGTTAGAATTCCTTTTTCTTTCATTTGTAACCTCTATTCTATATTTTGAATTTGTTCTCTTACTTTTTCGATCTCCGTTTTTAACTCAATAGCATAGTTTGAGACTTCAATGTCATTTGCCTTTGACAAAATGGTATTTGCCTCACGATTCATCTCTTGGGCAATAAAGTCTAACTTTCTACCAATGCCTTCTTCTTTAGCATTTAAACTGTCTTTCATATGAATAATGTGGCTTTTTAAGCGAACAGTTTCTTCATCTGTGCAAATCTTCTCAGCGAAAAGAACCATTTCTTGCACAATTCTTGCTTCATCAATTTGTGAATCTTCTAAAAATTCTCTTACCTTTGCTTCCACTTTATTTTTATGTTCTTCCACAATAATTGGTGATCTTTCGATGATAACCTCTACTTTATTTAACATGTTATCAAGCTTTAGATTTAGGTCAGTTTTTAAATTTTCACCTTCTAATTCTTTTGTTTCTTTAAATTGTAAAAGAGCACCATTAACGGCTTTTTCTAGGCCCTTATATAGTTCTTCTTCATCAATACTTTGTTCTTGCATGGTCAAAACTT
>DXHJ01000135.1 GCA_019113475.1 Candidatus Dorea intestinavium | reverse complement strand
AAAAAGTTCCAAGCAGATTATAAAGCTGTTTTTGGAGAATAATGGAGGAAGCATAATGACGATTTTAGAAAGAAAGAAAATGGCCAATGAAATCCGTAAAGGGATTATTATTGCAGTTCATAGCGCAAAAGCTGGACATCCAGGTGGCTCACTTTCGGCAACAGAAATTTATACCGAACTTTATTTTAATCAATTAAACATAGATCCTAAAGATCCTAAAAAGGCAGACCGTGACCGTTTTGTTTTATCAAAAGGTCATACCTCACCGGGATATTACTCTACCCTTGCCCATAGAGGATATTTTCCGGTAGAAGATTTGCCAACTTTTCGCCATACCGGCTCTTACTTACAAGGGCATCCTGAAATGAAACACATCCCGGGCGTTGATATGAGTAGTGGCTCTCTAGGCCAAGGTGTATCAGCAGCAGTAGGAATGGCACTTTCAGCGAAAATATTTAACGATGATTTCCGAGTTTATACTTTATTAGGTGACGGCGAATTACAAGAAGGACAAGTTTGGGAAGCAAGTATGCTTGCTGGCTCTAGACAACTTGATAACTTAGTGGTAATTGTTGATAATAACAACTTACAAATTGATGGAACGATTGAAGAAGTAAACTGTCCTTACCCGATTGATAAAAAGTTTGAAGCTTTTAACTTCCATGTCATTAAAGTAGATGGTCACAGTTTTGAAGAACTAGAAGCAGCTTTTGCCGAAGCAAGAAAGACAAAAGGAAAACCAACTGCTATTATTGCTAAAACAACAAAAGGAAAAGATGTTTCCTTTATGGAAAACAAAGCAGAGTGGCACGGAGTTGCCCCAAATGATGAACAATTTGAAATTGCTATGAAAGATTTAGAAAAGGTAGGTGAAGAGCTATGTCAGAAGTAAAGAAAATAGCCACCAGAGAAAGTTATGGCAAGGCTCTAGCAGAACTAGGAGAAATTCACGATAATATTGTCGTATTAGATGCTGACTTAGCGGCCGCTACTAAAACCGGAATTTTTAAGAAAGCTTTTCCTGATCGCCATCTTGATTGCGGAATTGCAGAAGGAAATATGATGAGTGTGGCAGCAGGTATTTCAACTACAGGAAAAGTGCCTTTTGCTTCGACTTTTGCTATGTTTGCTGCTGGTAGAGCCTTTGAACAAGTAAGAAACTCTATTGGCTATCCGCATTTAAATGTAAAAATAGGTGCAACTCATGCTGGTATTTCAGTAGGAGAAGATGGAGCTTCCCATCAATGCAATGAAGATATTGCCTTAATGAGAAGTATCCCTGGTATGGTGGTTATTTCACCTTCCGATGATATTGAAGCAAGAGCAGCAGTAAAAGCAGCTTATGAATATGTAGGACCTGTTTACATGCGCTTTGGTAGACTTGCTGTACCAGTTATTAATGATAATCCAGATTATAAATTTGAAATTGGTAAAGCTATTACCTTAAGAGAAGGTAGTGATATTACGATTGTTACGACAGGACTTCCTGTTTCTAATTGCCTCGAAGTAGCAAAAGAACTAGAAAAAGAGGGCGTTAGTGCAGAAGTTATTAATGTTCACACAATTAAACCTCTTGATAAAGAGACTATTCTTGCATCAGCAAAGAAAACAGGTCATGTAATCACCGTCGAAGAACATTCGATTCTTGGTGGCCTTGGTGGTGCTGTGGCTGAAGTTGTAGCTGAAGAGGGTATTGCTAAAGTATCAAGAATTGGTATTAGAGATGTGTTTGGCGAATCAGGCCCAGCACTTGAACTATTACATAAGTATGAACTAGATACACCAGGAATCTACAAACAAATAAAAGAATTACTATAAACTATGAGTCAGAGCCATCATGATGGCTCTGACATTCTTACTAATTTTAGGAGTGCTGTGCGTGGAAAAAAATAACAGTGGATTTAGAATTATCACAGAAGACGAATTGTTTGCAATAGAGGAAAAAGCTAAGAAACACAAGAAAAAGGGTCGAATACGAAATTTGATTATTTTTCTTGTGCTTCTTTTGATACTAATCGGTTGTTATTTATTGGTGCATTATTCCACCTTTACAAAAATAAGAACGTTGGAACTATTTAAAAGTGACAATGCGGTGGAAAGTTCCTACCTGCAATTTGAACGGGGCGTTTTAAAATACAGCAAAGATGGAATCTCTTATTTGAATCGTAAGGCAAAAGAAGAATGGAATCAGCCTTACGAGATGAAAAACCCGATTATTACAACTTCTAAAAAGCGAGCAGCTATTGCGGATAAGGGTGGAAATACCATTCTTATTTTGGATAAAAACGGCTTTGTAGGTGAGGCAAAAACCACAGCACCGATTGAAAAAATATCGGTATCGGATATTGGTCTAGTCTGTGCTATGCTTTCTAATGATGTGACACCGGAAATTATTTGCTATGACACCGAAGGGGAAACGGTTGTAGAGCATAAAGTTTCAGTTAGTAAATCGGGCTTTCCGGTGGATGCAGCAATTTCAGCAGATGGGAAAACTCTAATGGTTTCTTATTTGGAAATTAACAAAGGAAAAATGAAAAGTGTGGTTAAATACTATAACTTTAGTACTGAAAATAAATTAAAAGTAACAGAAGAAGAAAAAGCCTATGAAAACACCATTGTGCCTATGGTATTTTTTGTAAAGGGTGATCTCTCCATTCATGTGGGAGATAATCAACTAGACATTGAAAGAGGAACAACAGAACTAAAAAACGTTGCTTCTTTAAAATTTAAATCCCAGATTAGTTCAGTGGCTTATAATGATCATTACATAGCAGTGATGTTAAAAAATAAAGTGGGCCACGAGTTAAGGCTCTATAATACAAGGGGTAAAAAAATTCTTTCAAAAGATATCGAAGAAGAGTACAGTCATATGAAGATTGTGAACAATCAAATCGTCATGTATGACGGAACAAAATGTGGTATTATCATGAAAGATGGCGTAATGAAATTTAAAGGAGACACCAAGCAACAAATCTATGAAATGTTCCCAGTTTTTGGGGTTAACAAATATATTGTAGTTAGTGATCAAGGATTTGAGTTATCGAGGTTGGTAAAATAGGAGAGAGTATGAACTGGTTAGTTATAACAATAGGGGCGATATTTTTAATTAGTTTTATAGTGGGGGTATATCGCGGAGCAATAAAAATATGTGTTTCACTGGCAACGACAATTGTAACCTTAGCAGTGGTGTTTTTTATGACCCCCTATGTAACAAAAGCAATAAGAGAGTATACACCATTAGATGAAACCATTGAACAAAATGTGGTAAAGGCTATGGCTAAGTATTCCACCAATTTAATGCTAGATGAGAATTCACAGAATGTAGGACTTACGGAAGACTCTATTCGGCAAGTTTTAAATGCAGCTGGTTTATCAGAAGAACAATTAGAAGAACATGGCTTTAGTATTGAAGATATCGCTAGTGGTAAGATGTCTAGTAAAGATTTAGAGGGACTGGGAATTTCAAAACAGGTCTTAGCAGGTCTTGAAGAAGGTCAGGCAACAATAGAAGATGAGATTAAAGAAGCGGAAATACCCAAGGACGTACAATTTAAGGTGATTGAGGGGGCAAACATGCCGGAGCGCTTTAAGACTCTTTTGACGCAAAATAATAACCAAGATGGTTATGCGAAATTAGGGGCGGAAACTTTTGGGCAATACGTGGCGAAATATTTAACGAGTATTGTTTTAAATATTATTGCTTTCTTAGGCTTATTTATCCTACTGACGATTATAGCAAGGGCAATCATCTTTGCTTTAGATGTTGTAGCAACACTACCTGTCTTAGGCTTTATTAACCGTTTAGCGGGAGGGGTTCTAGGAGCAGTAGGTGCTTTAATTATTGTTTGGTTTATTTTTCTGTTGGTGGCTCTTGCTTATACAGCCGGTTTCGCCAAAGAGATTGTTCAAATGATCGAGGCAAATAGTATCTTAGCAATGTTTTATGATAATAATCCGATTATGGCTCTTATAACTAGACTGTGACATACTCCCATCATCTATGTTCTAAAACTTAGAGATGAGGGCTTCTCGTTCAATGCACCTATTGGTGCAAGTATCAGCGAGCTATTCCCGTGTGTCCCACGGTTCTTATGTACTTTAGGAGGCAAGTAATAACCGCTTGCCTTCTTCTC
>DXHJ01000134.1 GCA_019113475.1 Candidatus Dorea intestinavium | reverse complement strand
GCAGATGTTATGTCGCTTATTTATGATGATATTAAACAAGGAAAAAAAGGGGATCGTAAGAAATTTGATCGGACCTTTGAAGAATTAGTAGCAAAAGGTTGTGATGTAGTCATTCTTGCTTGTACAGAGCTTTCTGTATTTAAGAGAAATTATGATGTATCTTCAAGATGCCTTGATGCAATGGATATCTTAATCAAAGAAGCCATTGTTAGATCTGGCGGAATCTATCAATAAGAAGAGATAGGAGTTTAAGTGAAAAGCTATAATTTTAAAGCATATGTAGACTTATTAGAAGCAAAGAACTTAGTAAAAGAAAGCAGTAAACAAGAAGAAGAACAAATCATTAAAGGCTTAACCTACAATTCTAAAGCTGCAAATAAAGACACTCTCTTTGTTTGCAAAGGAGCCTCCTTTAAAAAGGAGTATTTAAAAGAAGCCCTAAGCCTTGGTGCCTCTTCTTATGTAAGTGAAGAAAAGTATGATTTAGAGGAAGAAGTTCCTTATATTATTGTTACAGATATTCGTAAAGCCATGGCCGCTTTAGCGGACCTTTTTTATAACTCACCCCAAAACCAACTAAAAATAATTGGTATTGGAGGAACCAAAGGAAAGACCACAACAGCCTTTTATACCAAAGCTATTTTAGATGAATATGCCAAAAGCCTAGGTGAAAAGCCTTGTGGTATTCTTTCTTCTATTTCCACCTATGACGGAAAAAGTACCGAAGTCTCGCATAATACGACGCCAGAAGCCATGGAAGTTTACAGGCATCTTCATAACGCTGTCGAGTCAGGCCTTAAATATATGGTGATGGAAGTGTCTTCTCAGGCCTTAAAATATGGTCGAGTGTTAGGTCTTACTTTTTTTGCCGGTGTGTTTTTAAATATTTCCGAAGATCACATTAGCCCGATTGAGCACAAAGATTTTCAAGACTATTTTGAATCGAAAATGCTGATGTTTTCTCAAACCAACCATGCTGTGGTCAATAAAAACATTGATTATTTAAATGAAGTACTCGCTTATAGTAAAAGAGCAAGAGATGTTATGACTTTTACCACCGATGAAAAGGATAGAGACGCTGATTACATCGCTTATGATATTAAAAAACAGGCTATTGGTAGTTCTTTTATGGTGGAAGGAAAAGAAGTAAAAGGCGAATTTTCTCTTTCGATGCCGGGCATCTTTAATGTAGATAATGCCTTAGCGGCTATTAGTGCGGTTAGCCTGCTAAAAGTACCAGTAGAGGTGATAAAAAAAGGCTTACAAGGAGCCAAAGTAAAAGGCCGAATGGAAACCTTTCATAGTGAAGATGAAAAGATTATCGGGATTGTTGATTATGCCCATAACAAACTAAGCTTTGAAAAGCTTTTTTCTTCCTTGAAAAAAGAATTTCCCGACTATCACATCACCGCCGTTTTTGGTTGCCCGGGGGGAAAAGCCTTTGGTAGAAGAAAAGAAATGGGCACTATTGCCGGAAAATATGCCGATGACATCATCTTAACCGCTGATGAACCAGGCTTTGAAAGTGTAGCCGCCATTTCCGGAGAAATTAGTCCTTATATCGAAGAAGCTGGTTGCCCTTATGTCATGATTGAAGACCGAGGTGAGGCTATTAGAAGTGCTATTATGAAGGCCCAAGGAAAAACCTTAGTCGTAGCAGCAGGAAAAGGCCACGAAGGATCATTAAAAATAAAAGATCAATATGTGGATACCCCTTCTGATATTGAATATATGGAAATGTACCTAAGTGAATATAACAATAAGAGAGGTTAATATATGTGTGGATTTACCGGATTTTATGATGCAGGTATTAAAGAAAAAGATGAATTAATAGATAAGATGGGAGAAGCGATTGCCCATCGCGGCCCTGATAGTAAGGGCAGTTATACCGACGATTACGTAGCTCTTGGTTTTCGTAGACTTTCCATTATTGACTTAGAAGGAGGCACTCAGCCCATTCATAGTGATGACGGTAAGTATGTAATTATCTTTAATGGTGAAATTTATAATTATCGTGAAATTAGAAAAGAACTGATTGAAAAATATGGGATGAAATTTAATACCAACTCCGATACAGAAGTCATTCTTAAAGCTTATGAAGTATACAAAGAAAAAACGGCTGCCCTTTTACGAGGAATGTTTGCTTTTGTTATTTACAATAAAGAAACTCACGAAATGTATGGTGCAAGAGACTACTTTGGCATTAAACCTCTTTATTATGCACAGATGAATGGCTCCCTACTCTTTGGTTCCGAGATTAAATCTTTCCTTCCTCATCCTTCTTTTAAGAAGGAGGTAAATAAGGATGCATTAAAGATGTATTTGATTTTCCAATATACCCCAACCAAAGAAAGTATGTTTAAAGGGGTCTATAAATTAGAACCAGGTAGCTACTTTACCTATGATGGTAGCAATTTTAAAGCGACAAAATACTTTAGTTTTGAATATAAAGAAACCAAAAGAACTTACGAAGAAGCAGTCAAAGAAATCGGTGATACCGTTCAAGAGTCTGTTGACTATCACCAAATTAGTGATGTTGAAGTAGGATCTTTCCTTTCTGGTGGCGTAGATTCTAGTTACATCGCTTCCTCGGTTAAACCAATGAAAACTTATTCCGTTGGTTTTGGTCTAGATGGTTTTGATGAAACCAATATTGCCAAGAAACTTTCCAAGATTTTAAAGATGAAAAACGAACGCAAAGAAATTTCCGCTGAAGAATTCTTTAAAGTTTTACCAGAGGTGCAATATCACTCCGATGAACCTCACGCTAACCTTTCAGCGGTACCACTTTATTATCTTTCTGAACTAGCAGCTAAAGATGTAAAAGTAGTTTTAAGTGGGGAAGGCGCAGATGAAATGTTTGGTGGCTATGATAGTTACCTAGAAGCACCCTCAGCTAAAATTTATAAAACTATTGTACCTTTTGGCCTGCGTAGAAAAATTGCCAAGGCCGCTTCGAAGAAGAAATACTTTAAAGGCCAAGGCTTCTTGCAAAAAAATGCCCGTACGGTAGAAGAGTCTTATATTGGTCAAGCCTTTATTATGGATAATAAAGAAGCAGATGCTATTACGGCAAAAGATTTTCGTAGTACCATGACTTATCAAGATGTAACCAAACCTTATTTTGATAAAGTAAAAGATCAAGATGATTTACATAAAAAAATGTACCTGGATATGAATGTTTGGCTACCTAACGATATTTTATTAAAAGCCGATAAGATGACCATGGCTCATTCACTAGAGCTTCGTGTTCCTTATCTTGATAAAAAAGTTTGGGCTCTTGCTTCTTCCCTTAAATCCAGTTACTGTGTGCAAGGAAAACATTCAAAAAGAGCTTTTAGAAGCGCAGCCCTGGCAAAAATTCCACTAGAGTGGGCGAAGAGAAAGAAAGTAGGTTTTCCTGTTCCAATTCGTGTCTGGTTAAGAGAAGATAAGTATTATAACCAAGTCAAAGAAATGTTTGAAAAAGACTTTGTCAAAGAGTTCTTTAATCAAGAGTTACTGCTTAAATGGTTAGATGCGCACAAGAATAATAAAGTAAATTGTCAAAGAAAGATTTATACAATCTATTCCTTCCTTTTATGGTACGAACAATATTTTGTATTAAGATAAACATAATATTTTGTGTCCAAACTGTGAATAAATGCTTGATGTAGTAAAAAATCCACAGATTTTACCATGGTAGCCAAAATTTATTGGTAATTCTGATTATGGAAAAATAGAAAGTTTATGGTAAACTATCTCTGTAAAGAAAAGTTAAAGTTTCGAACCCCCTTTGAAACTATTAATGAGGAGATGTATTATGGGAAGAAAAATGATTATTTTTCAAGACCCTAAGGCAATCGCAGACTTTACTCACATTATAGAGAAATACCCTTACGACATGGACCTAAAAAGAGGCAGATATGTAGTGGATGCCAAAGAGTTTGAGGATGTATTCCACTTAGGAACCAACCATATAATTGAATTAAAAGTTTACGAAAATGCAGAAAACTTAGGGAAGTTATGGGAAGAATTAAGCCCATATATGGCCGCTTAGTTTAACATAAGTAAGCAAAAAGCAGTTCTTAGAAGTATCTAGGAACTGCTTTTTTGGGAGTAAGAGAAGCTAAAAAAAGCGGATGGCTTGCGAAAATCCGGGTAGAAGAGTAAGATAAAATAAACAAAAGATTTTGGGAAAGATAAAGGCGTAGATGAGTAAAAAAATAGATAAAAGTAAACTATTATTTAGTAATAAAGCTTTACTGCTCTTAATTGTACCCCTGATTATGGAGCAAATTTTAGCAGTTATTATTGGTATGACAGATTCGGCGGTAGTATCAAGAGTGGGGGAATCTGCGGTATCAGGAGTTTCGCTAGTGGATCAAATTATGATTTTAATGATTCAAGTCTTTGCAGCGCTAGCGACAGGGGGTGCTGTTATAGCCGGGCAATACTTGGGCCAAAAGAACAGAGAAAGAGCTAGTGAGGCAGCTACCCAGTTGCTCTATTTTATTGGGGCTGCTTCCCTTGTGATTACCATTATTTTATACCTTCTGCAAGGAGTTATCTTAAAATATGTCTTTGGCCAAATCACCCCAGAAGTTATGAATCACGCAAAAACCTACTATATGATTGTATCTGCTTCCATTCCCTTTATCGCTATTTATAGCGGCGGTGCCGCCATCTTTCGGGCGATGGGAAATTCAAAAGTCACCATGAATATTTCCATTCTTATGAACATCATTAATATTGTCGGCGACTTAAGCCTAGTCCTGGTCTTTAAACTAGGGGTGGCAGGAGTAGGAATCCCCACCCTCTTGTCAAGAGCTTTGGGGGCAATTATTATCGTTATCTTACTGCTAAATGAAAAAAGAGAAGTCCATATCGCTCGCACTTTTAAAATTCGCTTTAATTGGCGAATGATTAAAAGTATTCTTAGAATTGGCGTACCAAATGGGCTCGAAAACAGTATGTTTCAACTGGGAAAGATCTTAGTTCTTAGTTTAATTGCCACCTTTGGTACTTCGGCTATTACTGCAAATGCGGTAAGTAATGTGATTGGGACCTTTCAAACCTTACCAGGTCTAGCGATAGGTCTTGGCATGGTGGCGGTTATTTCCCAGTGCGTAGGAGCCGGGGATTATGAACAGGCAAAGTATTATAATAAGAAGCTTCTATCCATGTCCTTCTTATCCATTACCATTATGGCAATCTTAACCAACCTTAGTATGCCTTTATTTATGAAGGTTTATAGCTTAACCGAACAAACCATGAGAACGACCAAGGAAATTATCTTTTTCCACTCTATCTTCTCGGCACTAATCTGGAGCCTAGCCTTTGTTCTGCCAGCAACCTTTAGAGCGGCGGGTGATGTAAAAGCGACGATGTATATCTCCATATTTTCCATGTGGGTCTTTCGGATTGGCTGCTCCTATCTAATTGGAAAATACTTAAATGTAGGCGTTTTAGGTGTGTGGTTTGCCATGTTTATTGACTGGTTATTTAGAAGCATTTGTTTTGTGATTCGCTACCTCAAAGGCAGCTGGATTGGAAAAATGGTTGTGTAACCAAGAAAAACTTGTTATTTCGTTGTTATTTTAGTATTATCTTATTTAAGAAAAGAATTAGGAGGAGATTCATTGAAAAAAGAATTAGTCATAGTTATAGATTTTGGTGGTCAGTATAACCAACTTGTAGCACGCCGCGTTCGTGAAGCAAGTGTATATTGTGAAATCTATTCTTATAAAACCGATATAGAAAAAATTAAAGCACTAAATCCTAAAGGTATTATTTTAACCGGCGGACCAAATAGTGTTTATACAGAAGATGCTGCTCTTTACTCCAAAGAACTCTTTGAACTAGGCATCCCCATTTTAGGACTTTGCTACGGCGCCCAACTAATGAGCTTCTTACTTGGCGGCATGGTAGAAAAAGCGCCTGTTGGCGAATATGGAAAAACAAAAGTAATTATTGATAAAGAAGACTCCGCTATTTTTAAAGGAGTTTCTAAAGAAACCATTTGCTGGATGAGTCATAATGACTATATCTCTAAAGAAGGAACCGATTTTGAAATCACTGCTCATACAGCAGATTGTCCGATTGCGGCAGCAGAAGATGCAAAACATAAACTTTATGCCATTCAGTGGCATCCAGAAGTGCTGCACACCGTTGAAGGAAAAACGATGATTCGCAACTTCCTTTATAATGTCTGTGAGTGTGCTGGCGATTGGAGCATGGATAACTTTGCGGAAGAATCCATTAAACTAATTAAAGAAAAAGTAGGAAATGGCAAAGCTCTTTGCGCTCTATCTGGCGGTGTTGACTCCTCTGTGGCAGCAGTTATGCTCTCCAAAGCCATTGGAAATCAACTAACCTGTGTTTTTGTAGATCACGGTCTTCTGCGTAAAAACGAAGGGGATGAAGTAGAAGAGGTATTTGGACCAAATGGCCCTTATGAACTAAACTTTATCCGTGTCAACGCTCAACAACGTTTCTATGATAAACTAGCTGGCGTAACCGAACCAGAAGCAAAAAGAAAAATTATTGGTGAAGAATTTATTCGTGTCTTTGAAGAAGAAGCACAAAAAATCGGTGCTGTTGACTTCCTAGTACAAGGAACCATTTATCCCGATGTTGTTGAAAGTGGTTTGGGCGGCGAATCAGAAGTCATCAAATCTCACCACAATGTTGGGGGACTTCCTGACTATGTAGATTTTAAAGAAATCATTGAACCTCTTCGTGATCTCTTTAAAGACGAAGTAAGAAAAGTAGGTTTAACCCTAGGTATTCCAGAAAAACTAGTAAATCGCCAACCATTCCCAGGCCCAGGCCTTGGTATTCGTATTATTGGCGAAGTGAATGCAGATAAAGTAAAAATTGTTCAAGATGCTGATGCTATTTACAGAGAAGAAATCGCAAAAGCAGGTATTGCTCCAGATCTTGGTCAATACTTTGCGGCTTTAACCAATATGCAAAGCGTAGGCGTTATGGGCGATGAACGTACCTATGATTACGCAGTAGCGCTTCGCGCTGTTAACACCGTGGA
>DXHJ01000014.1 GCA_019113475.1 Candidatus Dorea intestinavium | reverse complement strand
CCACATAACAGAGCCTACAGAGGCACAAGTTTCATTATAAGCAGTAATATTAGGAAGTTGATATTCATATCCGTAAGCTTGGTGAACCAATTGGTGGTTAAAGAAATTACCATAAGGAGAAGCACCATTATATAAAGCTCCACAGCCACCAGTTAGATAAAGCTTTTGATCCACTAGGTTCGCCCAGACCTTATCTAAAACTGTCAAATAATCCTGATCTGTTTTTTCTAAGCACAAATCCGCAACACCGGCATAAAGATAATTCGCTCGCACAGCATGTCCAATTATTTTCTCATGTTCTCTAACTGGTAGGCGGTCTTGATTATCGTCAAGTCCTTCATGAACATTATCACGCAAATGAATAGCTAATTCGCCTAATCTTAAATATCTTTCATCCCCAGTTGTACGATAAAGTTCAATAAGCCCCATATAATGAGAAGGACAGACTGCCGTTTGCACATCATCACTTTCCAAATTTTTAGCATACAGATTTTCTAAATAGCCAGCAGCCTTTTTGGCAACCATCAAGAAATTGTCTTTTCCCGTTAAGCGTTTATGTAAAGAAGCAGTAGTAAAGAGATGACCAAAGTTGTAAACTTCGAAATCATTAATATCCCCTAAACGAGAAGTACCATTGTTTGTGCGCTCACCAATGATTTGTTTGGTGGAAATATAACCATCTTCAAGTTGGGCTTTACTGATTAAATCAATGTATTCATCAATTTTTCTTAAAAGTTCTTGGTTGTTATTTTTTACGGCACTGTAAATAGCGGCTTCCATCCATTTGTAAAAATCCCCGTCACCAAAAACGGTTCCATCAAAGTCACCAGTTGCTAATCCAGCACAAATTTTGAAATTTTCAATAACATGACTAATATCTTTGGCTTCGAACATTTTTTGGAGGTGAGGAATGGTATTTTGGGTATTACTTTCAGTAACATCTGCCCAAAAACCCTTTTTCCAGGTAACCGCAGAAAAAGGCAAAGGATGTACTTTAGCATTTTTTGAATTAGTAGTATTAGTTAGCATTTTAAAACTCCTTTTTAGATTTAGTTTTTATTAAAAAAATAATAATATCTTCATAAACATAGGACGTAGGATGTTTATTATGTTATATTGATAATTGCATAAGATTAAGATTTTGTAAAGTGGGAAGTTGTAAAGCTTGTAATTTTGGAGAAAAAAAGATGAAAAAAATATTCCTAGATATGAAAAATGCAACCATACAAAAGCAAATACAAACAACGATTATATTAGTATCCGTATTATCAACCCTATTGCTAGGATTTGTTAGCTATTTCATTTTTAATAAAACCCTAGAAAAAAACTATAAAGCGGATTTTCAATATAGCTTAGAGACCTCTAATCGCATTATTGCAATCCAACTTAAGGATATATTATCACTATCAAGAAGCTTACTTACAAACCAAGAAGTAAATCATATTTTAACTAGTAAAGATGTCGAGGGAGATAGTTCCTTTACTGGCGACCAGATGAAAATTTTACAAACAGAGCTTAATAAAATGGTCTATGGCAATTCCTTTATTGCTGAAGCAACACTTTTCGATGAAGCTGGTCGCAGCTACAGTATTCATAAAAATTTGGGCTTTGTTAGCCGAATTGATAAAGATAGTATTTCACAAGAACCTTGGTTTGAAGAAATTAAAGCAGCAAAGGGACGAGAAATTTTTTTTACTGGCAATGTTTTAGATCCCGAAACAAGTGAAGCAGTTTTTTCCATGGGGAAAGCATTAAACGATTTAGGTAATAAGAAAGTCAATGGCTACTTAATCGTAAATATTCGGCGAAAAATACTAGATGAGATCTTTGCTTATAATGGCAATATTGCTGATCGTACTAATTTTTTCATTATCGGTGGTGATGGCAAGGAAGCTTACTTTACTGGCGAAGAAACACAAAAAGAAACTATTTTAAAAAAATACAATAGTTCAATGAATCATCATAATGAATACATCTTTACCGAGACCACGAACAATATTCTTGACTGGAAATTAGTAAGCGTAATTTTACGGAAAGATCTATTAGGAGATAGCCGGATAATTGGTTGGGAAATGTTAGGTATTTTAACGATAATTATTATTTTGGGAACCTTACTATCAAAATTAATTTCCAATCGCATTTATCGGCCTTTAAGAAAACTTTCGCTAATGATTCATCAAGTTGGGAAAGGAGAGAGAAAACTAACTGAGACTTTTAATAAAAGTGAAATTGGTGAAATAGGGGAACAATTTAAAGAGATGGTAAATAATAATCTGGAACTAAGAGAAAATCTGCTTGTCTCACAAGTAAAAGAAAGAGAGGCCGAGCTTTTATTGATGCAAGCCCAGATAAACCCACATTTCCTTTATAATACTTTAGATTCTATTTATTGTAAGGCCATTATCGAAGAAGAAGATCAAATTGCCGAAATGGTTGAAAATTTAAGTCGGATGTTTCGTTTAAGTTTGAGTAAAGGAAAAAGAGTGGTACCTGTAAGAGATGAAATAGACCATATTACTAGCTATATGAATATTCAAAATTTACGATTTAATAATCGCTTCCTTTTAAGCCTTGATATACCAGAAAAAATGAAAGATATGCAAATGCTAAAATTTATATTACAACCTTTTGTCGAAAATGCCATGTATCATGGCCTAGAACCAAAAGTTGGCATTGGTCATATTAAAGTAAGCGCGAAGATAAAGAAGCCCTA
Source organism: Candidatus Dorea intestinavium (assembly GCA_019113475.1). Lineage (GTDB taxonomy): Bacteria > Bacillota > Clostridia > Lachnospirales > Lachnospiraceae > Aequitasia > Aequitasia intestinavium. The sequence goes on along the minus strand of DXHJ01000014.1, from coordinate 3,985 downwards.
CTTAATCTTTAAAATAGAAGATGACGGAGTGGGAATGAAAGATGTTTCAGCCGTTTATAAAGGGTATGGTGTCAAAAATGTTAGTGAACGTATTAAACTTTTTTACGGTGAAGAGGGAAATGTTAGTTTTAAAAGCGAAGTAGGAGTAGGTACAGAAGTAACTATTAGGCTATTAGAAAAAGGTAAAAGAGGAGACTTTGAAAATGTATAAGCTGATAATAGTAGATGATGAATATATTGTGGTAGAAGGTATTAAAAAAATTATTGAAAGAGAAAAGCTAAACTTTGAGGTAGTAGGTTGTGCTTATGACGGAATTTCTGGCTTAGAACTGATAAGAAATGTTCAGCCCGATGTTATTATGAGTGATATTCGTATGCCGGGTAAAACAGGCTTGGAAATGCTAGAAGAGTCAAAGAGCGATTCGAAAGCAGAAATCATATTAATTAGTGGTTATCAGGAATTTGAATATGTGCGAAAAGCATTACAACTAGGGGTTAGGGCCTATATTGACAAGCCGATTACTATAAAAAATGTGCGTGAAGAATTACAAGTGCTAGCGAAGGCACTAGATAAAAAAAGAACGCGACAAAGAGACTCTGTCCAAATAAAATATCGGAAAGAACAAGCAAAATTAACAGATAGAATACGTAATAATGACATAGAAGATTGGGAAAAAGACTTAGAAGAAGTATTAAGCCAAATAAAAAGATTCAACCTTGTTCAAGATGAGTATAAAAAAGAGTGTTACAAATTAGTTTGTCTTGCCACGGGAATTTTTTACGAATCGGTTAAAGGTATGCAAGAAGAAATTCATATGCCAAAGTATGAAAATATTCAGGATATCACGGATTTACAACAAATTGATTTATTTGTTTGGGAAATCTTTAAGAGTATTTTTAAGAAAAAAGAAGTATTAAAAAACGGACCAGTGCACAAAACCATTGAAACAATTCTTTTGTTTATTGAAGAGAATTATAAAAGGGATATAGGACTAGCCGAGGCGGCGCAAATGGTTGACATGCATTATTCTTATTTAAGTATTCTATTTAAAGATGAGGTAGGAATGAGCTTTGTAAAATATATTACCAGTGTTAGAATGCGTCATGCAAAACAATTTCTAAGAGAAGGATATAAAGTAGTAGAAGTAGCCCAAATGAGTGGGTTTAGTAATTATCGTTATTTCTCGGAAATTTTTAAAAAGTATGAAGGTATAACCCCAAATGAATATAAAGGCACCGTGCGTTCGAAAAAAAGCTGACATTTTATGAAATATTTGTGACTATTAAAAAAATACCATTATGTTACCATGGTCTTAACAAGAACTAGAAAAAATATTAATGGAGGATTTAATATGAAAAGGAAAGTTGTAGCAACATTGGCTCTTGTGTCAATGGTTGCAAGTCTCTTAGTAGGCTGTGGTAGTGGTGGAAACAAAGATACGGAAGAAAAATCAGCAAAAAGTGATACTTTTAAAATCTTATCGGTTTGGTCAGAAGATGTCGATCAAGGAAAAATGTTAAACGATTTGTGTAAAAGATACCAAGAGCAAAACAAAGATTTTAATTATGAAATTGAGCTAGTATCATCTAGCGATCTTAATACTAAAGTTGCTACTTTAATGGCTTCAAATGATTTGCCAGATGCGTTTGCTTATGTAGCAGGCCAACCACTTTCAGAACTTATTGAAAATGACAAAGTAGTAAATATATCAGCAGAGCTTGAAAAGATGGGACTTGAGGATGCTATCACAGATGGCGCAAAATCATTATTAACTGAATTATCAGCAACGGATGATGTTTATGATTTACCACTTGGCTTAAATATAGAAGGCTTTTGGTATAATAAAGCAGTTTTTGAAAAAGCTGGCGTAGAAGCTCCTAAAACCTGGGATGAATTTTTAAGTGTTTGTGACACATTAAAAGCGGCAGGAGTACAACCTTTATCAGCTGGCGGATCTGATAGATGGCCACTAACAAGACTTGTAAATGCTTATATTGTTCGTAGCATGGGAACAGATGCTGTTTCAAATGCCCTCGATGGAAAAGCAAGCTTTAATGATGAAGGATATGTAAAGGCAGCGCAAATGTTTGCTGATATGACTGAAAAAGGATATTTTGGACAAGGTGTTACAACTGTTGATAATACTACAGCTGGCAATATGGTACTATCTGGTGAATCAGCAATGTGCTATAACGGAAGCTGGTTTACACAAGACATTACAGCAGACACAAATCCAGCTGGCGAAGATGGCATTGGCTTTTTCTCTATTCCAGTTATTGATGAGTCTATTAGTGCGGCAACAGAAATTCCAATGAACTGTGGTAATATTCTTGCCTTATCAAAAGAAAAATACAATGAGACAACGGCTGATTGGTTAAAATATTTTGTCGAAAACGCAGGTAACTACGGTATTACAGAACAAGGTCAAGTAAAGGGCTACAAATATGATGCAGAAGCAGAAATTAGTCCAATTAACCAAATGGTAAATGATGCCATTGATAATTGTACAAAATCAGCAACCTGGTTTGAAGCAATGATGAACACTGAGACAAGTTCAGCAGCACTTGATAATGTACAAACACTTGCAAATAATGAAATGAGTGCTAAAGATTACATGAAATCTGTACAAGAAGCTTATGATTTAAGTAAATAAATTTAACACAAAAAAAGCGAGTGATAGCAGTTTTATCGCTCGCTTTCTAAGATAGGAGATCTTTATGAAAACAGTTTTAGCAAATAAAAAGGCAATTGCACTTTTTGTTATCCCCGGTCTGATTTTGTACATAGGGCTTGTATTTGTACCGGTTATTTGGTCTTTTGTATATTCGTTTTTCGATGGTTCACCAGGGCTTAACTGGCATTTTACCGGACTAGATAATTACGCGCGTCTATTTAAAGATGCTAGATTTAAAGATGCACTTGCAGTTAATTTGAAATACATCGCAATGACTATGCTAGGACAAGTAGTACTTGGACTTTTAATGGCCTTAATTTTTAGATTTTGGCTAAAAAGATTTAAAAACATAATCCGTACCTTAATCTTTTTCCCAGTTGTTTTGCCGACTGTAGCAGTAGGACAACTATTTGCCAAAATCTATGAAATACAACCAAACTATGGCTTGTTAAATAGTTTATTGGATAGTATGGGCCTAACAAGCCTAGTACAACCTTGGATTGGTCAAGCAAGTACGGCGCTTGTCTGCCTTAGCATTATGGACGTCTGGGTATCAATGGGATTTTATGCTGTTATCTTTTACGGCGCTTTAATCGATATCCCCGAAGAAGTACTAGAAGCTGGAAGAATTGATGGTTGTGGAGCATTTCAAACCTTTCGCTATATTATCCTTCCACTCTTAAAGCCAGTTACCATTACATGCCTTGTCTTTAGTTTTGCTGGAACTGTTAAAATGTTTGAATCTGCCATGGCTTTAACCGGTGGAGGTCCAGGTAATGCAACGACTTCCTTATCAATGTATATGTACTCTACGGCATTTTCTTATAATAAGGTTGGTTATGGAAGCACAATTGCGATTATAATTTTTATCATTTGTATATTTGGTACACGAATTATAAATTTATTTGATCACCAAAAAGAAGAGTAGGAGGCAAAATATGAACGCTGCGAAAACAAAAAAAATAGTCAAATCAACCGTAGTTAAAATTATTTTAACTATCATTGTAATTATAGAAATCTATCCTTTATTCTGGATGTTAACAGCGGCTTTAAAAATGCCTTCTGAATTTGTTACCAAACCAGCCTATGCGTTACCAGATAAGTTATATTTTCAAAACTTTATTGATGCATGGACCAAAGGAAACATGGGTTTGTTTTTTAAAAACTCACTTATAGCTACCTGTATATCGTTAGTTTTTATCGTAATCTTTAGTATGACGATAGGCTTTGCTGTTACAAAGATGCATTGGAAAATGAGAAAGTTTATAGGGAACTTTTTTATTCTTGGGATTATGGTGCCAGTAGCCACT
>DXHJ01000133.1 GCA_019113475.1 Candidatus Dorea intestinavium | reverse complement strand
CCTCGGTTGGCATTTGGATGGTAAAGCCTTCATCATAGGGATAAAGTTTGAAATATTTTAAGTAGCCCGCAGAAGGTACCATATAACCATAATAGTAATCTTCAAATTCATTCATACTATAAATATTAACTCTAGAAACCCTTCTATATTTAAAAAGTTCTTCTTTGTCATACATGCCATGCTTATGAAAGATATCAATAGCATCATCCGTATTAACGCTTCTTTTATCAATAGAAACATCATCACGAACGAGCTCTCTCATCCGCTTTTCAATTTTTTCTAATAAAGAAGGGGTAACCAAAACGCCGCCTTCAATTTTGCAAAAATAACCATTTCCCACGGAATATAAAATGCGAACTTTAATATCACGACGATCTACCACGTCATAGACAGCCTTAACTAGCATCAGACACATACTTCTTTTATAAGTCTTATGGCCGGCATTTCCGGCAGCAGTTTCAAATTTTACTTCACAGTCCTTTTGTAGCTTTTTCTTTAATTCTTGAAGCTTTCCATCTACATATACCAGCAAAATATCATCCTCAAAATAATCTTGGTATTCGCGAGCTAGTTCTAGGTAGGTAGTCCCTTGTGGATATTCTTTGGTCAGCGAATCAATGGTTATTTTATATGTTTTTTCCATAATATCCCCCTATATCACCACAAAAGGATTTTCTAGTGGTTCCCTGATAATATTAAAATCATCAGATAATTCTGAAACGAATCTTGCCATATCTTTAATAAAGATATGTTCCAGGCCATAATGACCGGCATCAATAATTAAAAGGCCCTCATCCACAGCATCAATCCCGGTATGATGATCAATGTCGCCAGTAATTAAGACTTCAGCCCCCACTTCTAGGGAAGGTGTAATCATGGATTTTCCCGAACCTGGTGATATGGCAACATTGGTAACCTTTTTATTTAGATCACCAAAAATCTTAACTGTATCAATATGAAATTTATTCTTAATTAATTCTCCTAGCTCCCTAATACTTACAGGTTCTGGTAAGTTCCCATAAAGGCCAATACCAAGTTCCTCTTCTTCTTTGGTTATTTCTAAGACTTTTGTCTCTTCCATTCGTAGCTTCTTTGCCGCTAAATCCGCCATTTGTTTGACATCGTAATTTGTATGAGCGGCGTAATAAGTAATGTCATTTTGCAAAAGAGCTACCACCTTGCTACCTACAAGATCCTTGTCATTGACTCTTTTTAGACCACTAAATATCATTGGATGATGGGTAATTAAAAGATCTGCTTTATTAGAAATAGCTCTTTCTACTACTTGCTTCGTAGCATCAAGAGCGATGTAAATAGTTTTTACTTCCTTTTCTTCTCGGCCCACTAAGAGACCCACATTATCCCAATCACAAGCGTAACTTAGCTGATACTTTTCTTCAATTTTTTCGATAATGTCTTTACAATTCATAAGTTTTTCTCCCCTCCTATTGATAGTAATCCATTGCTTTTATTATTAATTCTTTTTCCTTTTCCACCTGACTTGCCCTAATTTTACTTTCACTTCTATTACTGTTTTTCAGTGAGTCTAAAATTTCACCACGAACTCTTTTTTCCCGAACTAAAAATTGATAAAGGACTTCGTGTTTTTCTTTTAAAAGACAAGGTCCATACTTATATTCTTCTTCCTGATAAGTCACTTTATCCGCACTTGGAATAGCCTTGATTAGCGGATAATACTTTCCATCTTCAAAAACCATATCTTCTTTTACAATGACAAAATGGTGGTCACTTAAAAACTTTCGTACTCTTTTAATTTCGGATTGGGGTTGTAGTATAAAGGTTTGAATGCTTCTTGTAACTTCTTTATAATCCGTTAAGATTTTAAGTACTAAATCGCCACCCATACCACCAATAATCACCGTATCTACTTCATAGGGCACTAGTTTTTCTAGGCCATCAGAAAGACGAAGATCAATTTTTCCTTCTAACCCAAACTTAAGAGTGTTTTCTCGCGCATGACTTAAGGGGCCACTGCGCACATCCATAGCAATCACCTTATGAGCAATATTATTTTTCTTTAAATAAATAGGTACGTATCCATGATCCGTACCTATGTCCGCCACATTGGCGCCTCTATCTACCAGCATAATTGCTGCTTTTAATCGTTTTGAAAGTTCCATTTTTCTACCTAGTCTAAATAATCACGTAATTTTCTGCTTCTACTTGGATGACGAAGTTTTCTTAGAGCTTTGGCTTCAATTTGACGAATTCTTTCTCTGGTAACATCAAACTCTTTTCCTACTTCTTCTAGGGTTCTTGCTCTACCATCATTCATACCAAAACGCAGTCTTAAAACCTTTTGTTCTCTTTCTGTTAGTGTATCTAATACTTCATCTAATTGTTCTTTTAAAAGAGTCTGAGCTGCTGCTTCCGCTGGTACTGGCACATTGTCATCTTGAATAAAATCACCTAAGTGAGAATCTTCTTCTTCACCAATTGGTGTTTCTAGAGAAACTGGTTCTTGTGAAATCTTCATAATTTCCCGAACTCGTTCTACTGGCATATCTAGTTCTTTTGCGATTTCTTCTGGCAGCGGTTCTCTACCTAATTCTTGTAAAAGTTGTCTAGAAACCCTCACTAATTTATTAATAGTCTCTACCATATGAACGGGGATACGAATGGTTCTAGCCTGGTCAGCAATGGCCCTTGTTATGGCTTGTCTAATCCACCAAGTAGCATAAGTACTAAACTTAAAACCTTTATGGTAATCAAATTTTTCTACCGCTTTAATAAGACCTAGGTTTCCTTCTTGAATTAAATCAAGAAATAACATGCCACGGCCCACATATCTTTTAGCAATACTAACAACAAGACGAAGGTTGGCTTCTGCTAATCTTTTTTTAGCTTCTTCATCACCTTCAGCCATCCGTTTTGCTAGCTCTACTTCTTCTTCCGCACTAAGAAGTGGTACTTTACCAATTTCTTTTAAGTACATTCTAACAGGATCTTCAATACTAATACCATCTGGTACAGAGAGATCAATTTTTTCTACTTCTACTTCTTCATCTTCGGCGATTACTACATCTTCATCTGGCACATCGTCATCATCAGAACTAATTCGTAGAACATCGATACCACTTCTTTCTAGGTGTTCATAAACCAATTCCATTTGATCCGTATCAAGTTCTAGTTCTTGAAAAGCTTCGTTAATTTCATTAATCTCTAGTATACTTTTTTTCTTTTTACCTAGGGTAATTAGTTCCTTTAGCTTTTCCTCAAATTTAATCATATTTTCTTCCATGTAGTCAATCTCCCTCTTTATCAATTATTTTTTATCTGAATTTGTAAATTCTTAATTTGCTCAATTTGCTTTTTAGCATCCATTAACTTTTGTAAGCCCACAATATCTGTCGGGTCTAAGTTTTTGGTTTTATATTCAATGGCATTATTTTTAACCTTCATTAAGGTTTCTTTAATGGCCTTTTCCTTTTCTTCTAAAGTTTTAATTTCGATAATCTTGGTGTGAAAGATTCCCGCTACTAAAACATGTTCTTCTTCATCGGTAAAATGATCAATAATTTTCGCCGGATTAGCACTTCCCTCTTCGTATTGTTTAAATAAAAGTTCCGCTACTTTTTGGTACAGCTCTTTGGTAAAATCCGTGGGGTCAATTACTTCTTTGATACTCTTATAAAGGATTTCATCTTCGGCAAGATAGGTTAATAGCGCCCGCTGGGAAATATTTCTACCATCTTCTTTTTCTTTGTTTATGGTTCCTGTTTGTCTAGGTCGATTAATGGGTTTTGCCTGACCTTCTCTAATGGCAGTTTTAATGACTAATTTTTTCAAATCATCGAAACCTACTTTATAAGTTTTTGCTACCGCTTCAATGTAATTTGTTCTTTCAATTTCTTCTTCAAATTTCGTAAGACGAAGAGCTGCTTCATTCATAAAAGCTGTTTTTCCTTCTGGGGAATGAAGATCAAAGTCTTTTTCCAGGATTTCAAGGCTAAACATAAAACCATTTTTCGCTTCGTTGATGCGCTTTTCAAACCCTGCTTCTCCCTCTTGATTAATTAATTCATCAGGATCTTTATAGGGATCCATGCGAATAATCTTGGCGCTAATTCCTGCTTCTTTTAAAATGGGTAGGGCCCGAAGAGCCGCTCTAGTACCAGCATCATCGGTATCATAGGTAATGTAGACTTGTTCTACATATCTCCTTATTAGCGAAGCTTGACCGGAGGTAAAGGCGGTTCCCAGAGAAGCTACCGCGTTAGTAAAGCCAGCCTTATGTAGGGAAATCACATCCATATAGCCTTCACATAAGATAAAATAAGGTTTTCTTGATTTTCTGGCAATATTTAAGGCGTACAAATTACGACTTTTATCAAAAATTAAGGTTTCCGGCGAGTTTAGGTACTTAGGCGTTCCTTCGCCCATGACCCGACCCCCAAAGCCAATCACCTTACTATTAGCATTCATAATGGGAAACATGGCCCGGTTCCAAAACTTGCAATAAGCACCGGACTTTTCACTGGCACTAAAAAGGCCCGATTCCATTAAAATCCCATCATCATAGCCCTTATTCTTTAAATATTGATAGAGTTCTTTTCCGCCTTTTGGAGCGTAGCCTAGACCAAAGTCCTTAATTACCGACTCTGGAAGGCCTCTTTTTACTAAATAATCATGAGCCACCTTGCCGGCGTTACTACGAAGGGACACATAAAAAAACTTGGCCGCTTCTTTATTAATATCTAATAATACCGCTTTTTTATTGGCTTTTAGTTTTTCCGTCTGACTTCTATCTTCTTTTGGGAGTTCAATCCCGACTCGTTCAGCAAGTACTTGGACAGCTTCTGGAAAGCTGTAATTTTCATATTCCATTATAAAGGTATAAACCGTTCCTCCGGTTCCACAACCAAAGCAATAATACATTTGATCGTTAGGACTGACGGAAAAAGAGGCGGTTTTTTCGTTATGAAAGGGGCAAAGGCCAAAATAGGTTGCTCCTTTTTTTTGTAGTTTTACGTAGCTTGAAATCACTTCTACAATATCATTTCTAGCTCGTATTTCTTCAATTAAATCTTCGGGGTAAAACATTCATTTTCCTTCCTTTATAGGGTCCAAGCCTGAGGCACATAAGATTCTTCAAACTTTTTCACTGCGAAATTATCCGTCATCCCGGCCACAAAATCGCAAACCACTACTTCTTTATCTTCGCCCTTTTCAATCATCTCTTTATATTGGGTCGGCAATGATTTCGGGTTTTTCAAATAATAATAAAATAACTGTTCAATAAGAGCGACGGCCTTTTCTTCTTGGGCCTTAGCCGCGTGATTTAAATAAACTCGCTCAAACATATAGGAGCGCAAATCCATGGTGGCTTGATAAATAGAAGGAGACATAATAATTTTATTTTGTTCCATACTACTAGTAATAACATCATGAACCATGGTATCTAATCTTTTTCTGCTAGAATCACCTAAACAGTCGGTAATATCTTTTGGAATATCTTCTTCCTTTAAGACGCCTCCTCTAATGGCATCATCCATATCGTGATTTATATAAGCGATTTTATCTGATAATCGCACAATTTGACCTTCTAGGGTACTAGGCTCCCCACTCGTTTGATGGTTTTTTATCCCATCTAAAACTTCTAGGGTTAAGTTTAAACCTTCCCCATTTTTCTCGATTTTTTCCACAACTCTTATGCTTTGTTCATTATGGCGAAAGCCTTTACTGGCAACTTTATTGAGGGCTCTTTCACCGGCATGGCCAAAAGGTGTATGGCCTAAGTCATGGCCTAAAGCAATGGCTTCAACTAAGTCTTCATTTAAACGCAGAGCCTTAGCAATAGTTCTGGCATTTTGCGACACCTCTAGCGTGTGCGTAAGCCTCGTCCGATAGTGATCACCTCTGGCAATTAAAAAGACCTGAGTCTTTTGTCGCAGCCTTCTAAAAGATTTACAATGCAAAATTCGGTCCCTATCTCTTTGGAATAAAGGCCTAATATCACATTGGGGCTCTTCTTTTTTTCGACCTTTAGAATGAACGTTTAACATAGCATAAGGACTTAGATAATTAATTTCTCTAAGTTCTAGTTGTTCGCGAATGGTCATTTACTTCTCCTTTTGTAGACGTTTTTCTATAGCAGCTATAACAGTTTCTAGCACCTTGATACGGGCATAATATTTATCATTTCCCTCCACAATAATCCAAGGAGCATCTGGTAGCGAGGTTTTAACAATCATCTCATTAACCGCCCTTTCATACTGCTCCCATTTTTCTCGGTTGCGCCAATCCTCTTCGGTAATCTTCCACTGTTTTAAAGGATTGTTTAAACGGGCTTCAAAACGTCTTCTTTGTTCTTCTTTATCAATCTGTAGCCAAAATTTAAGAACTATATAGCCTTGATTGACCCAGTCTTTTTCCATTTCGCAGATTTCACCATAAGCTCTTTTCCACTCATTCTCTGTAGCAAACCCTTCGATTCGCTCCACTAAAACACGGCCATACCAGGTCCGATCAAAAATACTAACATGACCAAATTTTGGTACGTCCCGCCAAAAGCGCCACAGATAGTGATATTGCCTCTCTACCTCATTGGGAGAAGCTGTGGGATGAACCTGATAACCTCGTGGATCCATCTTCTTGGTTAGCCTTTTAATGGCTCCTCCTTTACCACCAGCATCCCAGCCTTCAAAGCCAATAACTAAGGGAATTCTTTTGCGGTAAAGTTCTCCGTGCAAGTCTTCGATTCTTTTTTCTAAAAATTTTAATTTTTCTTTATATTCTTCTTTGGTGTAACTCTTATCTAAGTCTACTTGACCTAATCTATTTTCAATAAAAGAAGCTTCCTTTGTACCTGTTACTTCTTGGTTTGCTTCCTCTGTTTGCTTTTCTTTTTTTAAGTAAATTGCTTTCGTTAGCTCAGCAATAATAACTCGGTAAATCTCCTGGGTCGCTTCTTTTTTCTTTTTTGCATCTATCTTGTACCAAGGTGCATTAACACTACTCGTTTTTGCTAGCATTTTTTCATTCATTGCTTGGTATTTTTCAAAGTGCTCGTTTCTTTTTAAATCATCTTTGGTTACACGCCAAGCACTATTTTTTGATGCCAAAAGTTTAGTAAATCGCTTCTTTTGTTCTTTCTGGTCAATATCAAGAAAAATCTTAATTAAGTGCATCCCATCATCAGTTAATTCTTTTTCAAAAACCGTAATAGAGTGAAAAGCTTCAGCTAATTGACTTTCTTTTACATCCCCATCAAAATAATCGATTAATACCCGGCGATACCAGCTACTATCGTAAATAGCAATTCTACCTTTTTGTGGCATTTTCGTCCAAAAACGCCATAAAAAAGGATGCATCTCCTCATCCTTGGTTTCTTTCTTTACTGGATATACTACAAACCCTCTTGGATCTAGAGCTTCTAGTAACTTGCTAATTTGGTAACCTTTTCCTGCTGCTCCATATCCTTCAAAGGCTATCATTACGGGTATTTTTAAGTCTTTAAGTTCTCTTTGCAACTTGCCTAATTCTTCAATCATTCGTTCTTTTTCTACTTTGAATTCTTCTCTCTGCAATAGGCCCCTCCTGCTTCCTTAATTCTGCTTAAAAAGCTCCTCTCTATAATATACACTATAAAACATAATATTTCTAATTTTTAGAAGGATTTCTGAATTTTCATGACAATTAGTTCTATTTTAAGGGGTAAAGGCGATGTTATTGGTGGTAAATTCGAAATTTATAGCCTCGAGGCACTTTGCCAAAGGAATAAAACATAAGAGATAATACAGAAGCCAAGAAAAGAAACAATGATAATGAATAATATTCATACGGGCGCATGGGAAAAGCGTAGGTTTTCAAATATATGTTCA
>DXHJ01000132.1 GCA_019113475.1 Candidatus Dorea intestinavium | reverse complement strand
TGATTGCGGCAAATTACTGGGGCAAATTTAAAACAGTCTTTCAAATGGCGATGATTATTTTACTAATTGCTAATTTAGGCGAAAAAGCGGTTATTTTTGAACAGATTTTAATTTGGGCATCGGTAGCCCTTACTATTATCTCTCTTGTTGATTATGTATGGAATAATAGACAAGTTCTCACTGAGGGAGGACTATAAGGAGGAGCAAGATGATTGCTGAGATAGTAACGGTAGGAACAGAAATTTTAATGGGAAATATTATCAATACCAATGCGGCATATTTGGCAAAAAAATGTGCACAAGTGGGTCTTGATATGTATCATCAAACTGTAATAGGTGATAACAAAGAAAGATTAAGGGAAACAATTAAAACGGCATTAGATCGTTCTGACATTATTTTTTTAACAGGGGGTCTTGGACCTACTGACGATGACATTACCAAAGAGGTAACGGCCCAAGTTTTTGGGCTCTCTCTTTATGAAGATACTCATACGAAAGAAAGAATTGAGGATTATTTTCAAAATATTAAAGCAAAGATCGTAACGAACAATAACTGGAAACAGGCCCTAGTACCAGAAGGTGCTTTCGTTGTGGATAATCATAATGGTACGGCGCCGGGACTAATTATAGAAGAAAAAGGGAAAATGGCTATTTTACTTCCGGGACCTCCAGGGGAACTAAAGCCGATGATGGAAGAGGCGATTATTCCTTATTTAGAGAAAAAACAACCAGAAAAGTTTTATTCACAAATGGTTAAGGTTTTATCGGTTGGGGAATCAAGAGTGGAAACACTAATCAAAGATTTGATTGAAAAACAAAGCAATCCAACCATTGCTCCTTATGCCAAAATTGGCGAAGTTCACCTGCGAGTCACAGCAAAAGCCAGAGACGCAGAAGAAGCTAAGCAGTTAATGGCACCGATTATAAAAGAATTAGAAGAACGTTTTGGCGATAATATTTATACCACAAAAGAAGAAGTTACTTTGGAAGAAGAGATTGTGAGGCTTTTAAAAGAGAAAAATTTAAAGGTTACTTTTGCGGAGTCTTGTACAGCAGGGCTTTTAGCGGGTCGACTCGTAAATGTACCAGGTGCTTCAAGTGTCTTTGAAGAAGGCTTTATAACCTATTCAAATGAAGCAAAAAATAAAATGATTGGTGTAAGTACCAATACTTTAGAAGCGCATGGCGCGGTTAGCCATGAGACAGCCAAAGAAATGGCTCTTGGAGCAGCAAAAAAAGCTAACGCAGAAGCAGCAGTTAGTATTACGGGAATTGCCGGACCACAAGGTGGAACCAAAGAAAAGCCAGTGGGCCTTGTTTATATTGGTGTTAAAGTTTTAGATTCTATTGAAACCAGAGAATATCACTTTACGGGAAACCGTACAAAGAACCGGGAATCAGCAGTGGTAAAAGGTCTGACCTTTTTGCGTGAACGTTTACTACAAGTGAAATAAAGGAGTAGTGCCTATGAATATTAGACTAGTTAATAGAGAGGAAATATTAGACGTTCTTCATCTAGCCTGGGAAGTTTATCGAGAAGATTATCTTCCTTTAGAAAACGACGAAAAAATAAAAGAATTTCAAAACATTATTAAATACGAAAACTTTATTCACCACTATGATAAAGGTGAAGTTATTGTATTTGGCGTTTATGAAATGAATGGCTTAAAGGGCGCTCTTATTTTAAATCGAGGTGGCTTTGTTTCCATGATTTTTGTACAAAAAGATTTTAGGAATAAGCAGATGGCCAAGTCTTTGATGCAAGAAGCCGCCGATTTCGCTAGCAGACATTTGCATATTCCGGGACTTAGTGTTTATAGTGATCAAAACCATATTGAATTTTATGAAAAATTAGGCTTTAAGAAAGCTTCTGCTCTCATTGGCCAAACGGGACTTAGTGGTAGCTTAATGCTGCGACCCCTTCGGCCGATGACGAATCATCATAGTGGTTATGGTGGCAAACCAAAAGTATTTATACCAGTTCTGGTAGGAATTGGTATTTTCTTATTGCTTTTATTATCTTTTGCTAGTATTCGTAGAATGAGTCAACAGTCTCTAAACCAATATCACAATGGTGGAGACTTTGGGCAAATTATACCTTTTGATTTGGATGAATTTTATGATGAACAAGAAGAACCAGAAGATGATGATGATTACTGGGATTCTGGGAATAGCCAAAAAGAGTTTAATGAAGAATTTAACGGTCTTGAGGGAATTACTGCGTATCAAGAGGCTGATTTAGGCTTTGATTTAGAAAAGGAAAAGTATACGGAAAATATCAATACCGAGAATAAGTATATTGATTTTGACGTAGTTTATCCTTCGCTTAATGGCCTTTCGGATAAAGTTGTGGAAGATCAAATTAATGAAGAAATTAGAAGAACCGCCATGGCTACCGTGGAAGAACTCTATACGGATCCTAAAGAAGAAGTAAAAGAGCAGATTTTAAAAAGTGATAAAGCTTATTTGGTTAGTTATGTAAAATATAAAGTCACCTATTTAAATAAGGATTTAATTAGTATTATTTTTGA
>DXHJ01000131.1 GCA_019113475.1 Candidatus Dorea intestinavium | reverse complement strand
GGTGGGTTGCTTGAACTTATTGGTAACAATAAGTCTAGATAGATGATTACCAGATACAGAACCCGGCTTATAGTAATGCTTAATAGTAAAAGAGGAGCGATTTCGCTCCTCTTTTTTAATCTTATTTATCATATTTTTCAGCACAATATTTACAACGATAAGTTTTGTTTTTAGGGTCGGTTAAAACAAAGACTTGATCGAGTTCTTGCTCGATAGAAGTAATACATCTTGGGTTTTTGCATTTGATAACATTGGTCATGGTATCTGGTAAATGCAAACATTTTTTCTCCACGATTTCTTCATTTTGAATGATGTTTACGGTAATATTGTGGTCAATAAAACCAAGAATATCTAAGTCAATAAAATCTATAGGACATTCGATTTTCATAATATCTTTCTTGCCCATTTGATGGCTCGTAGCGTTCTTGATAATCGCTACTACGCAGTCTAGACGATCAAGGTGTAAATATTTATAGATTTCCATACTGCGTCCTGCTTGGATATGGTCAAGAACAAATCCTTCAGCAATACGCCCTACATTTAATTTATTTTTAAAAGCCATTTCCCTTTTTCCTCCTATACACGAATATTTAGAAGATCCAAAATTAAGGATTCTCTTATATAAACACCATATTGAGCTTGCTTAAAGTAAGCGGCTCTTGGGTCATTATCAATTTCTGTGGAAATTTCATTTACTCTAGGAAGAGGATGAAGAACGTACATATCTTTTGGTGCTAAGGCCATTTTTTTCGTATCTAGAATGTAAAAATCTTTCATACGAATGTAGTCTTCCTCGTTAAAGAAACGTTCCTTTTGGACGCGAGTCATATAAAGAAAATCTAAATTTGGTAGGGCATCTTCCATGCGTACCACTTCTTTATAAAAGACATGGTTCTTATCTAGAACATCTTCTCTAATATAATCAGGCAAGCGAAGTTCGTCAGGGGAAATTAAGTAAAATTTCACGTTTTTATAACGAACTAAAGCTTCAATTAAGGAATGAACGGTTCTACCAAATTTAAGATCGCCACAAAGTCCGATATTAATATCTTCTAGACGTCCTTTTAAAGAACGAATCGTAAGTAAATCGGTGAGTGTTTGGGTGGGATGTTGATGACCACCATCACCGGCATTAATTACAGGAATTGAAGAGTACAGACTAGCAACTAGAGGAGCACCTTCTTTTGGATGTCTCATGGCAGCAATATCTGCATAACAAGAAACGGTTCGAATGGTATCTGCTACACTTTCCCCTTTGGAAGCAGAAGAGGAGTTGGCCGATGAAAAACCTAAAACACTACCTCCTAAGTTTAACATAGCAGCCTCATGGCTTAATCTTGTCCTTGTACTAGGTTCATAAAATAACGTAGCCAATTTTTTACCGGCACAGGCATGTGCATACTTCTCCGGATTTTTTTCAATATCATTTGCAACATCCATTAGATGATCTAACTCACTTGTGCTATAGTCAAGCGGGCTTATTAAATGTCTCATAAAAACCTCCTTTTTTAGCCGAAAAAATAGCTATTACGTTTTGAAATATAAGAATTTCAAAAAAGCGTAATAGCTTTAAAAAGGGAAGTACTTAAAGAATGTCTTTGTTTATATATTCTCATGATTCTTCTCCTTTCTTTTTCTTCATAATATACTATACTAAATGGAAGGGTTTTTCAACTGTAAAATGAAAATTAAAAGAAAAGACTATAAGAAAGTGCAAAACAGTGATAAGATAGATAAAACATAGTTAAAATAGAAACAAGGAGCAAAATATGAAAGACCTAATTACCCTAAGAGATGAATTAGATAGAATTGACCAAGAAATTGTTAAATTATATGAAGAAAGAATGGATGTCTGTAAAGAAGTTGGCAGTATTAAAATAGAAATGAAAAAACAAGTCTTTGATAAAGAACGCGAAGAAGAGAAAATTGCCAAGGTTTTAGAACTTACCCAAAATGAAAATTTAAAGGTTGGCGTCGCAGAACTTTATCGTCAACTTTTAACCCAGAGTAGAAAACTGCAGTATCAAATTATGGTAAAGGAGGGAATTACTTATAACCATAACTTCCAAGCAGTTGAAAAGTTTTTACGAGCAGGTAAAAAAGTGGTCTTTCAAGGCAGTGCAGGAGCCTATTCAGAAGCAGCTACCAAAAAATTCTTTGGTGATAGGATGGAAAAATATCACGTCAGAAGTTTTAAAGAAGCCGTTCAAGAGGTGGTAGATAAAAAGGCTGCTTATGGCGTCTTACCAATTGAAAATTCCTCAGCCGGAGCGGTCTTTGACGTTTATGACTTATTATCAGAAGTAGATGTCACTATTATAGGCGAAATTATTATTCCGATTAATCATGTTTTGGCGGCTAGTCAAGGAGCTAGTCTTTTAACGATTAAGGAAGTCTACTCTCATCCCCAAGCCTTAATGCAGTGTAGTGATTATTTAGGAGAACACAAAGATTGGGAGCAAATAAAGATAGCAAATACAGCGATTGCGGCAGAAAAAATACAAAAAGAAAAAAACGTCAAACAAGCGGCTATTTGTAGTAGAGAAGCGGCGAAGTTAAATAATTTGGTGATTTTAGAAGAACAAATGAATAAAAGTGAAGATAACAAGACTCGTTTTGTAATTATTGCTGGAGAGAAAATTTATCAAGAAGAAAGTGATAAAATTAGTATTTGCTTTGAACTTCCTCATGAAAGTGGGTCACTATACCGTCTGTTGTCACATATTATTTTTAACGGTTTAAATATGACCAAAATTGAATCAAGGCCAGTTAGAAATAAAAGCTGGGAATATAAGTTTTTTGTTGATTTTAGTGGAAATTTAAGAGAAGCAGCGGTTGAAAATGCCTTAACTGGCTTA
>DXHJ01000130.1 GCA_019113475.1 Candidatus Dorea intestinavium | reverse complement strand
GTTTTAGGCCTAGATTATAAAGAGTTAGATGGGTTTGAAAAAAAGTATGTAAAAAAGTATTTTAAAGAAAAAATCTTACCTATTCTTTCCCCACAAATCGTTGATGTGAATCATCCCTTTCCCCATTTATTAAATAAAGAAATCTATGTGATTGCCACTTTACTTAGACAGGAAAAAATAGTAAATGCAATAGTGCCGGTACCTTCTTACGTATCGGATATTTTATATTTACCAGGCGCGGAAATTCGCTACATTCGTATGGAAAAGATTATCCTGGAATATATGGATTTGATTTTTCAAGAGTATAAGGTGACACAAAAGAACTATATTTGCGTGACTAGAAATGCCGATATCTCTCCCGAAGA
Organism: Candidatus Dorea intestinavium; assembly: GCA_019113475.1. GTDB lineage: Bacteria > Bacillota > Clostridia > Lachnospirales > Lachnospiraceae > Aequitasia > Aequitasia intestinavium. The sequence continues at coordinate 6,867 of DXHJ01000130.1, read as the reverse complement.
TGAGTTTGCCAATCGAGCAGAGGATTTTCGCCATATCATGAAAAAAACCTTAAACAAGCGGCATAGAATGGCGGTTGTGCGACTGGAAACGGCAGAACAGTTAAGTAAAGAGACAGAAGCCTTTTACTGTGAAAAATTAGCGATTAAGTCAAGACAAATTTATCGAACGAAGATGCCCATGAAATTAGATTATATTTTTGCCATTAGTGAAAAACTGCCGGCAGAAAAACGCAGAAAGCTAGTTTTTTCACCTTATACTCCCCAAAATTCCAGCAGGATAACAGAAGGTCCACTTGCTGCACAAATTTTCAAAAAAAACTTACTTTTATTTTATCCATATGAAAGTATGAATCCTTTTTTACAATTAATAAAAGAAGCAGCTATAGATCCTGATGTTTTATCGATTAAAATAACAATTTATCGTTTAGCAGCACAAGCAAGACTCGTAGAGTATTTAAGTGCAGCAGCGGAAAATGGAAAAGAAGTAACAGTTCTCATTGAACTTCGGGCTAGATTTGATGAAAAAAATAATATTGACTGGTCCGAACGCTTAGAAGAAGCAGGATGTCATATTTTATATGGATTTGAAAGCTACAAGGTACATTCTAAAGTGTGCCTGATTACCTATCGCCGTCGCAGTGAAATTCGCTATATTACCCAAGTTGGAACGGGCAACTATAATGAAAAAACGGCGACTATGTACACCGATTTTTCTCTGATAACGGCTCATCAAGGAATCGGAAAAGATGCCAATCAATTTTTTAAGAACATGGGTGTGGGAAAAGTCAGCGGTTTATATGATCACTTGATTGTCTCCCCGGCCACTTTAAAGCCACATATTTTATACCTTTGTGATGAAGAAATAAAAAAAGGGAGTAAAGGTCGTATTATTATGAAAATGAACTCCTTAACGGATATAGATTTTATTCGTAAAATAGAGGAAGCTTCGAAGGCCGGAGTTCGCATTGATTTGCAGGTTCGGGGCATTTGCTGTATCTTACCAGGTATTAAAGGCCATACTGAAAATGTCCAAGTCACAAGTATTGTTGGCCGTTACCTTGAGCATCCCCGAGTGTTTTCTTTTGGCCAGGGGAGTGAACAAAAGATTTATTTAGGATCCGCTGATATGATGACTCGTAACACAGAAAAAAGAGTGGAGGTGGCTGTGCCCCTTTATGACAGTACAATCAAAACACAGATGAATCATTACTTAGCGGTTCTACTAAATGACAATGTGAAGGCTAGAGTTATGAAAAGTGATGGAACTTATGCCCAAAAAGAGGTTCAAGAGCCCTTATGTAATGCACAAGAAATCTTTATGAGCGAAGCTCTTAATCGAATAGGGTCTAACCCCACTTATACGACACAAAAGAACAAGAATGTGTTACGCTATTTGCAAGAAAAAATAAAAGATATGAGGAAATAAATGAGTAAAGCTTTATATATAGCCGAGAAACCTAGTGTAGCAAGTGAGTTTGCTAAAGCATTAAAATTAAATATTAAAAGAAACGATGGGTATTATGAGTCAAACGAAGCAGTCATTACTTGGTGTGTAGGTCACCTAGTTACTATGAGCTATCCAGAAGTTTATGATCCTGCTTTAAAAAAGTGGAGTCTTAATACCTTGCCTTTTTTACCAAGAGATTTCAAATACGAAGTGATTGCTAATGTGAAAAAGCAGTTCAAGATTGTGGAACGCCTTTTAAACCGCGAGGATGTAGATCGAATTTATGTTTGCACGGACTCAGGAAGAGAAGGGGAATATATTTATCGCCTCGTTCGTCAAGAAGCACTAAAGACCCCTAAAATTGAAAAACGAGTATGGATTGATTCGCAAACAGAAGAAGAAATTTTACGTGGTATAAAAGAAGCAAAAGAGTTAAAATATTATGATAATGTTGCTTCCTCTGCTTATTTAAGAGCGAAGGAAGATTACTTAATGGGCATAAATTTTTCGAGACTTTTAAGTCTTAAATATGGAAATGGGCTAGCAAGAACTTTAAATAAAAAGTTTTGTGTTATTTCGGTAGGCCGAGTTATGACCTGTGTTTTAGGTATGGTTGTGCAAAGAGAACGAGAAATTAGAAATTTTAAAGAGACTATTTTTTATAAAGTAAATGCTTCTGTTTTATCGGAAGTTGATTTTGAGGGAGAATGGAAGGTGACCAAGGAGTCCGATTACTTTGAATCTCCTCTTTTATACAGTGAAAATGGTTTTAAAAAAGCAGACACAGCCAAAGAATTAATTAAGAGGTTGATGGCCAAAGAAGAAGTTTTTGGTGTTATTAGTGAAATTAAAAAGACCAAAGAAAGAAAAAAAGCCCCTCTTTTATTTAACTTGGCCGAACTGCAAAATGAGTGTTCGAAAGTTTTTAAAATTAGCCCTGATGAGACGCTAAAAATTGCCCAAGAACTATATGAAAAAAAATTACTAACCTATCCGAGAACGGATGCCAGGGTCTTATCAAAGGCAGTAACCAAAGAAATTCATCACAACTTAAATGGGTTGATGCAATATGAACCGGCCAAAGAATTCCTTTTAGAAATTGTACAAACAGCTTCTTATAAGAATTTGGCTAAAACAAAATACGTAGATGATAAGAAAATTACGGATCACTATGCGATTATTCCAACAGGACAAGGAATTCAAGCATTAAACGCTTTAAGCGATAGAAGTAAACGCGTTTATCTAATGGTGGTAAAACGTTTTCTGGCTATTTTTTATCCCGATGCTCAGTATCAAAAAATAAACCTTACTTTTAAAGTGGAAAACGAAAGCTTTAGTGCAGGCCTTAAAGTATTGGTAGAAGAAGGCTATTTAAAAGTCTTTCAGAGTGGAAAAGAAAACAAAAATAATGACAATACTGCCTTATATGATTATCTTGGTTCGTTGAAAAAGGGTGCAAGTATTCCAATTAAAGAAATGACGATTAAAGAAGGAAAAACATCGCCGCCTAAACGCTATAACTCTGGTTCTTTAATCTTGGCCATGGAAAATGCAGGTAAGCTGATTGAAGATGAAGAACTACGAGCACAAATTAATGGCAGCGGGATTGGGACCAGTGCAACAAGAGGCGAAATATTAAAAAAATTATTTCATATTGATTATTTAAAGTTGAATAAAAAGACACAAATTGTAACGCCTTCTAAAATGGGCGAAATGATTTTTGATACGGTAAATAATTCGCTGCCTTCCATGCTAAACCCTAAGCTTACTGCTAGCTGGGAAAAAGGTTTAACGGGAGTGGCTAAGGGAGAAATTTCAGAAGAAGAATACATTAGAAAACTAGATGACTATATTTCGCGGCTGACTGCGAAGGTGAAAGGTTTAAACAACCAAAGAGGTCTAGAAGGACTTTATCTTAACATTCAAAATAACTATAAATAAGAGGACAAGGAGATTAGAGGATGAAAGAAGTAATAGTAACAGAACTTTATGATTTAAGCAAAACGATCGCAAGGGACCTACTAAAAGAGGTTACTTATCCTTGGGAAGCATTAAAAGACATTCATGATTTTATTAAAAAAATCGGACCTACTCTACCAAAAGATAAATATGAAGCCTTAGAAGGAGATGTTTGGATTGCTAAAAATGCCACAGTTTATCCTTCTGTTCACATCACAGGACCAGCAATTATAGGTGAAGAGGCAGAAGTTAGACATTGTGCTTTTATTAGAGGCAATGCTATTGTGGGAAATCATGCAGTCGTAGGAAATTCAACAGAACTTAAAAATGTAATCCTTTTTGATAATGTTCAAGTTCCTCATTATAACTACGTAGGAGATTCTATCTTAGGCTATAAGGCCCATATGGGAGCAGGTTCTATTACTTCTAACGTTAAATCAGATAAAAAACTGGTAGTTGTTAAAGATGGTAAAGAAAAAATTGCGACGGGACTTAAAAAATTTGGAGCGATGATTGGCGACCAAGTAGAAGTTGGTTGTGGTTCTATTTTAAATCCAGGGACCGTAATTGGTAAAAACACAAATATTTATCCTTTATCTAGTGTTCGCGGGGTGGTTTTAAAGGATAGTATTTATAAAAAGCAAGGAGAGATTGCACACAAAGAATAAGGAGGTCTAGGTATGGTACAAGATAACTATATTTCATTTGAAATTGGTAAAACAAAGCACATTGCGCTAGTAGCCCATGACGGAAAGAAAAAAGAGTTGGTGGAGTGGTGCAATAAAAACAAGGAGATTCTTAGTCGACATTTCCTTTGTGGAACTGGTACAACAGCGAAACTTATTTCGGAGAAAACAGGGCTCCCTGTTAAAGGCTATAACAGTGGTCCCTTAGGTGGTGATCAGCAAATAGGTGCAAAGATTGTCGAAGGCCAAATTGATTTCATGGTATTTTTATGGGATCCCCTAGAAGCGCAGCCACATGATCCAGACGTTAAAGCACTTCTGCGAATTGCTGTAGTGTATGATATACCGGTTGCTAATAATTTAGCGACAGCGGACTTTATGCTTCATTCAACTTATATGGACGAAGTTTATGACAGACAAGTAGAAAATTACAATAAGATTATCGCAAAGCGAGTAGATACAATGAAATAGTCCACTACTCCTTTACAAAGAAAGACAAATTATGTTATCTTTAGAGTGTTGAGAGACTTCGACATTCTAAAGATTTCTTGTTTTTTCAAACAAAACATTCCCTTGACTTTTTAAAGTAAATAGCATAAGATAATAATCAATGAGCGAACAAGTGTTCTAAAAGGAGAAAAATAAATTATGGTGAGTGATAATAAACAAAAAGCATTAGATGCAGCAATTGCGAAGCTTGAAAAGGATTATGGTAAAGGAACGGTCATGAAGTTAGGTGATCCAGCCGCTAGAACCGCCGTGGAAACCGTACCTACTGGTTCCCTAAGCCTTGATTTAGCCCTAGGACTTGGTGGCGTTCCTAAAGGTAGGGTAATAGAGATTTATGGTCCGGAGTCAAGTGGTAAAACAACGGTTGCTTTACATATGATTTCAGAAGTACAAAAAAGGGGCGGAATTGCTGGTTTTATCGATGCAGAACATGCTCTTGACCCAGCCTATGCGAAGAATATTGGCGTTGATATCGATGAACTTTATATCTCCCAACCCGATAGTGGTGATCAAGCCCTTGAAATTGCCGAGACCATGGTCAGATCAGGTGCTGTTGATATTATTGTTATTGACTCGGTTGCGGCTCTTGTGCCAAGGCAAGAAATTGATGGAGATATGGGTGATTCTCACGTAGGCTTACAAGCAAGACTTATGTCTCAGGCTCTTAGAAAACTAACGCCTGTGATTAGTAAATCCAACTGTGTGGTAATCTTCATTAACCAACTTCGTGAAAAGGTGGGGGTTATGTTTGGCAATCCGGAGACTACTTCTGGTGGAAGAGCTTTAAAATTCTATGCTTCTGTCCGAATGGATGTAAGAAGAATTGAAACCCTAAAGCAGGGGGGAGAAATGATTGGTAATAGAACTAGAGTTAAGATTGTGAAGAACAAAATTGCCCCTCCTTTTAAAGAAGCTGAATTTGATATTATGTTTGGTCAAGGAATTTCCAAAGAAGGAGATGTTCTTGACTTAGCAACGAAACTTGATTTGGTAAATAAAAGTGGCGCTTGGTATGCCTATAATGGAGAAAAGATTGGGCAAGGACGAGAAAATGCTAAAACTTATTTAACCAGTCATCCAGAAGTAATGGAAGAATTGGACCGTCAAGTGCGAGATTTTTATCAGCTAGATGGCAGCAGTAAAGAAGAAGTTGCTGATCAGGAGACAAAGGAAGAATAAAATGCTTGTAACGTTAGTCGAAAGAGTTAATACTTATCAAAGTAAAGTATATGTTGAGGGGGAGTTCACTTTTGCTTTAAGCAAAAGTGAACTCTCTCGCTGTAAAATAAAAGAAGGTAGAGAAATTACCGAGGAAGAAATACAAGAGATTGAAAAAAACATTGTCATAAAACGAGCTAAAAAATATGTAATGCATCTATTAGAGCAGATGGATAGAACCTCCCAACAACTACGAGAAAAATTAAAAAGTAAAAGTTATCGTGATCATGTAATAGAAGAAGCATTAGCTTATGTGGCCGGCTATGGCTATCTAGATGATAAAAGATATGCCTTAAATTTTATAAATAGTCGGAAAAAATCGAAAAGTAAAGCAGAGATTAAACAACAATTAATGACAAAAAAACTTCCCAAAGAAGTAATAGAAGAAGCATTAGCAGAAGAATACTTGGCAGAAAATGAAGAAGAAGCAATTAAAAGTCTAGCACTAAAAAAACATTATCATTTTACGGAAATGGAATATAAAGAAAAACAAAAAGCGATTGCCTTTTTTGTACGAAAAGGCTTTAGTTACGAAAAAGTTAAAAGAGTATTAAATGAACAAGAGGAAGAGTAAACGCCATTGCAGGGCTTTTTAGAATATGATAAAATAAAGTTGTTACGAGGACACCTTGCACTTTATGCAGAAAGGAGCTTGCACTATGCCAAACTTATTACCAGAAAGCGAACGCACAGCAATTCCCGGCGGAACGCTCATAACAGCTACTCCAGAAGAGGGACGTGAATTAGCCATGCTAATTGCTCGTCATACCATCCATAAGATACAACCAGATTTAGATATATTAAAAGCCGGCAGACCAGATTATGCCTCTGATGCTAAAGCATTGACAGCAGCGGCTCAAGTCGTTGCCATTGAATTTCAAACCATAGCGGCGGCAAACAATTATTGGCGTTAAAAGAAGACCCTATCGATCATAATGATATGTACCCAGAATCCTGGACATATTAATATTTAACTTAGGCGGAACCCATGGATGCTTCCCTGTATTGTGCAGGAGGCATCCATTTTGTTTTGGATTGAATTCTTTT
>DXHJ01000129.1 GCA_019113475.1 Candidatus Dorea intestinavium | reverse complement strand
TCCCGTCATGGATATAAATCTAGTCTGTAAGAAATTTGATCCTATTGAAGAGAATAACTCAACTGATTCATATAATCGATTTATTGAGGAAATCAAAATAATGTATCAATTATTTCATAAAAATATTGTTCAAATATATAATTATCAGCTTTATCCTCAGCAAAATACTGGTTATATTTTAATGGAGTATATAGAAGGAATGAGCATTAACGACTATTTCCTTTTTTATCCTGAAGAAGACCTTAATTCAATATTCACGCAAACCATACACGCTTTTTCTTATTTAGAAAGTAAACATATTCTTCACCGAGATATTAGGCCTGAAAATATTATGGTTACTAAGGACGGTAATGTTAAAATAATTGATTTTGGCTTTGGTAAAAGCGTACAACAAGTAAAAGATGAATCTGCTAGCATCTTTCTTAATTGGCCCGCATCACAATTACCTCTTGAATTAATAGAAAAGAAACAGTATAACCATCAAACAGAAATTTTTTATATTGGTTATTTATTCAGAAATATCATTAAAAAAAACTCTATTTCTACCTTTAACTATGATGATATTATTAGTGATATGATTCAAAGCAATGAAATGCTAAGATTTAGCTCTTTTCAAAGTATCGCCTCAGCTATTGATGGAAATGCCTTTAGTAAAGTTGATTTTAACGATACTGAAAAATATACCTATTCATATTTTGCCGACTCTCTCAGCCGATGTTTAGCAACTACAAAAGGTCCTGTTACACTTGAAAGCGACCCTAATACAGTATTAGAATCGTTAAATTCTGTTTTGTTAAATAATGCACTGGAATCTACTATAAATAATGTTTCAGATGTCATTTCTTGCTTTATAAAAAGTGGATATACGTACTATCATGAAGAGATTACATTTGATGCATTAAAGGACTTTGTTGGTTTTTTTAGTACACAGACATCAAAATTACAAACAATCATATTAAATAACTTATATGGAAGAATTAAAAGAGTTAAAAATATAGATGATTCTGATGTACTTCCCTTTACCTAAATATGCATATGCTTAGCAATATAAGCTTGATTTTTCCAAATTCCCATAATAAACTATAACATTTTATAAAATCTATGCTTTTAAAGAAGCTCCGTTTTATGCGCTTGTAACACGTTATAACACTATATAAACTGGCTAAAAGGCGCTCTCATTCCTTTAGATAACTATAAAACAACGAAGCCCCTTAGCCCTTGTGGTTGAGGGGTTTTCGCTTTGTATACGTATTCGAATCACATCTTTATTTACCAAATACCTACCAAACATAATTTCAAATAACTAAAAAGACACTCTTTCGAATGCCTTAAATTTTTTAAGCTTGTGTACTTATATAGTTCTTCAATCTTCTTCTCTTACTTTTCGTTATAGTAACAAACTATATCCAGACATACAGTTCAAATATTGGACACTAGATAAATCTAATAATATACTAGGTCTATCAAACGAAAGGAGCTCAACATTATGAAAACCACAAATATGAATATGATGAATATGTGTTATAAAAAAATTGTAATGCACTCCAAAGATGCGGGCATTATACGAATGCCTATGCCTAAATGTCAGTAATTAATCCTAGGTAGCATTTTTGGAAGCCATAAATCGGCTTCCTTTTTTATTGCCTAATTAAGTAGTTATGGAGGAATAAAAGTGGTTGAACTAAAAAATATAAATAAAATCTTTGAAGATAACGGGAAAAGTTTTCAAGCAGTAAAAGATGTAAACCTGCAAATAGACGACGGCGATATCTATGGAATAATCGGTTTTTCCGGAGCCGGAAAGTCCACTTTGGTTAGATGTATTAATCTGTTGGAACGTCCAACCACCGGAAAGGTGGAAATAGATGGAAGTGATTTAATCACTTTATCCCCTAAAGAACTTCGTCTGGCCAGAAAAAAGATTGGAATGATCTTTCAACATTTCAACTTGATGAATTCCCGAACAATCTTCGAAAATGTTGCCTATCCCCTTAAGGGTAGCAAACTTAAAAAGGCCGAAATTAAAAAGAAGGTATCAGAACTTTTAGAACTTGTTGACATAGCGGATAAAGAAAACGCTTATCCCACACAACTATCCGGAGGGCAAAAGCAAAGAGTGGCTATTGCCAGGGCACTGGCCAACGATCCCAAAATCATCCTCTGTGATGAAGCCACCTCCGCTCTTGACCCACAAACTACCAAGTCAATCCTGGCCCTGCTTAAAAAGCTTAATAAAAAATTGGGAATAACTATCGTCTTAATTACTCATGAGATGGCCGTTGTTAAAGAAATCTGCAACAAAGTTGCCATAATGAGTGCCGGAGAAGTCGTGGAAAAGGGCGATGTCTTCTCCGTTTTCCTAAATCCAACACAAACCGTAACAAGAAATTTCATTAAATCAACATCAAATTTGCAAAAAATTGACGCGCTAATCGCTGACCATGCAACTATTTCTAAATTAAACCCGGGAGAAGTTATTGTAAGACTTTCCTATGTAAAGAAAAACACATCAGAACCTTTAATTTCTACTGTCTCGCAAAAGTTCAAGGTACGACTAAATGTTATCTTTGCCGATATAGAAATTATTGAAGACTCGCCTATTGGAGGTACTGTAGCTATCATAAGTGGCAGCAAAGACGAAATTCAAGCCGCAATAAACTACCTTTATCAGAAAGAGGTCGGAGTGGAGGTGCTAAAAGATGCAAGAACTGCTTAACAAACTAATTCCTAATATTCTAACAAAGCTTCCGGACTTTTATCAGGCCATCATTGATACGCTAGTGATGGTTCTCTGGTCCGGTGTGATTTCCTTTATTCTGGGAGTCCTCTTCGGTGTACTGCTTATTGTAACTAAACCCGGCGCAATTTTAGAAAATAAGATTATCTATCAGTTCTTAGATAAGGTTATTAACTTTCTGCGTTCCATCCCTTTTATTATACTTTTAACAGCTCTTATGCCTTTGTCTCGGTTAATCATGGGCACCGCCATTAATATTGAAGGAGCTATAGTCCCTCTCATATTTGGTACAGTTCCTTTCTTTTCTAGACAAGTAGAAGGAGCCTTAGCTGAAACTGATAACGGACTCATTGAAGCTGCTCTTTCCATGGGCTCAAGTCCTTTAGAAATTATTTTTAGAGTTTACTTAAAAGAAAGTATTGTCCCTATTGCCCGAGTTACGACTCTTACTGCCATCTCCCTTGTTGGACTGACTGCCATGGCTGGCGCTGTTGGTGCCGGTGGCCTTGGTGATTTTGCCATTCGCTACGGTCATGATAGAAATATGCTTGATGTCACTTGGGTTACTGTCATCGTACTAATCTTAATCGTAAGCATTATACAACTTATCGGAACCATAATTATAAAAAAGAATACCCATTAAACGGAGGATAATAATATGAAAAACAAAAAAATAACATCACTGATACTTATCATCGCTACCCTCGCCTTTCTACTCACCGCATGTGGTGGAAAATCCGCTGCTAAACAAGAAGTTAAGGCAGACAGCACCGATACAAAAGCAGAAGAAGTAACTGTAAAACTTGGCCTTGTTGGTGCAATCTATGAAGACCTTTGGACGCCGGCACAAGAAGAACTTAAAAAAGAAGGTATTAATCTTGAGTTCGTCCAGTTCTCCGACTACGTTACACCAAATAACGCCCTCAATAATAAAGAGATTGATCTAAACGCTTTCCAGCACCAAATTTTTCTTGCCGATGATGCCAAGTCAAACGGCTACGATATTACCAATATCGGTAACACCTTTATCATTCCCTTAAACTTATATTCGGAGTCTATTTCCTCCGTTGACAAAATTAAAGATGGGGATACCATCGCCATTCCCGATGATGTGACAAATGGTGGTCGTGCACTTAAAGTCCTTGAAGCAGCGGGACTGATAACTCTAGATGCTAAAGCCGGCTTTAATCCTACCCTTGATGACATTACAAAATACAATGTAAAAATCAAAATTGAAGAACTAAAAGCCAACACCATTCCTTCTGCACTGCAAGATGTAACCGCTGCCGTTGTTAACGGAAATTACGCTCTTGACTTTGGCCTTAAAACAGAAGACGCAATTTACAAAGATACCGTCCTTGATCAAAAAGAATATTGGTGCCTCATTGCTGCCAGAAACGAAGATTTAAATGACCCTGAAAAAGTAGAGCTTTATAAAAAGGTCGTAAAAGCCTTCCAAACAGAAGCTACAGAGAAAGTATTTAATGACACCTATGGTGGCTATTTTATAAAGGTTGGTTGGGACGAAGACTTGTTGGCAAATAAATAGTAGTAAATTAAAAGAAGGTGATGGTCATGGAATTAAATAAAGAAATCATAAAAGCAATTATAAAAGACGAAAGCAGAGTCAAGTTTGATTCTGCAATTGAAGAAAAGTACCAAAGCGATACGTTAGGCCGCTTAAAAGGACATGCAAGTGCTCTCATCTTTGTGAAAAGTACCGAAGAAATCAGTGGGTTATTGCATTATGCTTATGAAAATAATATCCCTGTTACACCAAGAGGCGTCGGCACCAATTTAGTTGGTTCCACGGTTCCGGTAGAAGGTGGCATAATTATCGATTTAAGCCAGATGAATCATATCTTAGAAATTGATCAAGAAACTATGACTATCACAGTAGAGCCTGGTATCTTACTTAGTCATTTACAATCAGAACTTGCTACAATTGGACTCTTTTATCCTCCTGATCCCGGGGAAAAGGAGTCCACCATCGGTGGCAATATCAGTACCAATGCCGGTGGTATGCGAGCTGTCAAATACGGCGTAACAAGAGATTATGTAAAAGGCCTGGAAGTGATACTGGCAGATGGAAGAATTTTAAATATTGGTGGGAAAAATATCAAAGATGCTAGTGGACTCTCTCTCACCAATTTAGTTGTCGGCTCAGAAGGAACACTTTGTATCATTTCCAAATGCCTGCTAAAACTTATCCCGGCTCCGGAAAAAACAGTTAGCGCTATTATTCCTTATCAAGATCTTGAGGCCGGAATAGGAAGCGTCTTAAAAATTCTTCAAGCCGATGCACATCCTACCGCTGTGGAATTTATTTCTCGAAAGGTAGTAAGTTTAGGAGAAGAATTTACCAGAATCTCTTATCCCAGACAAGACGCCGGCTCTTACATCCTCGTCACTTTTGATGGCCACAAAGAGGAAATAGAACATAATACGAAAAGAGTAAAAGAACTGGCCATAAAGACCGGTGCCTTGGATTTCATTGCTCTTACAGATGAGGAAGCCGCTGATATTTGGAAAGTCCGCGGAGCATTAGTAAAAGCCGTAGAAGCAAAATCAGAACAAGAACCCGTAGATATTGTTGTCCCGATTAATAAATCAGCAGAATTTATCAGCTTTGTCAATCAACTGGAAGAAGAAACCGGGCTCCAAATTGTCAGCTTTGGGCATGCCGGCGATGGCAATGTGCACCTTTGTGTCGTTCGTGGCACTAGAGATGCTGCCGCATGGAATGAAGTACTGCAAGTGAATATGAAGCAAATTTATGAAAAGGCTTATGAACTTGGTGGCCTGGTTTCCGGGGAACACGGTATTGGTCTTACAAAACGAAATTATTTTTTTGCCGGGACGCCTGCTATAAATATCGAAGTGATGAATAGTATTAAAGCATCCTTAGATCATCATTTTATTTTAAACAATAAAAAATCTTATTTAACCGGAAGAGGTGAAAATTAATATGAAACCATTATCCAGTAGAACTAACTCCTTTACAGACTCCGTTATCCGCCGCATGACAAGGGTTTCCAATCAATATAACGCCGTGAATCTTTCCCAGGGCTTTCCGGATTTTGCTCCACCAAAAGAAATTGAAAATCGTCTAGCAGAAGTCGCCAAAGAAGACTTCCATCAGTATTCCATTACTTGGGGAGCGCAAAATTTTCGTGAAGCCTTAGCCAAGAAGCAAAGCCACTTTATGGGACTAAATATCGATCCCAATAAGGAAGTTTTAGTTACTTGTGGCAGCACTGAAGCCATGATGGCAGCAATGCTTACCGTTACCAACCCCGGAGATAAAGTCATTGTCTTTTCTCCTTTTTATGAAAATTACAGTGCCGACGCTATTCTTTGTGGGGCTACACCTATCTATGTCTCCCTAACGCCTCCGGCCTTTAATTTTAACCCCGAAGAATTGGAAGAAGCCTTTAAACAAAATCCTAAAGCTCTCATCCTTTGTAATCCATCGAACCCTTGCGGGAAGGTCTTTACAAGGGCTGAGCTACTAATTATCGCCGACCTTGCCCAAAAGTATGATACCTATGTAATTACCGATGAAGTATATGAACACATCGTCTATGCCCCTCATGTTCACACCTATTTTGCCTCTCTGCCGGGAATGTTTGAACGAACGATTTCTTGCAGTTCTCTTTCCAAGACCTACTCTATTACCGGCTGGCGACTGGGATATATTATCGCTCCCGAGGCTATTATCGAGACCGCAAAAAAGGTCCATGATTTTCTTACCGTGGGTGCTGCCGCGCCTCTTCAAGAAGCCGCTGTCACGGGACTTTTGTTTGGTGATGAATACTACCGGGATTTGCAGAGTAAATATACTGAAAAAAGAGATTTGTTTTTGAAAGGCTTAGACGACATTGGTCTTTCTCACAGCACTCCTTTTGGCGCTTACTACGTTCTAATTGACATCTCTGAATTTGGCTATGACAGCGATTTAAGCTTCTGTGAAAGCCTCGCAAAAGAAGTGGGTGTTGGCGCCGTTCCCGGATCAAGTTTCTTTAAGGAAGATGTCAGCAATTATATACGACTACATTTCGCTAAGAAAAACGAAACACTTTATGAGGCCTTAAACCGGCTTGCCCAACTGAAAAAAATAATGAAGGTAAAGGGCAAATAAAAATTTGACACACATATCTAACATCGTTATACTTATAAACAATAAATGGGAATGAAGTTCTCCCGGGAAACTTTCCGAACCGCTAGTACGCTGATGACTTCTGTGGAAACACAGGGGTTATCAGCTTTTTGATTGGAGAAAAATTATGACTACAAAACTTAAACTTATTTTTATGACTTATCATGAACAAATTTTATTAGCACCCTTTGGTCTCTTTATCGGTGCCATAGTGGGTGCAATGGATGCCCTTTTTGGCAGAGTTTTGCTATTCTTAACCGATGTGCGTGTCCTTCATCCTTTACTATTAATCCCCTTTCTTCCTTTAGCTGGTGTGATCATAGCCTTTTTTTATAAACGCTATGGTGGCGCCAGTAGTCGGGGCATGGATCTTGTTTTTGCTGTGGGCCACGGCGAAGAGGAAGTTATCCCCCTAAGACTTGTTCCTTTTGTTATATCCGGAACCTGGCTAACCCACTTGTTTGGTGGTAGTGCCGGACGAGAAGGAGTTGCTGTACAAATTGGTGCCACTCTTTCTCATTGGCTGGGGAAACGGCTTCCCGTTAAAAATGCCTCCTCCATCTTTCTCGTCACTGGTATGGCGGCTGGTTTTTCCGGCCTTTTTGGCACCCCCATTGCAGCCACTTTATTTGCCCTAGAAGTCTTAGTGGCGGGCTCCCTAAAATACCGTGCTTTGCTTCCGGCTTTTACTGCCGCTTATGCTGCCAGTAGCACGGCCCAGCTCTTAGGACTGGAAAAATTTTCATTTCCTTTAACTTCGACCCTGGCTTTAACACCAGCCACCTGGGGAAAACTAATTCTTTTAGGATTTCTCTTTGGTATCATTGGCGGCGGTTTTGCTTGGTGTCTAAAAAAAGCCAAGAATATCGCTAAGTCAGTCCTTCCCCAGGCTATTATCCGCATTTTTGTAATGGGGATTGCCTTAAGTATCCTACTGCTTCTTTTCTACCAAGGCCGCTACAGCGGACTAGGCACAAATTTAATTACCAGTAGTTTTTCTTCACAAGAGATAAAACCTTGGGATTGGTTCCTTAAATTTATATTGACCATCATCACTTTGTCTGCTGGCTTTCAAGGTGGAGAAGTAACTCCCCTTTTTGCCATTGGCGCTAGTTTGGGAGTGATTCTTGCCGGTCTTTTAAATCTTCCTCCTGCACTAGTTGCTGCCCTTGGTTACGCCAGCGTATTTGGCAGTGCTTCCAACACCCTATTAGCCCCTATCATGATTGGTGCTGAAGTATTTGGTTTTCAAAATCTGCCTTATTTTTTTATTGTCTGTAGCATTTCTTATGTTTTTAATATGAATAAATCTATTTACGCAAAGCAAAGAAAAAGCACGAACTTTTAAAGCCTCTTTAATTTAACTTTTGCCTATAATTTCTTCTTTTTAAAGACCATTACCGCCATTACTACTAAAATAATGGTCAGAGCTGTGGTAAGCCCTAGGCTTTTAAACAGCGCCTCTTTTGCTATTTGATTCCTAACTAGTTCCATATTTCTATTAACTAGCGAAAGCGGATTCCATATTTTTACCTTGGGTAGCATATTTATTAACATCTCTAGCATAATTACTATCCCGGTGCCAATCATACTTCCGTAATGAGTGTTAGAAAGTACCGCAAAAAATAAAAGCATGGCCAATAAAAAAGCGCCAAATAGCCACAAACAAAAAACAGCAAAAACTAAGAGCTTAGGTAGTTTTCCTGGAAACAAAAATTTTGTATAACCGTAGCTTAAAGCAAAACATAAAAGTAAACTACCACTCCAAGCAATTAACATAGCTGTATATTTAGCTAAAACTACACTAGTTCTACTTAATCCTTTGGTCAATAAATTAATCAAAGTTCCCTTCGCCTGTTCCGTTGCCAGAATACCGCTAAAGATTATAACTAAAATAATCAGTCCCATTTGGGTCGCGTTTTTAAAAAACTGCATCCAGGCATCTATAGCCGTCGGTTCTGGCAGCGTAATTTTAGCCCCGGATTCGGCAAACTTCTCCAATATTACCGGAGTTAGTTTGGCTAGAAGAGGATTTGTAATCCCAAAGATAGCAAAAATTAGAACTAATAAAATCAGCTTATAAGTCTTAAAATATTCTACTAATTCTTTCTTTAAAAAAATTCTATAATTTCTCATTTTATTACCTCCTCAAACAAGTCTTCTAAGGAGGGCTCTACTTGGAGAAACTTTAGCGGAACAATCCCCATTTGGCTTAATACCTTTAGCAGGAAGACACCATCTACTGTCTTTTCTTTTAGTTTTATCGTTACTGTCTTTTCCTTTTTTATAACCAAGATATTCTTATTTTTTAACTCTTCTCTTGTGGTAAATTTTTCTGCTTCTTTTATTGTAGCAAACTCTAGTAGATAAGTATTATGACGGTGATGAGCTCTAATTTCCGATAAAGTTCCGGCTAAAACAGCTTGTCCTTTATTAATAACTAACACCTGATCACAAATACGTTCCACATCTGATAAAATATGGGTAGAAAATAAAACTGTAGTTTTCTTTCTAACAACGGACAATAAATCTAATATTTCTTTGCGCCCAAGAGGGTCTAGGGCAGAAGTTGGTTCATCACAGATTAAGAGCCTTGGTTCATTTATTAAAGCCTGGGCAATGCCTAAGCGCTGTTTCATGCCCCTAGAAAAACCACCGATTCTTTTGTTCACCTTACTAAGGCCTACTAACTCTAAGAGTTCTGCGCTTTTTTCTTTTATTTCTCTTTTTTCTAATCCGGTAATCTGTCCACAAAGTTTTAAATATTCCTGGGGCTTCATATAATTATAAAATTCTGGTACATCGGGTAAAAAACCAATATAGCGATTAGTTTTTGTTTCACCGTATTTTACTTTTTCATTGCAAACCATTATATTGCCTTCATCCGGTCTTAAAAGTCCCAAAATTAATTTCATGGTGGTGGTTTTTCCCGCTCCATTCGGACCCACAAAGCCAAATACCGAGTGTTCTGGCACTTGCATCTGGAAATTATTTAAAACCACTTGGCTACCGAAGCTTTTTGTTAATCCACTAATCTTTAAAATATCCATTTTTCTTCTCCTACCACCATTCCTTAATAACCTTAAGACTTATTTTATATGGTTACCACAATTTTTCCCTGTACCTGGCCCTCATCAAGCGCTTGGCAAGCTTCTTGAATATCTGCAAAAGTAAAGCTCTTTCCCATAGCCGGTTTCAGTTGATGAAGTTTTATAAAGTCAAAAATAGCAGTGATTGCTGCTTGAGTTGGGTAATTACTAAAAAATCCCGTTAAATAGACACCATTAGGAATTTCTTTAATAGGGTCAAAACCGTTCAACGCGTAAATACCACCAAGCACCCCTGTATCCACAATGGCTTCATCTGCTGCCGCAAGCAGTGGTAACTTTTCCTTTTTATGAGTCGTAGCTATAACCTTACAACCTAGCGCCTTAGCCAACTGAAGTGCCGCATAACCAAGGGAACTAGTCGCTCCTCTTATTAATAAGGTATCCTTAACACTTAGTCTTAAGGAATCAAAAAGTGAACCCCAGGCTGTAAAATAAGTTTCTGGAATCGCTCCCAACTGATTCCAAGGTAGCTCTGAGTTGATCACAAACACATTACTTGTTGGTAAAAGTGCATATTCTGCGTAGCTACCATTAAAGTTTCTACCCATGCCGGCCATTAAAGCCACTACTTTTTGTCCAATCTTAAAATCACTATCTGAGGCATCCGCAATTTCACCCACACATTCAATTCCCGGAATAATCGGCTTTTGAATGTAGTCAGCCTTTATTTCTGAAAGTCTTAAAATTTGCTCGGAATGATTCATACCAAAAGCTTTCACCTTTACCAATACCCAACCATTTCGTACCGGTGGTATTTCCACTTCTTCTAAGTGCACCTGTTTCGCCGGTGTCACATCACGTAATAGCACTGCTTTCATATGATTGCTCCCTTCTTTACTAAATTAGAATTTTCTTACTCAATTCTAATTTTATCTATCCCCAGGGAAGCATACAAGTACGCACCTTTTTGTTAGTGATAAAGATTAAATTTTCCTATTCTTCTCCTCTGCCAAAAACAAAATAAATCAATGGGCCAATAAATTGAAAGAAAAGCACTACTACAATCCAAAACCCTTTATTACCAAAGCGATAGTGCGGATGTTTAATTACATGAACCAGCGCGATAATTGCCAAGGTTAGTTGTAAAATAATTAGCGGCACTAAAAATGGCCAATATTGAATAAATTCTTCCATCTTCTTAATGATCTCCTTTTACAGTTTCTAACTTTTCTAATAAACACTTATAACGATATTCCTCTTGCAATGGGGCGAAAGTCGGATTTTTTGCTATTACATCGACCATGCTTTGGCGCATGATTCTTTCATCTCGGGGCAGCTGTTCTCCTAATTCTAGATTTTCTATCCAATTATCTAAAAGATCAAAATACTCATCCCCTTTTAATTTCAATGGATAAATATCACTCGTAACAAGCAGTACACATTCTTCTAAAATATCTAAGGCTTTTTCTTTCTCTTTAAAGCTTAAATAGCCACTAGCCGCTACTAAATAAAGATTAACAAGGATCATGGGATGAAGCTTCTTGATTTTAAATGATGCCACCAAATTTATCGCCCTTTTATAAGTCTCTTCAAAAGCATTTTGATCATCAAAGCAAAGCGAAAGATATTGGGGAAGTACACCCAAAAGAGCAATTACAAACTGATAGGTTTCTACTTGTAGCGCTTCTTTTGCTTCTTTATTCTTTCCTTGCATCTGATAAGCCGAAGCTAAAATTGTTGCTGATGAACTAATTTCTCGGTCTTCACTTTCTAAGAGGTTAATAACTGCGTTAGCATCACCTAAAGCTAGCGCACAATAGGCTTCTAAATTTAGCGCTCTTTTAATAAGAAGAATTTCATCACTTTCAGTTTTTACTTTATGAAATAATCCTTGGGCTTCTTTAATAACTGCTAACATCTGCTCTTCATCTTTTGCCTGCGAACTATTATGTGACATACTCCCATCATCTACGTTCTAAAACTTAGAGATGAGGGCTTCTCGTTCAATGCACCTATTGGTGCAAGTATCAGCGAGCTATTCCCGTGTGTCCCACGGTTCTTATGTACTTTAGGAGGCAAGT